>DATLDY010000112.1:0-18697 GCA_035525655.1 Burkholderiales bacterium
GCGATCACGCCGTCGAGCCCCGCGCCTTCGAAGTGTTCCAGCCAGTGCAGCGCTTGCTCGCGGTCACGGGTCATCGGCGTGAGATAGGTCGGCGCCTTTGCCTTGGCCAGCGCTTTCTCCAGCGCGGACCTGCGCTCGCCCTGCGGCGCGCCCATGAGGTTGCGGCCGCCGAGCGCGAGCGCGTCGAAGGCGACGAAGCAGGAAGGCGTTTGCTTCGCCAGCTTGGCGACCCGCGATGCCGCCGGATGCAGGCGCAGCTGCAAGGCGTCGAAGTCCAGGCCGTGGGGCGTGGCGATGACGATCTCGCCATCCAGCACGCAGCCTTTGGGCAGGCGCTCGAGCAGCGCGTCGTGCAGCTCGGGGAAATAGCGGTCGAGCGGTCGCGAATCGCGGCTCTGGATGTAGAGCTCGTTGCCGCCGTGGAACACCAGCGCGCGAAAACCGTCCCATTTCGGCTCGAAAAGATAATCGCCGGCCGGCGGCAGCGCCTCGGCCAGCTTGGCCAGCATCGGTTCGACCGGCGGCTCGATGGCATATGCGCTTTTCGCCATTTGGCTACGATAGCCGCATTCGATGCGCACCGACCAGATCCTGAAAGCCCTTGTCGAGTCGAAGCCGGGCTCGCCGAAGTCCGCGGAGCTGCGAGCCGCGGCCAACCACGCGGTGATGAAGACGCTGGAGAGCGGGGGATTGCCGGCTGTCGAGCGGCTGGTCAAGACCCTCAACGCCAGGGGGCATCGGCTCGAACCCACGGATACCGGGGCGGGTCGGCGCTGGTGGCGCGAAGAACATGACGGCAATGTTTTTGAGCTCCGCGTGTGGTCAAGCCGGGCGTCGAAGATGGGTTCGCTGCATTACTACCGCCTGAGGAAGCCGAAGACGCTGACGCGGGCGCAGCTCGTGCTGCAAGCCGAGCAACAGCGCTTCTACGACCGCTACAGGGAGGTCGGCCAGAAAGCCTATCGCGATCCGCGCTACCGCCTTTCTGCGGTGGACCGTCGCCTGCTCCTCGTCGGGGAGCTGGAGGCGGATGTGAATAACGGCGGGTTCTCGCAATACCTGCACAACAAGGGCCGGCGGCGTGCGGGCTCCGCGGTCATAGCGCTGGTCGCCATCGGTGCGCGCAAGACGGCGGCAATGCTCGAGCAGGCGTTGAGGCCGGGCGTCAGCGAGGCACGCCTGGCCGAACTAGACGATCGCTTTTACAGAGTACCGGAGGACCTCGCCGTCCTTGCGGCGCGCTACGCCAGACTCTAAAAAGGGGTCAGAGCAATTTTCCTGTAACACCTATGCTCATTAGTAGTTACAAGAAAATTGCTCTGACCCCTTTTATCGGGTCGAAAGTGTGAGGCGTGCGACAAGGCCGCGCGGGGAGCGCGGCAGGAGCTCGAGCGTGCCGCCATGCGCCTGCGCGGTGCGATCCACGATCGCGAGGCCGAGGCCGGAGCCGCCGCTGCCCGAGCGCGAGTCGTCGAGGCGTGTGAAAGGACGCTTCAGCCGCTCGACTTCGCTCGCCGGGACGCCCGGGCCCTGGTCGCGCACTTCGACGACGGCATTTCCATCGCGGGCGGAGAGGTCGATCTCGACCGGCTCCCCCGCGTAGCGCAGCGCATTGTCGACCAGGTTGGCGATGGCGCGGCGCACGGCCATGCGCGCGAAACGGAACGGCTTGAACGTGCGCGGCGTGTAGCGCACGTCCTTGCCGATCCGCGCGTAATGCTCGGCCAGCTCGGCGAGCAGGCCATCGAGGTCGTGCGCCTCCTTCTTCTCGTCGGCGCCGCGCGCGAAGTCGAGGAACTGGCCGATGATCGCGTCCATCTCCTCGATGTCCGCGGTCATCGCGTCCAAAGCTTGCGCGTCCGCCCCGCTCATCTCGAGCGCCAGGCGCAGGCGGGAAAGCGGTGTGCGCAGGTCGTGCGAGATGCCCGCGAGCACCATCGCCCGCTCGCGCTCCATGCCTTGCAGGTCGCTCGCCATGCGGTTGAACGACGCGGCGACGGTGCGAAGCTCCCGCGGGCCTTCCTCGGGCAGCGCCTCGTGCTGCTGGCCGCGCCCCAGCCTCACGGCGGCTCGGCGCATGGCGGCGAGGGGGCGTGCGATGTTCGAGGCGATGCGCCATGCGCCGACCAGGGCGAGCGCGAGGACCCCCGCGATCCAGCCGAGCCACTCGAGGCCGAACTCGAGCTCGAAGCGCTCGCGCGGCAGCATCACCCAGAATTCGTCCTCGTCGATGAAGAAGCTGACCCAGAAGCCGTCCTCGCCGTCGTGCGAGAACGCGAAGCGCGTTTCCTCTCCCAAGGCCTCGCGCACGCGTGCGGCGACCCGTTCGAACAGCGGGTCGTCGGGCAAGGGCTCGGTCTTCTCGCTCGCCGTGACCGGGAAGACGCGCAGACCCTCGGTCTCGTTCATCTCGATGAGGAGCTGGCGCCGCAGCACCGGATCCGCGTTCACCAGGGCGGCGCGCGTCAGGTTTATCGTGCTGACGGTCTGCTGCGCAAGCTCGCGGGAGCGCGGCTCGCGCTCGTACATCCGGTAGATCTGAAACGACGCGAGGACCGCTGTAACGATCAGCAGGGCGATCAGCAGGAACGCCCGCGCGAACAACGTCACTTGGTCTGGTCGTCGGGCACGAAAACATAGCCGAAGCCCCAGACCGTCTGGATGTGCTTCGGATGCGCCGGATCCTCCTCGACGATCTTGCGCAGCCGCGAGATCTGCACGTCGATCGAGCGGTCGAACACCTCGTACTCGCGCCCGCGGGCGAGCTCCATCAGCTTGTCGCGCGACAGCGGCTGGCGCGGATGCTGGACCAGCACCTTCAGCACCGAGAATTCGCCGGTGGTGAGCGAGACGGCCTTGCCGTCGCGGGTCAGCGCACGCGTGGCGAGGTTGAATTCGAAGGGGCCGAAGCGGTGCAGGTCGCCGCCGGCAGCCGGTGCACCCGGAGGACCGGCCGGCGCGCGCCGGCGCAGGACCGCGTTGATGCGCGCGAGAAGCTCGCGCGGGTTGAACGGCTTGGGCAGGTAGTCGTCGGCGCCCATCTCCAGGCCGACGATGCGGTCGACATCGTCGCCCTTGGCGGTGAGCATGATGATCGCCGGCGCGCTCTGCTGCGAGCGCAGGCGCCGGCAGATCGCGAGGCCGTCCTCACCGGGCAGCATCAGGTCGAGCACCAGGAGGTCGTAGCGGTCGCGCCCGAGCAGCTTGTCCATGCCGCGGGCATCGGCGACGGCCTTCACCTCGTAGCCCTCGCCGCTCAGGTACTTCACTAGGAGATCGCGCAGGCGCTGGTCGTCATCGACCACGAGGATTCGCGTCTTGAGCTCGGCCATAGCAATGGATTGTTACAAAAATCGGAGGAGGCGACACGCCTGCCGTGCGCCATCCCGGTAACATGGCTTCGAGCATGAAAAGCCGCGTAATCCTGCTGGTTTTGGCGCTCGCCGCGGCGCCGGCGCTCGCCCAGCGCGGCGACCGGGACGCCAAAGGCGTGCCGGGGAAGAACCAGAGCATGAGCCGCGACGACCGCCAGCGCATGCGCGACGACATGCGCGACGTCTATCGGGACCGCGATCGCCAGGAGCGGCCGCGCCAGCAGCTGTCCCCGCAGGAACGCGACCAGCTACGCCGCGACATCCAGGACGCTAACCGGAATCTGAAGCGCTAGCCGCCCTCGACTGTGACGCGGTGTCCGCCGCGTCGTTGGCGGGGGTCGCGCTGTAAAAGCAAAGCGTGTTCTTGCCGGTCTGCTTGGCCGCGTACATCGCCGTGTCGGCGTGCTTCATCAAGGCGGCCGCATCCGCCGCGTCATCCGGAAGCACGCTGATGCCGATGCTCGCCGTGACGCGAAGCTCGGCGCCGCCCGTCGAATAGGGATGCATGATTTCCGCGAGGAGCTTGCGGGCCACGACCTCGACCGGCAGCAGGTCCTGGATTTCCTCCAGCACGACGAGGAACTCATCGCCGCCCAGGCGTGCAACGAGGTCGCCTGCACGCAGGTGCTTGCGCAGCCGCGCCGCAACCTCGACCAGCAACGCGTCGCCGGCGTCGTGCCCGTAGGCGTCGTTGATCTGCTTGAAGCCGTCGAGGTCGATGAATACCACCGCCAGCTTGGCGTTGCGGCGGCGTGTGCGCTGCACCGCCTGCTCGAGGGACGGACCGAGGCTCGTCCGGTTCGCTAGCCCGGTGAGCGGGTCGCTGTAGGCAAGCGATGAAATACGCTCGCGTGCCAGCGCGATCTCGGTTACGTCGCGCCCCACGCCGCGATAGCCCATGAAGCGCCCGTCGGAGGCGATGCGCGGCTCGCCGCTCACCGAGAAGTAGCGCACGCCAATGTCGGCAACCCGGCGGGCGAACTCGAAGTCGCGCAGCGGCAGCCGGCGCGCCATGAGCTGGCGCACGGCTGTCCAGCCGGCTTCGTCCGGGCTCACCGAGGGAATTTCCCATGGTGTCTTGCCCAGGACCGCGCGCCCCATGTACGCGTCGGGGTAATTGGGCCCATGAACGAGCTGCGCGAAGCGATGCGACTGGTCCGTCTCCCAGAAGAAGTCGGACGACATCTGCGTCAGGCTGCGGAAGCGCGCTTCGCTCTCGCGCAGCGCTTCCTCCGCACGCTTGCGTTGCAGGAACTGGCCGATCTGGCTGCCGATCACGCGCGAGGCATCGCGCAGCCGCGCGTCGGGCTCGCGCAACCGCGAGCTCGAGAAGCTGAGCACGCCCACCGTGCGGCCGTCCGAGACGACGGGAAAGGCAAACACGCCGCGCACGCCCGTGCCCTCGGCCAGGCTTTTCTCGCGCACGCGGGCGTCGGCGCGGCCGTCGGCGGTCCACACCGGCTCCCCGGTCTGCAACACCTTGCCCACCAGGCCTTCGCCCGACGCATACGTGAGCGCGCGCGAGCGTTCGACGAAATCGAGGAATCCCCGATCCGGTATGCACCACGCATCTTCGAAGCGCAGGACCTGGGCCGCCTCATCGAGGCCGAAGTACCGGCCGCAGGCCCAATGTTCCGCTTCGCATACCGCGCGGATCACCTGCTGCAGGCCACCGGAGCTGTCTTCGGCATCCGCCAGGAGGCCCGCCACCTTGTGCTCGAGCTTGAGCCGAAGCTCGGCGTGCTTCTGCGCGGTAATGTCGCGTCCGACTCCGCGATAGCCCATGAACTCGCCGGCAGGCCCGAGCACGGGCTCCCCGCTCAGGCTGATGTAGCGGCGGCTGCCATCCGGAATTTCGCGCCACATCATGACATCCTGGAAAGGCCGGCGCGCATCGACGAGCTCACGATGCGCCGGCCAACCGCCCTCGACGTGCAATTCGCCTTCCCAGCGCCGCGTGCCGATGAGCCGATCGCGCAATGCCGGGTCGCCGCCGGCAACATATCTTCCCTCGATGCGGGTGAAGCGATGCTCGGAATCCTGCTCCCAGTACCAGTCCGAGGAGAGGTTGGTCAGGCTGCGGAAGCGCTCCTCGCTTTCGCGTACCGCCTGCTCGGCTGCCGCGCGCTCGAGGTACTGCCCGATCATGCTCGCCACCACGTGCAGCGCCTGATGCACGCGCTTGTGCGGCGGACGCATCCGGCGGCTGGTCACCGCGAGCACTCCGGTGACCTGCCCGCGCGTCCACATCGGGAAGAGGACCACGGCGACCAGCCCCGTGTGCTCGACGAGATGAGTGCGCGCAGCGCGAGGGTCCGCGCGCGCATCGGCCACCCAGAGCGGCTCGCCGGATGCCCATACCGCGCCGATGAGGCCGGTACCGCGGGCGAACGATAGCTCGCGCGAGCCTTCGATGAAGCCGCGTGCCGCTTCGCTTGACGGATCGAACCAGTGCGCCGTGCGCCGCATCCGGTCGGCGCGCTCATCGAGCGTCCAGATCTCGCCGCAGTCCCAGCCCTCGGTCTCGCACACTGCCTCCAGGGCGCGGGCGAGCGCCTCGTGCGCGGGCGCGGCCTCGCTCAGGCGGCGGATCACGCGATGCTCGAGCCGCAGCAGCCGCTCGACGCGCTTCTGCGCCGTGACGTCGCGTCCGATGCCGCGATAGCCGGTGAAGCGGCCTTTCGCGTCGAGCACCGGCTCGCCGGAAGTGCTGACGTAGCGGCGGCTGCCGTCGTCGAGCTCACGCCACATCAGGACATCGCGGAACGGGGCGTGTGCCTCGAGGGCAGCACGGTGCTCGTCCCAGCCGCCTTCGATCTCGATGCCGGTTTCCCAGCGCTTCTTGCCGACGATGCGCTCGGCGAGGCGCTGCTCTACCGGATCACCATTCCTCACCTGCACGCGCGTGAAGCGCAGCTCCGCGTCCTGCTCCCAGTACCAGTCCGAGGACAGGTTCGGAAATGCGTCCTTGCTTGTGCCGCGAGCCGAGCGCCGCGTCCCCTTGGCCATGGCCCCCCCTGTGCAATGTCACTTTACTACGGGGGCCAAAAGGTGGGCTATGGAATTCGCGTAGTACTGGACCAGCGCGAGCTCCTCGGGCCTTACTAGATATACGCCGTCGCGCTCGTCGACCAGTTTTCGCAACTGCAGCATGCGCAGGCCGACCGTGAGGGCGTAGTCGAGGTCGCTTCGCGGCACATAGATGTGAGCGCCGCGCGCTTCGAGCGCGGCGATGAGCGGCGCGACTTGCGCCTTGAGCTCGAGCTCGGACAACGCGCGCTGCGGGTTGCGCGCGAAAATGGTCGCCATCAGCGCCACCGGCACGACCGGCACCACGCGCCCGACGGCCTGCATGAGCGCGGCGCCGAGCTCGGCCATGGCGCGTCGGCGCTCGTCGCCCGAGAGCCGCTGGAAATCCACCCCATGCGCCCGGCAGTACTCGCGCATGGAGAGCGGCCGGCCGAAATTCACGCACGCATAGCCGAAGCGCCGCCAGCGACTGCGCGCGACGAGCAGCACGTTCTGCCAGATGAAAGCAAAGGTGCCGCCGAGGGCGGACTGACGCGGCCCGTCGGCCGACAGGAGGAGAGTGCGATCCTCGAGGACGCGGTCGTAATTGATGCCAAGCGGAACGAACACCAGGTCGCGTCCGCCCTCGATGCGAAATCCGCGCATCATGTAATCGATAACGCCCAGCCGCGGCGCGCGCATGAGTCCGTCGCGCGATAGGCCGCCTTCGGGGAACACGGCCTGCGGCACGCCGGCTTCGGTCGCCATCGCGATGTAGCGCTCGAGCACGCGGCGGTACAGCTCATCGCCGGAATTGCGCCGCACGAAATACGCGCCCATGGAGCGGATCAGGGCGGAAAGCGGCCAGATGCGCGCCCATTCGCCGACGGCATACGAAAGCGCGGCCTGCTCCGCGGCCATGAATCCAGCCAGGACGTAGTCCATGTTGGAGCGGTGGTTCATCACCAGCACCACCGTGGCGTCGGCATCGATGCGGGCGATGCCGTCCGAATCGATGTAGCCCAGGCGAACGCGGTACAGCGTGCGGGCGATCGCCCGGCCGAGCCAGTAGCCGATCCGAAAGTAGAGGTAGGCGTTGAATGCCGGCACGATCTCGCGCGCATAGCGCTCGATGCGCTGCATCACCGCCGGCAGGGGAATCTTCTTCTCGAGCGCGTACTGCTCGGCGGCCTGGTGCACCTTCGGATCGGTGACCAGGCGATGCACGAGCGCCTGGCGGCGCGTGCGCTGGAACGGACGGATGCCGATGCGAAGGCGGCTCGACACCTTGTCGATGACGCGGTTCGCCGGGTGCGTGACCATCCAGCGCAGCGCCGGCATTAGCAGGTGCTCGTAGAACGCCCACCCTGCAAGCGCGGCCGCTGCGATCGCGAGCCACAAGGGCACCGCGACCGGGTCGCTCACCCGCGCCGCTCGCGATGGAAGAGGTACAGGCCGCTCGTCACGACGATGGCGGCCCCGACCCAGATCGCCGGCGCCGGCACGTCGCCGAACACGACGAATCCGAAGAGCGCCATGTAGACCACCTGCTGGTAGACGAACGGTGCGATCACGGCCGAGGAAGCGTACTTGTGCGCGAGCGCGAGGAGGTAATGGCCGGCGGCGCCGAAGACGCCTAGAAGGCATGCAACGGTCCACTCGAGCGAGGTGTCGGGCCATTCCCAGCCGGCAAGGGCAAATGGGGTCAACACGATTGCGGCGCCGACCGCGGGCAGGTACTGGATGGTTTCCGCCGAATCGTACGCGGCCAGCCGGCGCGTCATCAGCATGAAGATCGCGTACATGACGGCGTTGACCAGCGAAGCGAGCATCGCGGGATGGAACTCGGCCGAGCCCGGCCGCACGATCACCAGCACGCCGGCAAAGCCGGCGATGATCGCGATCCAGCGGCCGGCGTCCAGCCTCTCGCCGAGCAGCACCGCGCTGATGAGGGCAATGATGATCGGCACGGTGAAGAAGATGGAGGAGGTCACCGTGAGCTGCAGGTATTGCAGCGCCCAGAAATTGATGCCCGTCATGGCGACGAACATCAGCGCGCGCACGGCGTGCCAGCGCCAGTAGCGGGTTTTCAGCACTGCGGTGCCCCTCAGGGGCAGCAGGACCGCGCTCGCGATGATCGCGTGCATAACGAAGCGCAGCCACACCACCATGATGACGGGCATGGTGCCGACCAGCCATTTCGCGCTGCCGTCGAGCAGCGTGAAGAGGAAGTACGTGAAGGAGACGATGCCGATGCCGACCAGCCGGTTACGCGCGCTGTCGGTCTGCAGCAATCAGCTCTTCTCGTCCAGGCCCGCGAGGTACGCGTCGAGCGGAAATTCGCTGCCGTCGTGGCTGCGCAGGTCGGCGCCGCTCTCCTTGAGCTGCACCAGCACCTTGAGGATCAGCGAGCATGCCAGCCAGATGGCGTGGAACGAATCTACGCCGCGCACATTGAGACCCTGCTGCTGCAAAGGCGCCAGTTCCACCGTGCAGAGCCAGCTGCCGTCCTCCTGCCGCGCCGGCGCGCTGATGCGCCCAGTGATCGGCAGCTCCTTGCCGCCGGTCACGGCGATCACTTCGACGCTCACCATGGAATGCCCGATCCGTCGTAGGAGAAGAATTTTCCGGAGTCCGCGCTCTTCAGGCCATTCAATACCTTGCGCAGCCCCCCGACCGAAGTCTCGGGCGCAAGCGCGGCGCCTGCGCCGCCCATGTCGGTGCGCACCCATCCGGGACTGAAGGCAACCACCGTGATGCCGCGTGCAGACAGATTCGCGGCCAGGCCTTTGACCAGCATGTTGAGCGCGGCCTTGCTCGTCGAATAGGGAATGGTCATGCCGCTCGCTTCGGTGATCGACCCCAGGCGGCTGGACATCATGGCGATCACCTTGCGCTGGCTCGCGGCAACGTTGTCGACCAGCGCCTCCGCCACCGCCGCTGCGCCGAGCAGGTTGGTGCGCAGCACCTCGGCCCAGGAGTCGTAGTCGAAGCTGCCGAGCTCGACGCCGCGCTTGCCGCTGATGCCGGCGTTGCAGAACACGATGTCCAACGCCTTGCCGTCGAGCCGCCGGGCAAACTCGCGCACGCGCTGGAAGTCCGCCACATCCAGCGTATGCGCTTCGGCGCCGAGCTTTTCCAGCCGCTTTTTCGAAGCATCGTCGCGCACGGTCCCGATGACCTGCCAGCCGTCCGCGGCATATTGCCTTGCGAGTTCGAGGCCCAGGCCACGGCTTGCGCCTGTAATGAGGATGGTGCTCATGCAAGGACCAGCGCGACCGCAAAGCCATCGTAGCCTTTGCTGCCGACTGTCTGGATGGCAGTGGCGGACACGCGTTTCTCCGTGGCGATGAGCTCGTTCAGCTTGCGCACGCCCCGGACGGCTGCATCGCGCGATTGGGCATCGATGACTTTTCCATCCCTCACCACGTTGTCGACGACGATCAGACTGCCGGGTCGCGCGAGCTTCAGCGCCCAGCGAAAGTATTCCGCGTTGTTCTGCTTGTCCGCGTCGATGAACGCGAGATCGAACGGGCCCTGCAGGGTCGGCAGCGCATCGAGCGCCTGCCCGACGCGCACCTCAACGCTTTGTGAAAACCCGGCGCGCTCGATGTTGGCCCGCGCTACGGCGGCGTGTTTCTCCACCGCCTCGAGCGTAACCAGCCGGCCACCGGGCGGCAGCGCCCGCGCGAGCCAGATCGTGCTGTAGCCGCCGAGCGTGCCGACCTCGAGGATGCGCCTGGCATTGACAAGGCGCGCGAACATCCAGAGCAGCTTGCCGTGGTTCGGCGAAACATTGATCGCCGGCAAGCCGGCGGCATCGCTCGCCTCGAGCGCAGCGTCGAGCGCCGCATCCGGGCGCACGAGCGTATCGGTGATATAGCGGTCGACATCGTCCCACAGCTTCATGCGGCTATCTTCAGGCTGTCGCCGACGCGCACCGTGCCTTCGACGAGCACGCGCGCGTACAAGCGACTCCAGCCGGCGTTCACCTTCTGATTGACGCGCACGTACTGCCTGCGCTGGAACGAGCGTGCGATGTTGTTGCACGGGGGCGCGTAGTCTGTGAGCTCGAGCACCACCGGTCCGATCTCGACGCGCGCGCCCGGTGTCATCTGCGCCCAGTCGACGCCGCCGACCGTGAGGTTCTCGCCGATCGAGCCCGGGGCAATCGAATGTCCTTCGGCCTGGAGCGCGGTAATCAGCTCGAGCGAGTAGAGGCACACCGCTCGCCCGGGCCCGCCGTGATAGCGCAAGTCGCGCTGCCGGTCGCCCTCGAGGCCGCCGACGCCGACGAAGCACGCCTCGCGCGGCAGCTTCGGCACGCCGCCATTCGAGACGTTGATCGAATGAACCACGCCCGCGGCCATGTCAGAGCGCGGCCATCACTGCGGCGGTGACGTCTTTCGTGCGCGCCGTGCCGCCGAGGTCGGGCGTGAAGACTTTCTTCGCCGTGACTGTTTCGATCGCCTTCATGATGCGGCCAGCCGCTTTCGCCTCGCCCAGGTGCTCGAGCATCATGGATGCAGTCCAGAACGTCGCGATCGGGTTCGCAACGCCTTTTCCGGTGATGTCGAAGGCCGAGCCGTGGATCGGCTCGAACATCGACGGAAACCTGCGCTCCGGATTGAGGTTCGCGGTAGGCGCGATGCCGAGCGAGCCGGACAGCGCCGCGGCGAGGTCGGACAGGATGTCCGCATGGAGGTTCGATGCCACGACCGTATCGATGGCCGCGGGGTTCAGCACCATGCGCGTGGTCATGGCGTCGACCAGGATGCGCTCGGTCTTCACCCCGGGAAAATCCTTCGCCACCCGGAAGAAAATCTCGTCCCAGAGCACCATTCCGTGCCGCTGGGCGTTGGACTTCGTCACCAGCGTCAAATGCTTCCTCGGCCGCTTTTGCGCCAGATCGAAGGCGAAGCGATGCACGCGCTCGACGCCGCTGCGCGTAAAGGTGGAGATCTCCATGGCCACTTCGTTATCCAGCCCCGTGTGCACGCGGCCGCCGGCGCCCGAGTATTCACCCTCGGTGTTCTCCCGCACGATGACCCAGTCGATGTCCTTGCCTTTGTCGAGCGGCGAGCGGATGCCGGGAAGCACCCGGGCCGGCCGCACGTTGGCGTACTGGTCGAAGCCCTGGCAAATCGGCAAGCGAAGGCCCCAGAGCGAGAGGTGGTCGGCGACATCGGGCGCGCCAACGGCGCCGAAGAAAATCGCGTCGAATTTCTTGAGACGCTCGAGGCCGCCCTCCGGGATATAGCCGCCGGTCTCGACGTAGCGCCTGGAGCTCCAGTCGAAATGCTCGAACTCGAGCCCAAAGCCGTCCGCCGCCTTGTTCAGGACTTCGATGCCGGCGGGGATGACCTCGTTGCCGATACCGTCGCCGGGAATGGCGGCGACGCGATACGTTTTCACGCAGCCACTTTGGACTGGGCACGCACCGCCTCGGCGACTGCGGCGCCGACGTCCGACGTGCCGGCCTTGCCTTTCATGTCTGGCGTATGCGGCCCGTCGATGATGACTTGCTCGATCGCTCGCAGGATGTCGGCCGCTGCCTGCGGGTGGCCAAGGTGTTCGAGCATCAGCGCGCCCGACCAGATCGTCGCCAGCGGATTCGCGATCTTCTTGCCGGCGATGTCGGGTGCCGAGCCGTGCACCGGCTCGAAGATGGAAGGCGCGGTGCGCTCGGGGTTGATGTTGCCGGAGGCGGCGATGCCGATCGTGCCGGCGGTCGCCGGGCCGAGGTCGGAGAGGATGTCGCCGAAAAGGTTCGACGCCACGATCACGTCGAACCGGTCCGGATTGAGCACCATCTGGATGGTGAGGCCGTCGACGTGGTACTGGTCGGTGCGCACGTCGGGATAATTTTTCCCCATCAGCGCGAAGCGCTCGTCCCAGTACGGCATGGTGATCGAGATGCCGTTGGACTTCGTCGCCGAAGTCACGTGCTTCTTCCGCGTGCGCGCGAGCTCGAACGCGTATTTCATGATTCGATCGGTGCCTTTGCGCGAGAAGCTCGCGAGCTGCGTGACCACCTCGCGGTCGGTGCCTTCGAACATGCGCCCGCCGACGTTGCCGTACTCGCCTTCGGTGTTCTCACGAATCACGAAGTAGTCGATGTCGCCGGGCTTGCGGCCGGCGAGCGGGCAGGGCATGCCCTTGAACAGGCGCACCGGGCGCAGGTTGACGTACAGGTCGAACCAGCGGCGGAAGTTGATGAGCAGTCCCCAGACCGCGATGTGGTCGGGAACCAGCGCGGGATTGCCGACGGCGCCGAAGTACACCGCGTCGAACTTGCGCAGGATGTCGGCGGCATCGTCCGGGCACATCTTGCCGTGCGCCTGGTACCAGTCGCAGCTCCACGGGAATTCCTTCCACGCGAACTTGATGCCGTGGCGCGCACCGACCGCTTCGAGGACGCGCACGCCTTCCGGAATGACTTCCCGGCCGATGCCGTCGCCCGGGATCACTGCTATGCGGTGTTCTTTCATGGCGCGCAGTATATAGAATCGGCCATGAAATTCGCCGCCTTCGAGACCTCCAGCGAGTGGTGCTCGGCCGCGCTTTGCATCGACGGAGACATCGCCGGACTCGAGCGGCGGGCGGGCCATCGGCACTCCGAGCTCGCGCTGCCGATGCTCGAGCAGCTGCTGCACGACCGCCACCTTGCCGCGCGCGATCTCGACGCAGTCGCCTTCGGAGCGGGCCCGGGCGCATTCACCGGCCTGCGCATTGCGTGCGGGCTCGCGCAGGGACTCGCCGTCGCGCGGGGATTGCCGGTGATCGGCATTTCTTCCCTCGAAGCGATCGCCCAGGAATCGGGCGCTTCGCGCGTCGTCGCGTGCATCGATGCGCGGATGCGCGAAGTGTATTATTCGGCGCTCGAATTTAAAGGCGGCCGCTGGCACGAAGTGATCGCCACGCAGTGCGTCGCGCCGCAGGCGGTGGCCTTGCCGCCGGGCGACGGTTGGATCGGTTGCGGCAGCGGTTTTGCCGCGCATGGAAACCTGGGCCTTCGCACAGTGCTGCCGGAAGTTCATCCAACGGCGCTCGCGATCGCCCAGCTCGCCGTGCCGCGACTCGAACGCGGCGAAGGAGTCGATGCCGCGCTGGCGGCGCCGATCTACGTGCGCGAGAAAGTGGCGTTTACCCAGCAGGAACTGCAAACCCGATGAGCGCGGTACTGAAGGACGTTCCCGAGCTGCTGCCGATGAGGCAGGAAGACCTGCCCGAGGTGCTGGCGATCGAGAACGCGATCTACACGCATCCGTGGACGCTCGGAAATTTCGCCGACTCGATCCGCGCCGGCTACGAATGCCGCACCTGGCGCGTGAACGGCGAGCTGGTCGGTTATTTCATCCTGATGGCCGCAGCGGGCGAGGCGCATCTGCTGAATCTTTCCATCGCCGAGCGCCACCAGCGCGTGGGCCACGGCAGCGCGCTTCTGCGCGAGGCGACCGGCATGGCGCGTGCGCTGGGCGCGAAGAACGTGTTCCTGGAAGTTCGACCGAGCAATCGGGGCGCGCAGGAGCTCTACGCGCGCTTCGGTTTTCGCAAGGTGGCGGTGCGGCGCGACTATTACCCGGCACGTTTCGGGCGCGAAGACGCGCTCGTGTTCTCGCTCGCCCTGTGAGCCGCCGCGCGGAGATCCTCACCGAGATGGGCTTGGGGCCCGTCTGGCGTCTCAAAAGCCGCCCGACGCCCGAGGCGCCTGCCACGGCGCCAAGCCCGCCGAGCTGGATCGAGCTCAAGCAGGCGGTGCCCGGATGCACGGCCTGTGGCCTGCACAAGACGCGCGCGCAGACGGTCTTCGGCGTCGGCGACGAGGACGCGGACTGGATGCTGATCGGCGAAGCCCCTGGCGCCGAGGAAGATCGGCTCGGCGATCCATTCGTCGGGCAGGCCGGCAGGCTTCTCGACAACATGCTCGCGGCGATCGGCCTCTCGCGCCGGGAGAATGTCTACATCGCCAACGTGCTGAAGTGCCGTCCGCCGGGCAACCGCAATCCCGAGCCGGGTGAAGTCGAGCAGTGCACGCCGTTCCTGAAGCGCCAGATCGCGCTCATCCAGCCCAAGCTGATCATCGCCATGGGCCGCTTCGCCGCGCAGACCCTGCTCGCAAGCGACGCGAGCATCGCAAGCCTCCGCGGCCAGGTGTATCGCTACGAAGGCGTTCCGCTCATCGTCACGTATCACCCGGCGTATTTGCTGCGCAATCTGCCGGACAAGGCGAAGGCCTGGGCCGACCTGGTCTTCGCCCGCAATACGATGAAGGGCTTATAGGTTGGTTCTCTCCTACGTGCCGCGGCCCCAGATACCGCAGTAGCGTCGAACCACGAACGGCAGGTTGTTTTCGTAGCCCGGCCACTTCTCGTATTTCGGCAGCTTCACTTCCTTCTCGGCCTGGTCCCAGCATTTGCCCTCGCGCGCGGCGGCCTTGACCGCTTCTGAAGCGTCCTGGAGGAAGGTGAGCTGCTCCTGAACGTCCTGCTTGGTGCCCAGCCGGCCGTTCGGTGCGCCCGGATGGCCGGGAATGAGGCGTTCCCAATCCATGGCGAGCACGCGCTTGATGGAGTCCTCTACCTCGAGCGGATAGAAGTCGATCATGCCCCGGCCGGGCACCGAGCCCACGGGAAGGAAATCGACCGCGAAGAGGATCTTCTCCTTCGGCAGCCGCATGACGATGGTGCTGTCCGAATGGTTGAGGCCGACGTAGGTCAGCTCGAGCGCCGTGCCGCCAAGGCGCAAGGTGCGCTGCTTCTCGAAGACCTCATCGGGCGGCACCATTTGCGGGTCCTTCTGCGCTGCGATGCGATCCTTGGTGCGCTTGTGCGCGACGATCGTCGCGCCGGCGTCCTTGAAAGGCTTGCCGCCGGAGATGTGGTCGTTATGGTGATGGCTGTACACGAGGTACTTGATCGGCTGGTCGGTGACCTTCTTGATCTCCTCGATGTACGTGTTGACCATCTGGGGCCGGCCATAACCGATCGGATCGGTGGCGATTACGCCGGCCTTGGTCACCACGAACATCGCCTGGTGGCCTCCGGCGCGAAAGACGTACACGTTGTCGGTGCCTTCGACCTTGGTGGTCGCGTAAGGCGCCGGTTGCTGGGCAAACACGCAAAACGACAAAGCGATACCGCCGGCGGCGGCCAGGACTTTTTGCATTGAACCCTCCTCTGAACGGCGAAACACGCCGTGCCGGCAATTTATTCCTTGCGGCGCGGGTGCGGGTCCTCGGTGCGGGCAAAGGCGAGCAGGCGCTCGATTTCTTCGCCGTGGACCCGGCGGTTGCGCAGGAACCACAGCTGCACGACGCCCATGGTGAGGGCCACAAAGACGCCGAACAGCACGATCACCACGTGGATCGACTGGCCGACGTTCAGGAGGAGCGAATAGAGCGCGATCATCACCAGGATCGAGGAGTTCTCGTTGAAATTCTGCACTGCGATGGAGCGTCCGGCGCCCACGAGGTGGTGTCCGCGATGCTGCAGCAGCGCGTTCATCGGCACCACGAAGAACCCGGCCATGGCGCCGATGGCGATCATCACGGCGACCGCGAGCCAGACATGGTTCACGAAGACCATGATGGTGACGAAAAGTCCCATCGCGATGCCCAGCGGAATCACGCGCACCGAGCGATCGAGCGAAATCCAGGCCGAGGCGAGGACAGCGCCGATGGCGATGCCAACCGCCGTGGTGCCCTGCAGGATGGCGGCCTTGGAAAGGTCGAAGTTGAGCGCCGAGCGCGCCCACTCGATGACGATGAACTGCAGCGTTGCGCCCGCGCCCCAGAAGAGTGTCGTGACGGCGAGGGAGATCTGGCCGAGGCGGTCATGCCACAACCGCTTCACGCAGCGCGCGAAGTCGCGCACCGTCTCCAGCGGGTCGGTGGGCAGGTGCTTGAGGGTGACGCCGGTGCGCGGCACCTCGAGGTTGAAGAGCGCGGCTACCGCATAAACGACGACGATGAGGGCGATGGCCGCCTCCGCCGGCGTATCGATGGGCGTATCGATGAACGGAAAGTCGAGGTGCAGCAGCACCCCGGAGATGTTGGCGTGCAGCAGGATGCCGCCGAGCATGGTGCCGAGGATGATCGAGGCGACGGTCAGGCCCTCGATCCAGCCGTTCGCCACCACGAGCTGCCGATGCGGCAAGTACTCGGTCAGGATGCCGTACTTCGCGGGCGAGTAGGCCGCCGCACCCAGGCCCACCACCGCGTACGAGATGAGCGGGTCGACGCCCCACAGCATCAGCACGCAGCCGACGATCTTCACGCTGTTGGCGAGGAACATCACCTGGCCTTTGGGCAGGCGATCGGCGAAGGCGCCGACATAAGGCGCGAGCACTACGTACGAGGCAACGAAGAAGAACTTGAGGTACGGCGTGAGCCAGGACGGCGCGTCGGCCTGCATCAGGAGAGCGATGGCGGCGACGAGCAGCGCGTTGTCGGCGAGCGACGAAAAAAACTGCGCCGCCATGATGATGTAGAAGCCTTTGTTCACGGGCCTTTCATAGCGCGGGCGACTGCTGCTTCATTCGCTCGTTGGCGCGGGCGTTTATAGCACAATAGGCAGAATGCCACGCCCGATCCGCGCCGCCATCTCGGCGAGCGCCCTCGCACACAATCTGCGCGTCGCACAACAGCATGCTGCGGGCGCGAAAGTCTGGGCCGTGATCAAGGCGAACGCATACGGTCACGGTCTCGAGCGCGCGGCGAAGGCATTTTCCGGCGCGGATGGCGTCGCGGTTGTCGACTTCCAGGAAGCGGCACGCCTGCGGCTCGCCGGCGCCACGCAGCCGATCCTCATGCTCGAGGGAGTCTTCACGCCGGCCGACGTGCCGCTGCTGCATAAATATTCGCTGACTCCGGTGATCCACAACGCCGCGCAGGTGGACATGCTGCGCTCGGCAGAGCTGCCGGGCGTGATCGACATCTACATCAAGGTGAACAGTGGCATGAACCGCCTCGGCTTCACCGCCGAGACGCTCGGCGCGAGTTACCAGGCGCTTCGGCAGCATCCGAGCGTCCGGACGCTGACCCTGATGACTCACTTTGCCGATGCCGATGGTGCCTCCGGCGTCACTGCGCAACTCGAATGGTTCGGTGAAATGACAAAATCTTTCGCCGGCCCGCGCTCGATGGCGAATTCCGCAGCGCTGCTGCGCTTCCCGCAGGCGCGCGGCGACTGGGTGCGGCCCGGAATCATGCTTTATGGCTGCTCGCCTTTTGCGGATCGCAGCGCCGCAGCCCTTGGCCTCAAGCCCGCCATGACGCTGACGAGCGAGATCATTGCGACGCAGCAATTGCATCCCGGCGAGCGTGTCGGCTACGGCTTTGGCTACGAAGCGGTGGGTGAGCTGAGGATCGGCGTGGTCGCGTGCGGCTATGCAGACGGCTATCCGCGCCACGCGCCCACCGGGACGCCGGTGCTCGTCAACGGCCAGCGTACGCGCATCGTTGGTCGCGTATCGATGGACATGATCACTGTAGACCTCAGCGATCTCCCACAGGCTGGCATCGGCACCCCGGTCACGCTGTGGGGAGAGGGCTTGTCGGCCGATGAAGTCGGCGCCGCGGCTGGCACCCTGAGCTATGAGTTGCTTTGCGCCCTGGCGCCCCGGGTTCCGGTCAGCGAGGTGGCCTGAACATGGCGCGGGCAAAAACAGCTTATGTGTGCGCCGAGTGCGGCGCCTCGGCGTTGCAATGGTTTGGCGCCTGTCCGTCGTGCGGTGCCGCGGGCACGCTCACCGAAACCGCCGTGGACAAGGCGAGCGGACATCGCTACGCCGCCGAAGGCGCGAAATCCATCCCGCTCGAGGAAGTCGAGACAAAAGACGTTGAACGCATTCCGAGCGGCCTTGGCGAGCTCGACCGGGCGCTCGGAGGCGGCCTCGTTGGCGGACAGGTGGCGCTTCTCGGCGGGGATCCCGGCATTGGCAAGTCGACGCTCCTCCTGCAGGCGCTGCATGCCGTCTCGGCCAACCTGCCCACCCTGTATGTAACCGGTGAGGAATCGACCGACCAGGTCGCGTTGCGCGCGCGGCGCCTCGGGCTCCAGTCGGGAGAGCTGCGCCTGCTCGCCGAGACGCAGCTGGAACGAATCGTCGGGGCGCTCGATGCCGGCAAGCCGCGCGTTGCGGTCATCGACTCCATCCAGACGCTGTGGTCGGAGACGCTCCAATCCGCGCCCGGTTCCGTCGCGCAAGTGCGCGAGTGCGCCGCGCAGCTCACGCGCCACGCCAAGCGTACCGGCACGGCGCTCCTCCTCATCGGTCACGTGACGAAAGAAGGCGCCATCGCCGGCCCGCGC
>DATLDY010000119.1:0-3225 GCA_035525655.1 Burkholderiales bacterium
ATGCAGCGCACGCGCGAGGAGGTAGGCGGCTTCCTCCGGCAATGCGGGCTTCGCGAGGACGTAGCTCCACGATCCCACGGACGGAAGCGGCGCGTCCTGTCCGGCGTAGCTCTTCGCCGGCAGCGTGACCGCCTGCAGCGCAGGGTTCTTCTCGAGGATGGTGCGGATCTCGGCCGCGCTCGGCGCGATGAAGCGTGCGCCGGATTTCGCGAGCGCGCCGAAGGCGGGCCAGCCGACACCGGCGCCCCAGAGCGCGTCCGCGCGGCCATCGGTCAGCATCGGCGGGCCATCGGCCGCCTTCTCGAGGACGATGGGCTTGATATCGATGCCCAATGAATTGAACACGGTGCGGCCCAGCGCCGTAATTCCCGACGCCTGCGTGCCGAGCGCCACCGGCTTGCCGCGCAGGTCGCTGATCGACCGGTACGGGCTGTCGCCGCGCACCATGACGAGCCCCGGGGAGGAATAGATCGCCGCGATGATGCGAAGAGGCGTGCCGGGATTGGCGAGCGCGGTGGTGGCGATCTCGCCCGCAACCAGCGCGATGTCGAGCTTGTTCGCCTCGAGCAGCGGCACGTTCTCGGTGCTGCCCTTCGTGTTGCGCGGCTCGATCCTAAGGCGCGGCTCCTGCGCATTCACCATGTCGGCGAACGCTGCGCCGTAGACCGGGAAGCCGCCGCCGGGAGTGGCGGTGCCGAGAACGAGGGCGAAGATGAGGTCCATTATTGCTGCGGGATGTTCGCGGCCTGCACGATCCGCTTGTAGACATCGATCTCGCTGCGCACGAACCGGGCGAACTCGTCGGGCTTCATCGGCGAGGGCTCGATGCCGAGCTTGCTGAACTGCTCCTTCACGGCCGGCTCGAAGACGATCGCGTTCAGGGCGGCGTTCAGCTTCTGCACCACCGGAATCGGGGTTCCCGACGGCGCCCACATCCCGAACCACAGTGTGACGTCGTAGTCGGGCAGGCCCTGCTCCGCGATCGTCGGCACACCGGGCAGGATGTCGCTCGATCTGCGCGTCGACAGGCCCAACGGCGCGAGCCGCCCCTCCTTCGCATGACCGACCGCGACGTTGACGGGCGCCATGTAGAAGGCGACGCGCCCGGCGAGCACGTCCTGGATGGCCTCAGCCGATCCCTTGTATGGGACATGGATCATCTGCACGCCAGCGAGGCCGACGAGGTACTCGGCGGCGAGATGCGTGGAGGTCCCTACGCCGGCCGAAGCAAACGCGAGCTGTCCCGGCTTGGCCTTGGCGCCATCGAGCAGCGCCTTGAGCGTTTTGTAGGGACCGCTGCCCGAGCTCACCATCACATACGGCGTCTTCCCGAGGATCGCGACGTCGGCGAGATCCCTGAGCGGGTCGTACGGCAGGCTCTTGTAGATGGCGGGGTTTGCCGAGTGCGACGACGACTGCACGAGCAGCGTGTGCCCGTCCGGCTCTGCCTTCACTACGGCCGAGGTGCCGATCTGCCCGCCCGCGCCCGCGCGGTTCTCGACCAGCACCGGCTGCTTCCAGTGCTCGCTCATGCGCTGCGCGATGATGCGGCCCGCGATATCCGCGCCGGAGCCCGGCGTCAGCGGGACGATGATCCGGATCGCCTTGGTGGGGTACTCCTGCCCGTGCGCCAGACCAAAGGCAAGCGCAGCGGCCGCGACAGCGAAAAGATTTTTCATCCGAGAGTAGGCATATGAAAGCCCGGCGCCGGCGTGTCCTGGTGCGGCCAGCGCGTGGTCACGACCTTGGTGCGGGTATAGAACTTGATCGCTTCGACGCCGTGCACATGCAGGTCGCCGAAGAGCGAGTTCTTCCAGCCGCCGAAAGAGAAATACGCGACCGGCACCGGGATCGGCACGTTCACGCCCACCATGCCGACCTGGATCTCGGCGGTGAAGCGCCGCGCGGCCCCGCCCGATTCGGTGAAGATCGCCGTGCCGTTCGCATACGGGTTCCTGTTCACCAACGCGATGGCTTCGTCGATGCTCTCGGCGCGCAGCACCACCAGCACCGGGCCGAAGATCTCGTCCTTGTAAATGCTCATCTCCGGCTTCACGTGGTCGAAGAGCGTGGTGCCGAGGAAGAAACCGTCCTTCATCGACGTGGCGCGGCCGTCGAGCACCATCTTCGCGCCATCCTTGACGCCGGCGTCGACGTAGCCCGCGACCTTGTCGCGGTGCGGGCCGGTCACGAGCGGACCCATGTCGACACCGTCCTGGTCTCCGGGCCCGATCTTGATGGCGCGCGCCTTTTTCTCCAGCAGCTTGACCAGAGGATCGCCCGCCGCGCCGACGGCAACCACCGCGCTGATCGCCATGCAGCGCTCGCCGGCCGAGCCGTACGCCGCGCCGATCAGCGCGTCGGCGGCGAACTCGAGGTCCGCATCCGGCAGCACGATGGCGTGGTTCTTAGCCCCGCCGAGCGCCTGCACGCGCTTGCCGGTCTTCGCGCACTGCTCATAGATGTATTTGGCGATCGGCGTCGAGCCGACGAACGAAACCGCGTGGATGCCAGCGTGGTTGAGGATCGCGTCGACGGCCGCCTTGTCGCCGTGGACGACGTTGAAGACGCCGTCCGGCAGGCCGGCCTCGCGCAGCAGCTCCGCCATGCGGATGCTCGCGGACGGATCCTTTTCCGACGGCTTCAGCACGAAGGTGTTGCCGCACGCGAGCGCAATCGGGAACATCCACAGCGGCACCATCACCGGGAAGTTGAACGGCGTGATGCCGGCGCAGACGCCGAGCGGCTGCAGCCGCGAGTGCGCGTCGACGCCGCGGCCGACCGCGCCCGCATGCTCGCCTTTGAGGAGGTGCGGCGCGCCGGCGGCGAACTCGATCACCTCGATGCCGCGCTGCACCGAGCCCATGGCGTCGAGGAAGACCTTGCCGTGCTCCTCGCTGACGACTGTCGCCAGCTCTTTCTGGTGCTGCTCCATCAGCTCGCGGAACCGCGTCAGGATGCGGGCGCGGCGCAGCGGCGTCGTCGCGCGCCATTCCGAAAAGGCGGCCACAGCCGCCTTGACCGCGGCGTCGACATCCTCGGCGTTCGCGAACGGCACCGTCCGCACCACCGTGCCGGCGGAGGCGTTGGTCACGTTGCCGCTACGGGAGCTGCGCGACGATGTCCGCTGCCCGTTGATCCAGAGTGGAACGCTCGCCAGCGGCTCGGCCGCATCGGAGCGGGTTGCTTGATCGATTTGAGTAGCCATGCCTCTATCCTCGGTAC
>DATLDY010000124.1:0-3357 GCA_035525655.1 Burkholderiales bacterium
CCACTTCACGCCGAGCGCCTCGCTTACGGTCGGCACGTCGGGAAAGCGCGCGTGGCGCGCGTCTTCCATCGTGACGAGCGCCCGCGCTGCGCCCGAAAAAAGCTTGGCGCGCGCATCCGTCATGGTGATGGGCGCGACATCGGCGCGGCCGGCGAGCACGTTTTCGAGGCCTTGTTCGCCGGACAGGGTTTCCGTCCATTCCAGGCGCGTCGGATCGATGCCCGCGGCGTCGAGCAATCCGGCGAGGGCGAACTTCCATACGCCGAAGTGCGGGCCGCCGGAGCCGCGCAGCGGGCGCTTCCTGAATGCATCGACGAACTCGCGCGCGGTGCGCCAAGGCGCATCGGCGGCAACGATGAGCGCGGCCGACTCGACGTAGGGCACCGCGAGCGGTGTGTAATCGGCGGGCGTCAGCTTCGTCAGCCCCTCGTGCCAATGCATCATGCCGATCTCGCCGGTGATGAGGCCGATGACGCTGCCGTCGGCCGGTGCGGCGGCGATGGCTTCGTGGCCCGCCACCGCGCCGGTGCGGTTCACGATTTCTATCGGCTCGCCCAGATGCTTCGACATGTACCGCGCCGCGAGACGCGCACGCTGGTCGCTGCCGCCGCCGGCGACGTACGGCACGATGAGCTGCACTATTCGATGACCTTGTCCGCGCGCGCGAGCAGCGTTTGCGGGATCGTCAGACCGAGCGCCCGGGCCGTCTTGAGATTCACCACGAAATCGAAGCGCGTGGGCTCCTCGATCGGCAAGTCGCCGGGTTTCGCGCCCCTGAGGATCTTGTCGACGTAGAGCGCGGCGCGCCGATAAAGATCGGCGATGTCCGGCCCGTAGGCGATGAGGGCGCCGTCCTCCACGGCCTCGCGCCAGTTGAAAACCGTCGCCACGCGCCCCTGCAGGGCAAAGTCCGCGATCCGGCGCCGCTGCACGAACACGAGCGGCTCGCCGAGCGCGATCAGCCCATCGGGTCGCAAACCCCGCAAGGCCTCGAAGGCGGGCTCGAAATCCTGCGGCGAGCGCACCTCCACCGACAGCAGCTCGAGCTTCATGGCATTTGCGGGGCCTTGTATTTCCTTCCACTCGATCACCTTGTCCGGAATCCCGGGATTCCACAGCACGGCTACCCGGGACAGGCCCGGTTTGATCTCCTTGAGAAGCTCCAGGCGCTTGCCGGAAAGGTTCGAGCCGAGTGCGGTCAGCCCGGTGACATTGCCTCCCGGGCGGGCCAGGCTCGCCGCGAGGCCGGTGCCGATCACGTCGCCGACGACCGCAATCACGATCGGGATCGCATCGGTCGCTCTTTTCGCCGCTTGCGCGTCCGGCGGCGTCGGCGCAAAGATCAAGTCCACCCGCTGCGCGACGAGATCGCGTGCCAGCGTGTCGAGCTTCGCGGCCTCGCCCTGCCGATAATCGATCGCTATCGTCTTGCCCTCGACGTGGCCCAGCTCGCGCAGGCCGAGCAGGAAGCCCTGGAACTGCCGGTCGCCCCGCGGTGCTGTGCGCAGCACGCCGATCCTGGGAATTTTCGCCGGCTGCGCTCCGACCCTGCCGCCCGCCGCCAGCAGCGCGGCGGCGGCCAGCGCGAAGCGCCGGCGCGTCGTCATTTCCTCGCCACCATCTCCGCCAGCGACTTCTTCGACACCTTGCCGAAGGTCGAGACCGGGAAATCGTCGAACACCTCCAGGCGCTCGGGCAGCTTGAACTTGGCGATCTCCTTCGCCTTGAGGAACTCGACCAGCTCCGGGAGCTCGACCTTCTTCCCGGGTTTCAGCACCAGGCAGGCGCACATCTTCTCGCCGAGGTTCGGATCCGGCACCGGCACGCAGGCCACGTTCTGCACCGCCGGATGCGACAGGATCAGGTTCTCGATCTCCTCGCAGGAAATCTTCTCGCCGCCGCGGTTGATTAGATCCTTCTTGCGTCCCTCGACGACGTAATTGCCCGAGGGATGAAGGCGCATCAGGTCGCCCGAGCAGTAGAAGCCGTCGGCGGTGAACTGCTTGGCGTTGTACTCCGGCACGCCGAAGTAGCCGCGCAGCGTGTAAGGCCCGCGGCAGGTGAGCTCGCCCACTTCGCCCGGCTTCACCTCCCGCCCTTCTTCGTCGATCAGGCGCACCTCGTCGTCGGCGCAGATCGGCCGGCCGCACGTCTCGAGCTTCACTTCCTGCGGATCGTCCAGGCGCACGAAGAACAGCATCCCCTCCGACATGCCGAAGTTCTCCTGCACGAAGCAGGTCGGGATGAGCTGGTGCGTCTTCAGGCGCACCTCCGGCTGCATGCGCTGGCCGCCGCTCTGGATGATGCGCACGCTCGACAGATCGTATTTGCCGATCGACGGATCGTTGATGAGGCGGATGAGGAGCGCCGGCACGACCTTGATGTGGGTCACCTTGTGCTGCTGAATGAGCTTGAACATCTCCTCCGGGCGCGTGGTGGGCGAGAGCACGACCTTGCCGCCCTGGAAAAAATAGCCCTGGATGCCCGGGCAGGCGAGCGGCAGGTTGTGCGCGATCGGCAGCGCGAGGAGCAGCACCGAGTCGCCGCTCACGCCGCACACCGGCGCCGCGGTCTTCGAGTTGTACGCGTAGTCGTTGTGCGTGCGCGGGATCAGCTTCGGGATGCCGGTCGTGCCGCCGGAGAGCTGGAAGATGCACGGATCTGTCGGGTCGATCTTGACCTCGGCGAGCCGCGAGCGCGGCAGGCGGGCGGGCTTCTCGATCAGGCCGCGGAGCTGGGGCAGCGAGATGCAGAACTTGAGCTGCGGGTTCTCGGCCTGCACGCGCCGGATCATCGGCTCGAACTCGAAATCGCCTTGGCGCTCCGGATATACGCACGTCGTGGCGCCCGAGAGCTGCACGAACTGGTTGATCTCGGCGAAGCGGTGCGTCGCCAGCGCGGCGATCGGGATGCCGCTGATCTTCTGCAGCGCGAAGTAGAGCAGCACGAACTCCGCGATGTTCGGCAGCGTCGGCACCACGCGGTCGAGCGGCTTCAAGCCGAGCTCGAGCAGGTTCAGCGCGAGGTTGTCGGTGATGCGGTCGATATCGGCGTAGGTGTACCTGCGTTCACCGTCGATCAGCGCGACGCGCGGTCCATAGGTTTTGAATACGTGAGAAAACTCTTCGGCGAGCGACTTGTCCTGCCAATAGCCTTTCTGGCGGTAGCGCGTGGCGAATTCGGGCGGGAAAGGAACTAGACCTTGAAGTGCCATAACTAAATGGTGACTGTCACCAATTTCTAGGTTGAGGCAGTGAAGCCGCCGTCGATGACGATGATCTCGCCGGTGACGAAGCGGTTGCCTTCGATGAGGCTCATCATGGTCTCGGCCACGTCGTCGGCGGTGACCACGCGCTT
>DATLDY010000127.1:0-15867 GCA_035525655.1 Burkholderiales bacterium
CGGGTGCGTCCGGCATAGCCGGGCTCCTCGGCGCGCAAGCCGGCCACGCCCGCATCGGCTACTACCTGGGCGATTTCGCGCAGCGGGGCGGGCTCGCTCATCGGCTCTCGCGCGTCAGGGTGCGGAACTCGTTGGCATATCGGCGCAGCTCGCTGGCGGCGCGGGCGCGCTGCCTGGAAGACAGGCTGCGCTCCAGGTCGAGCGCCATCGAGAAGTATTCCTTGCGCGACGCCTCGATGGCGGTTGCATAGGCGGGATCGCGGCCGCGGTCCCAGTTGCCGGCGAAATCCACCAGGCGCTCGCGTGCCTGCCGGGCGCGCAGCAGCGCGAGGACCTCGGCCTGCAGGCGCTTATGGTCGCGCTCGCGATGCTCGTCGAGGAGCGGAGCGCGCTCGGAGTACTGCGCTACGCGGTCGATTTGCGCCTGGGACAGCCTCCCCAACCAATCCTCCAGTCGTTCGACGTTGCGCTGCGTACGGCGCTTGCGCCGCTCGCGCTCGTTGCCCCGCAGGTTCTCCCTCGCGAACCTGCGGTTGTCTTCCGCCAGCCGTCGCTCGAGATGGGCGATCTGTTCCGGCGTCAGGCGATCGAGCAGCGGCGCGATGCGTTCAGCCGCAACACGCACGCTTTCGCGCGCCTGCGTCATCACGGAATCGTACCCCCAATCAAGGTCCGCAGGGACCAGGCCGCGGCCAAAACGCGTCGATGCTTCATCGGCCAGCGCGGCATATTTTGGCAATGCATTGGTGCGGTGCCATGCCATGAACGCACCGACCGTTTCGTCGAGATCCTCGGCCATCGGACCTTCCAGATCGAGGTAGCTCGAGGCGCGCCAGCGAATGTACGTATCCGCGTTGTCGTAGACCAGGCGCACCGTGCTGCAGCCGCAAATCAAAACCGCGAGCAGGATCGTGCAAAGTGCCTTCACCAGAAGCTCTCGACGGTGATATGCCCCGGCGCGCGGCGGCGGTGCTTGCGCAGTCCGCGCGCGACGAGCACGGCCTGCACGTCCTTCAGCATGTCCGGATTGCCGCAGAGCATCACGTGCGAATTTTCCGGCCGGATCTCGACGCCGGCGGCCGCTTCCAGCCTGCCGTCCTCGATCGCGGCAGGGATACGCCCGGCGAGCGAGCCCGGCGCGTTTTCGCGGCTTACAAAGCTGACGTAATGCGCATCGGTCTTGCCGATCATCTCGCGGTAGGCGAGCTCATTCGCCCGCCGCACGGCATGCACCAGCACCACGCGGCGAAACCGGCGCCATGGCGCCTCGGTTCGCAGGATCGAGAGAAAAGGCGCGATGCCGGTGCCGGTCGAGATGAGCCAGAGCGTCTGGGCGTCGGGCACCTCGGAGAGCACCAGGAATCCGGCCGGGTTGGGCGCTATATGGAGCGCATCGCCGGCGCGCAATGTCGCAAGGCGCGGCGACAGCGGTCCTTGCGGGACCACTACGCCGTAGAACTCGAGCGTCGCGTCGCCGGGTGGATTCACGAACGAGAAGGCGCGCGCCACGCGCTCCGCACCGATATCGAGCGCAATGCGCACGAACTGCCCGGCCTCGAAGCGAAGATCCACGCCTTCCACGCGCAGCGAAAACAGGCTGTCGGTCCAGCGCCGGTTCTCGACGACCTTTCCGGCGAGCCATTTGCCGCTCATTGGATCCGGTACGGTTCGAGGTGCAGGTCGGCGACTTCAGCGCCGAGCATCACGATGGCGCCGTGCCGCCGGTTGTTGCCGGTATCGGAGAACTCGAAGGTGTAGGTGCGCCTGAGCCTCACCTGGCCCTCGTCGTCCCGCGCGAGGCGCAGGCGGGTAAAGGCCACGGTGTCGTCGAGGAACTGGAGCTGATAGCGCTCGCACGCCGAGCGCCCGGCGGTTATGGCGCGCTCGCGGGCCTTGAGGCTGTCGGCCCACAGGAGCACCCCGAGCACGATGAGCAGAAGAGCGAACGCTTCCCACATCGGATTATAGGGACGCGTCCTGTTTCACGAGGTCGGCGGCCTTCTCGGCCACCGCGATCACCGGCGCATTGATGTTGCCCGAGGGCACCGTCGGCATCACCGACGCATCCACGACGCGCAGGCCGCCTACGCCTTTGACCCGCAGCCGCTCGTCGACCACCGCGCCGATGCTGCACGTCGAGCTCGGATGGAACACCGTCTCCCCGGCGCCGCGAACGAAGTCGAGCCACTCATCGTCGCTGCGCACGCCCGGCCCCGGATATTCCTCGGCTGTCACGTAGCCGCTGAGCGGCGCGGTATTGCAGATGCGCCGCACCACCTTCAGCCCGTCGACCATCACCCGCCGATCGTTCTCGGTAGCGAGGTAGTTGTAGCGGATGGCAGGAGGCGCCTTCGGGTCCGTCGAGCGGATCGCCACCGAGCCGCGCGACTCGACCTGCAGCTGCGATACCGAGCAGGTGAAGCCGGAGAACGCATGCAGCACCCCGCCGCGCTTCGCGGTCGAGAAGTTGATGAAGTAGATCTGCGCATCGGGACGCTCCAGCTCCGGGCGCGTGCGCACGAAGGCGGCGGCGTAGCCCGCGGCGATGGTGAGCGGTCCCTGCCGGTGCAGCAGGTAGTGCAGGCCGACGCCGATCTTGCGCGGCCAGGAAAGCATGTCGTCATTCAGGGTGACGGCCTTGTTGCAGCGCCAGAACGTCCGCGCATAGAAGTGGTCCTGCAGCCCTTCGCCCACCGGCAGGTCGGCGACCACCGGGATGCCAAGCCCCTCGAGGAGCGCGCGCGGGCCGACGCCTGAAAGCTGGAGAAGCTGCGGCGAGTTAAACGCGCCGCCGGCGAGGATCACTTCGCGCTTCGCGCGCACGCTGCGATCGCCGAGCTGCACGCCGATCGCATTGCGTCCGTCGAAAACCACCCGGGTGGCGAGCGTGTTCACCTCGACGGCCAGGTTCGGCCGCTTCCGCGCCGTGCGCAGGTAACCCGTGGCGGTGCTGCTGCGCCGGCCGCGCAACGTGGTCGCCTGGTAGTAGCCGGTGCCTTCCTGGCTGGCGCCGTTGAAGTCGGCATTGCGCGGAATGCCGAGCGCCGCGGCCGAGTCGATGAAGGCGTCGCAGAGCTCGTGGCGCTCGAGGTCGCCGACTTCGAGCGGCCCGCCGGCGCCGTGCCATTCACTGGCGCCGCGCACCTGGTTCTCGGCCTTGCGGAAGTACGGCAATAGCGAGGCGAAATCCCAGCCCGGGATGCCCCAGCCATCGAAGTCCTCCCGCTGTCCGCGGATGTAGACGAGGCCATTGATCGACGACGAGCCGCCGAGCACCCGGCCGCGCGGCGTGAAGATGCGCCGGCCCTTCAGCGCGGGCTCCGGCTCCGATTCGTAGCCCCAGTTGATCTCGCTCTTCGTGAAGAGCTTGCCGTAGCCGAGCGGCACGTGGATCCAGAAATGCGTGTCGCGCGGCCCGGCCTCGATGAGCAGCACGCGCGTGCGGCCATCCTCGGTGAGCCGGTTGGCGAGCACGCAGCCGGCCGAGCCCGCACCGACAATGATGTAATCGGGCTCTGTCACCGAGGTGAGGCGCTCGGTGCTGCTATGTGCATGCCGGCATCGACATAAATCACCTCGCCGGTAACGCGCCGCGCGCCTTCGATCAGCCACACGATGGCATCGGCAACGTCTTCGGGCTGGCTGATGTCCTTCAGCGGCGCGATCGCGGAGTAGCGCTTCTCGATCTCCGCGGCGCGCTCGGGGCCGCGGACGTTCGGGTGCCACGGCGTATTCGTATGCCCGGGCGCGACCACATTGACGCGCACCTCCGGGGCGAGCGAGCGCGCGAGCGACAGGCTCATCGTCTCGAGCGCGGCCTTGGAAGCGGCGTAGGCGACCGACGAGCCGGTGCCGAGCACCGAGGCCGCCGACGACACATTCACCACCGCGCCGCCGCTTTTCTTCAACGCCTCCGCGCACGCCCGCACCATCTGGAACGGCGCGACGACGTTGAGCTGGAAAATGCGCTGGAAATCCTCGGCGCTCAAGCCGTCGAGATCGTTGTGCGCCACCACTTTCGTCGTGCCGGCGTTGTTGACCAGCGCATCGATGGCGCCGAATCGGTCCAGCACCGCCTTTGCCAGGCGCCGGCAATCCGCGTCGAGGGAAACATCGGCCTGCACGGCGATCGCGTTACCCACGTCCTTTGCCAGCTTCTCCGCCGGTGCCGCGTTGTGCGCGTAGTTGATCGCCACGCGCCAGCCGCGCTTCGAGAGCTCGCGCGCCGTTGCCGCGCCGATGCCGGAGGAGCCGCCGGTGATGATCGCTACCTTCATACCGTCGCGATGGGCGTCGAGGGCGACCCGACCGCGCCGGGAAGGCGAAGCGGCGGTGCCGTGAAGAGGAAGCGGCTGCGCTTGTGCTCGCGAAGCCACCGCGCGAGCTCGGTGAAATAGAACATCTCGCCGAGGTGGATGCCATTCTTGAACAGGCAATGCTCGTGCAGCGGTAGCCACGGCTGCTTCCTTGGCAGCGGATCGGTGAGCGAGCCGGCGATGAGCTCGACCGCGTAGTTGTCGGCGAGCAGGCAGGCGAGGCCGGAGTCGGTGATCCACTGCAGCAGCTTTTCATCGCGCCCGTTCAAGCCGGTGCAGGTCTCGTTGACGAGCTTGGGGTCGGGCTTCTTCTTCATCTCCAGGAGCACATCGGCGAAGGCCGTGTAGAGGCAAACCATGTCGCCGCGCTCGACCGTGACCTTGTCTTTCTCCAGCACGCGCATCAGGTCGTCGTAGCCCACCGCGTGGCGCTTGCGGCCGAAATGGTGGTGGAGATCGATCAGCACGCCGCGACCCTGGGCGCCGTGCTCGGCGAGGATCTGGATGCCGAGCGCCTTGGCTTCGCTGCCTTCGAAGCGCTCCCAGCCTTCGGCCTGGCTGTCCGGCGCGGGCCGGATGTCCTCGCCGGCTCGAAAGCCGTTGTAGAACACGAGCTCGGGCTTGCCGTCGCCGTCGGCATCGAAGCGGCTGCCGACATGCGCGAACGAATCCCATTGCGTCGAGTACTGCAGTGCCATCAGCACCTGGTCGTCGCAGATGACGTCGGTCATGTTCTCGTTGTATTCGACGAGCGGCCGGCAGAAGAACTGCTTGCCGTCGCGCGCGGTGGCCGCAATCCGGGGCGGCGCGCGCCGCGGATTGAGCACCTGCCCGCCGGGATAGTCGAGCGGCAGCGAGCAGCAGAACGTGATGCCCTCCTTCACTTCCGCGATGCCTTGCAGCACCTTCTCGCGCGTCACCCAGTTCATGCGCCCGCGCTGATCATCGGGCCCGAACTCGCCCCAATTGGAACCAGGGGGTTTCTGCTTCCAGCGTTGAGTCATGACAACCTTAGTAGTAGTGACGGCCGAGCCACTCGGCGACGAGCGCGGGCTTGGCGGCACCGTCGATCTCGACGACAGTGTTCCAGGTGATTTGCACGCCGTTGCCGTCGATTTTTTCGAACTTCAAGAGCGTGAAGCGCGCGCGCACCCGCGAGCCGACGGGGACCGGCGAGGTGAAGCGCACGCGGTTCAGGCCGTAGTTGATGCCCATGCGCCGATCGGAAAAGGAGAAGGTCGCTTCCGCCAGGTGCGACAGGAGCGAGAGGGTGAGAAAGCCATGCGCGATGGTGCTGCCGAAGGGCGAGGCCTTGGCGCGCGCGGGATCGACGTGGATCCACTGGAAGTCGCCAATCGCCTTGGCGAAGGTGTCGATGCGCTCCTGCGTGATCTCGACCCAAGGCGAGACGCCGACTTCCTGGCCGACGCGCGCTTCGAGCTCGCGGATCGCCGTCATCGGTTGCGCATGCGTTCGATGAGGGCCGCGGACTCGGCGTTGCGGCGTGCGACACCTTCCGGATCCATGCGATCGAGCTCGACCCGCGCCGCCTCGTAGGCCTCCACGTTCTGGCGCACGCCCTCGGTGCCGCGACTCAGATCCTGCGGTGTCAGGCCGGCGAGCTGCACGAGGAGCTGGCGCCAGCGTGCTTCGAGCGCCGGAATCGACCGCGGCGCCGCGGCGGCGGGCTTGCTCGAAATCGCGTCCGCAGCGGGCTTCGGCAGCGGCGGCGCGCGAAAGGGAACCACCTCGGCCCTTACGCCCGGATCCGACGGCGGCAGCGACGAAATCTTGACCGTGCCCGTATCCGGGTCGATCCAGCGATAGAGATCGGCATGCGCCGGAAGCGCGACGAGCAGCATGAGCCAAAGCGCACCCATGCCTAAAACCGCGAGAAATCGGGCTTGCGCTTCTCGAGAAAGGCGCTCATCGCCTCCTTGGCTTCGGGCGAGGACAGGCGCTCGGCGAAGATCCCGGTCTCCTCCGCGATGCGCGCTTCGACCGCGTGCGCCTGCGCGGATTTCAGGAGCTGCTTGGTGAGGCGGATGGATTCCGGCGGCAGCGCGGCGAGCGCGGACGCCGCCTTCTCCGCGCGTTCGAGTACTTCGGCATCCGGCACCACTTCGTTGACGAAGCCGGCCTCCCGCGCCTTCTGTGCGGTGAAGGGCTGGCCGAGCAGCAGCAATTCCGCCGCGCGCTGGTAGCCCGCGACGAGCGGCAGCAGGAAGGTGGAGGCGAACTCCGGGACGATGCCGAGCGGCACGAACGGCAGCTGGAAGCGCGCGCTTTCGCCGGCGAACACCAGGTCGCAATGCAGGAGCATCGTGCTGCCGATGCCGATCGCCGGGCCGCACACTGCCGCGACCACCGGCTTCGGCATGGCCGGCAGCGCACGGAACAACTTCCATACCGGCGCTTCGGCGCCCGAGGGGCGTGGTTTTAGAAAATCGGTGATGTCATTGCCCGAGGTGAAGCAGTCCCGGCTGCCGTGCAGCAGCACCACGCGCGCTTCGCGGTCGGCGGCGGCCGCGATGAGCGCGTCGCCGAGCTGCATATACATCTCGCCGGTGAAGGCGTTCTTCTTGTCCGGCCGATGGATCTCGATGCGTGCGATGCGCTTCTCGGTGCTAGCGCGAATCAAGCTTGTAATCCTTCATCTGATGGCGCAGCGTGAGCTTGGAGAGTTTGCCGGTGGCGGTGTGCGGGAGCTCGGGGACGAATACCACGTCGTCGGGCATCCACCACTTGGCGATTTTTCCTTCGTAGAACTTGAGCAGCTCATCCTTGGAGACCTCCTTCCCCGCCTTCTTGACCGCGACGACGATCGGCCGCTCGTCCCACTTCGGGTGCTTGACGCCGATCACCGCGGCCTCGGCGATCGCCGGATGCGCGACGGCGATGTTCTCGAGGTCGATGGAGCTGATCCATTCGCCGCCGGACTTGATCACGTCCTTGGAGCGGTCGGTGACCTGGATGTAGCCGTCGGGGTCGACGGTGCAGACGTCGCCAGTCGGGAACCAGCCGTCTTTGAGCGGGTCACCGCCCTCGCCCTTGAAGTAGCTCTTGATCACCCAGGGTCCGCGCACCTGCAGGTCGCCGAAGGCTTTCCCATCCCACGGCAATTCCGTGCCGTCCTCGCCGACGATGCGCATGTCGACGCCATAGAGCGCCCGTCCCTGCTTGTTCTGCAGTTGCGTGCGCTCGTCGTGCGTCCACTTCGTGTGCTTGGCCTTGAACGTGGTGGCGGTGCCGAGGGGGCTCATCTCGGTCATGCCCCAGGCGTGCAGCACCTCGACCCCGTACTCGTCCTGGAAGGCGCGGATCATGGCGGGCGGGCAGGCCGAGCCGCCGATCACCACGCGTTTCAGGGTGGAGAACTTGAGCTTCTGCTCCTTCATGTAGTTGAGCAGCCCCAGCCACACCGTCGGCACGCCGGCGCTCATCGTCACTTCCTCGGTCTCGAAGAGCTGGTGCAGGCTCTTGCCGTCGAGGTGCTGCGCCGGGAACACCATCTTCACGCCGCTCAATGCGCAGGCGTACGGCAGGCCCCAGGCGTTGACGTGGAACATGGGCACCACGGGCAGCACGACGTCCTTCGCCGAGATGCTGAGGGCGTCGGGCAGCGCGGAAGCGTAGGCATGGATGATGGTCGAGCGGTGCGAATAGAGCGCGCCCTTCGGGTTGCCCGTGGTGCCGGAGGTGTAGCAAAGGCAGGCGGCCGTGCGCTCGTCGAACATCGGCCATTCGAAGCGATCGTTCTCGGCCTGGACGAGCTTGTCGTACTCCTCATTCATCGCCACCCAGTGCTTCACGCTCTTCACCTGCGGCCGGATCTTTTCCACCAGCGGCGCGAACGTGGTGTCGTAGAAGACCACCTTGTCCTCGGCGTGGTTCGCGATGTAGGCGATCTGCTCGGGGAACAGGCGCGGGTTGATGGTGTGGATCACGGCGCCGCTGCCGGCTACGGCGTAATAGATTTCGAAATGCCGATAGCCGTTCCAGGCCAGCGTCGCGACGCGGTCGTTCGGCTGCACGCCGAGCTTCTTCAGCGCATTGGCCAGACGCCGCGCGCGCGCATGCGCATCGCGGTACGTATAGCGGTGCATCGCGCCTTCGACGGTCTTCGAGACGATCTCGACCGCGCCGTGGTGACGGTCCGCATGGCGGATCAGCGAGCTGATGAGCAGCTGCTGGTCCATCATCAAGCCCTGCATGGGAAGCCTCCTCGCGGCTTAGTTTACTGCGACGTCATCACATCTCCGAAAAGCTCCCACTGCTTCCCGGTGAACCGCTGCAGCTGGACCGCCTCGAGCGGAGCGTAGTCGTCCGCGCCGGTGCTGATCAGGATTCCGGGGAGCAGCGTCTCGAGCCGCAGGTTCTTCACGCTCGCCGCCTGCCGCATCACGTTCTCGCGCGTGAGGTTGTCGCCGCACTGCTTGAGCACCTGGGCGAGGGTCGCGCCGACCGTGTAGCCGTAGACGTTGAAGTTGTCGGCGCGGTTGCCGTCCGGCATGTACTTCGCCATGAACTCGCGCCATTGCAGCATGCCCGGATCGTTGGCCCAGCGCGCGTCGCCGTCCTCCTTGAGGTAGGCGGCGGTGATGAGCCCGACCGATTTCTCCAGACCCGCCGGCGTCAGCACCGAGCCTACCGAGATCGACACGTTGTTCAGGTACTGCACCGGCTTCCAGCCGATGTCGTACGCCTTGCGGATCGCCTGCGCGGCGAACTTGGGCGTGGTGATGTTGAAGAACGTGTCGGCCCCGGAGGCCTGCAGCTGCACGATCTGCGAGTCGACCGTCGGGTCGCTCACCTCGTAGGACACCTTGGAGACGATCATGCTCTTCGCCTTGGCGCCCAGGCCGTCCTCCATCCCCTTCAGGTAATCCTTACCGTAGTCGTCGTTCTGGTAGAGGATGCCGATCTTCGCGTTCGGCTTGGTCTGCAGGATGTGCTTCGCGTAGATCATGCCCTCGGTGTGGTAGTTCGGCTGCCAACCCATCGTCCACTTGAAGTTCTTCGGGTCGTTCCACTTGCTGGCGCCGGTGGCGACGTGCATCTGCGGCACCTTCTGCGTGTTCATGTACTTGTGGATCGCCGTGTTGGACGGCGTGCCGAGCGTCTGGAACAGGAGCAGCACCTGATCCTGCTCGACGAGCTTGCGCGCCATCTCCACGGTCTTCGGCGGGCTGTAGCCGTCGTCGTAGCTGACGAAATTGATCTTGCGCCCATTGATGCCGCCCTGGTCGTTCACCATGCGGAAGTAGGCGGCGATCGCCTTGCCGATCTGGCCGTACGCCGAGGCCGGGCCGCTGTACGGGTTGGTGTTGCCGATCTTGATTTCCTTGTCGTTCGCGCCCGGGTCGTATTTCTTCTGCGCCATCGCGGGCGACGCCAGAGCTGCCGTTATGAGTCCGATCATCAATGCCTTCATGGTGCTTTCCTCCTCGCTGTGAGCAGGCGCAACGCGCCCGCGACGCCGGTTGGCATCAGGTAAACGAAACCGATCATGAACACGCCGAAGATCGCCCACGGCGCGGCCTTCGAAATCTCGTCCGAAAGATTGGGCACGAACTGGATGAACAGCGCCCCATAGAGCGCCCCGGAAATGGAGGCGAGGCCGCCGACCACGATGCCGACCAGGAACACGATCGACAGGAAGATGTTGAAGCTGTCGGGCGCGACGAATTGCACCGCGATGGCGCCGAGCGCGCCGGCGATCCCGGTGTACATGGCCGACACGCCGAAGGCGAGCGACTTGTAGAGCGCGTTGTGGATTCCCATGGCCTCGGCCGCGATGTGCTGGTCGCGGATCGCGACGAGCGCCCGCCCGATGCGTCCGCGCAGGAGGTTCCAGCCCAGCACGAACATCAGGACGGTGATCGACAGGGTGAAGAAGTAGAGCCACTGGTCCGGGTTGAGCGGCAGCCCGAAGGGAGGGTCGGGCTTCGTGATCACGATGCCCTGCACGCCGCCGGTCCATTTCTCGAGCGCATGGTTCTTGAGAAGCTGGGGCATGGCGACGCCGAGCGCAAAGGTGGCGAGCGCGAGGTAAAGGCCCTCGAGCCTTAGCGCCGGCAGCCCGAACAGGAATCCCGCGACCAGGCACACGAACGCCGCCGCCGGCACGGTTGCCCAGTACGGCGCGCCCACCTTGTCCATCAGGATCGCTGCGCAGTACGCACCGAGCGCATAGAAGGCGCCGTGGCCGAGCGAGATCTGGCCGTTGTACCCCGTGAGGATGTTGAGCCCGAGAAGCGCGATGGCATAGACCAGCACCAGCGTAAGCTGGAAAACGCGGTAGTTGCTCACCAGGAACGGCAGCGCGCAGGCGACAAGCACCAGCAAAATGGTGACAGTCACCATTTTGCGCTCGGAGTTCATACCCGGGTCACGTGCACGCGGCCGAAGAACCCAGACGGCTTGACCAGGAGGACGCCGATGATGAGCACCAGCGCGACCGAGAGCTTGAGCTCGTTGCCGATGACGAACGCGCCGAGCACGTTCTCCAGCACGCCGACCGCGAAGCCGCCGACGACGGCGCCGCCCGGATTGTCGATGCCGCCCACCAGCGCCGCGGCGAAGGCGTACAGCAGGACGCCGCCCATCATGTTCGGATCCAGGTAGACGATCGGCGCGACCATCATCCCCGCCACAGCGCCGACCGCGGCCGCGAGTCCCCAGCCGAGCGCGAGCATCCAGCCGACGCGGATGCCCACCAGCCGGCTCGATTCCGGGTTCTGCGCCGCCGCGCGCAGCGCGAGCCCGAGCGGCGTGAAGCGGAAGAACGCATACAGGAGCGCGAGGACCACGAGCGTGGTGCCGATGGCGCCCGCTTCATGCGGCGAAAGATAGCGCCCGAAGAGCCGCTGCTCGGGGAACGGGCTCGGGAACGTCTTGATGGTGTACGTGTAGATCCAGCCGGTGACGCTGTTGAAGATGAGGAGCAGCGCGATGAACACCACCACCACGGCGAGCACGGGGGCGTGCTCGACCGGCCGGATGATGACGCGCTCGATCAGCACGCCGAGGAGGAAGGCGATACCGACAGTGAGGAAGAACGCAGCCCAGTACGGCATGCCGGCGTTGATCAGGCTCCACGCGATATACGTGGTGAACATCGCCATCTCGCCCTGCGCGAAGTTCACGAGGTGCGTGGCCTGGTAGATCATCACCAGCGCGAGCGCGAGGCTCGCATAGATGCCGCCGGTGGCGAGCCCGGCGAGGACCTGGTGGAGGAGCGCGTCCATCAGTGGCCGAGGTACGAGCGGCGCACCGCATCGTCCCGCTTGAGGGTCTCGGCTGCGCCGGACAGGACCACGCGGCCGGTCTCGATCACGCAAGCGTGGTCGGCAAGCTCGAGCGCCATCGCCGCATTCTGCTCGACGAGCAGCATGCTGACTCCCGACTCGGCGTTGATGGTGCGCAGGATGCCGAACAGCTCGCGCACCACGAGCGGCGCAAGGCCGAACGACGGCTCGTCGAGGAGCATCAGCTTCGGCGCGAGCATCAAGGCGCGCGACACGGCCAGCATCTGCTGCTCGCCGCCGGAGAGCGTGCCCGCCTGCTGCTTGCGTCGCTCGCGCAGGCGCGGGAAGTAGGTGTAGACACGGTCCAGGTCGCGTTCCACGGCATCACGATCGCGGCGCGTGTAGGCCCCCAGCTGCAGGTTCTCTTCCGTGGTGAGGTGCAGGAACGTCCCGCGCCCATCGGGAACGTGCGCGATACCGAGTCGCGCGATGTCCTCGGTCTTGCGGCCGTCGATGCGCTCGCCGGCGAAGTGCACCTCGCCTTCTACGCGCACCATGCCGCAGATCGCGCGCAGCGTGGTCGTCTTGCCGGCGCCGTTCGCGCCGAGGAGCGCGGTGATCGACCTCTCCGCCATCGCGAAGTCGATGCCATGCAGCACGCGCGTCGCGCCGTAGGCGGCCTTCAATTCGCTGAGCTGGAGGAGCGCCGTCAAGCCGCGGTGCCGAGATAGGCGCGAACGAGCTCGGGGTGCGCGCGCACTTGCGCCGGCGTTCCCTCGGCGATGCGCTTGCCGAAGTTGAGCGCGACGACCCAATCGGACAGGCTCATGAGCAGCTGCATATGGTGCTCGACAAGGAGCACCGTGAGCTGCAGCCGCTCGCGCAGCGTGCGGATCAGATCGCCGATCGCGCCGACTTCCTCGTGGTTGAGGCCGCTCGCCGGCTCGTCGAGGAGGAGGAGCTTCGGCTCGGAGGCGAGAGCCCGCGCCAGCTCGACGCGCTTCTGCGTGCCGAACGGCAGATCGCACACCCGCGTGTCGGCGAAGCGCTCGAGATCGAGGAGCGCGACCAGCTCGCGCGCCTTTTCGCGCGCGGCGTGGTCCGCGTCGACGGCGTGCGGCAGGCGAAGCGCATTGGCGAAGAAGCCCCCCGGGGTCAGGCAGTGGCGGCCGACCATCACGTTGTCCAGCACGCTCATCGTCTTGAAGAGCGCCAGGTTCTGGAACGTGCGCCCGATACCCAGCGCGGCCACGCGATGGCGCGGCACGGCGAGAAGCGAGCGGCCGTCGAACGCGATCTCGCCGCGATCGCATTCGTAAAGCCGCGAGATGCAGTTGAAAAGCGTGGTCTTGCCGGCGCCGTTGGGGCCGATCAGGCCCACGATGCGGCCCGGCGCCACGTCGAACGAGACACCGTCGAGCGCGACGATGCCGCCGAAGTGAACGGCAACGTCGCGCACGCGCAGCAGCGCCTGCCCGCGTATCTCCTCCGAGACTGCGGCCGCCTCCACTCGACTCCTCCTTGCGTTCAATTCTACCGAGTTAGAATTTCATGCACCCCCGCAACGAGACCCCCCGCCCATGAGCGAAGTCGCTCCGTACGCCATCCGCGACGGCGTCGCCGTCATCACCCTGAACAATCCGCCGGTCAACGGCCTTGGTAACGCGCTGCGCGCGGGCATCGCCGAAGGCCTGACGCGCGCCGCGTCCGATGCCAGCGTTAAGGCAGTGGTCCTCATCGGCGCCGGCAAGGCCTTCTCGGGCGGCGCGGACATCCGCGAATTCGGCAAGCCCCGGGAAAAGCCCGACCTCCCGGACGTCAACGACCAGCAGGACGCGATGAAAAAGCCGCTCGTCGCGGCGATCACCGGGTTCGCGCTCGGCGGCGGCCTCGAGCTTGCGCTCGCCTGCCACTACCGCATCGCCACCCCGAAGACCCAGCTCGGCCTGCCGGAAGTGAAGCTCGGCATCCTTCCCGGCTCCGGCGGCACGCAGCGCCTGCCGCGCATCGTGCCGGTGTCGAAGGCGGTGCAGATGATGACGACCGGCACCGCCATCAGCGCGGAAGAGGCGCTGCAGCTTGGCCTCGTCGACGAAATTGTGCAGAACGGTGATCTGCTGGCCGCGGCGATCGTGTACGCAAATAAGCTCGTCGCGCAGAAGAAGCCGCTGCGCCGCATCCGCGACCTGCAGGCGAAGCCCGATGCGGACTTGAAGAAAGTACGCGAAGAAGTCGCCAAGGCTTCGCGCGGCTACCCCGCGCCGCTCGAGATCGTCGCCTGCGTCGAGGCCGCGGTCACCAAACCTTTCGACGAAGGCCGCAAGGTCGAGCGCGACCGCTTCGCGCACCTCGTCAACACCAGCGAATCGAAGGCGCTGCGCCATGCGTTCTTTGCCGAGCGCCAGACGTCGAAGATCCCGGACGTGCCGGAAGACACGCCTGCGCGAGCTATCAAGAAAGCCGCCGTCATCGGCGCGGGCACCATGGGCGGCGGCATCGCGATGAGCTTCGTCAACGCGGGCATCCCGGTGACCATCACCGACACCACGCAGGAAGCGCTCGACCGCGGCATGAAGAAGATAAAGGACAACTACGCTGCGACGGTCTCCAAGGGACGCCTGAAGCAGGACGAGATGGACAAGCGCATGGGCCTGCTGCGCGCGACCACGGACGTGAGCCAGGCGAAGGACGCCGACATCATCATCGAGGCGGTGTTCGAGCGCATGGACGTGAAGCAGGACATCTTCCGCAAGCTCGACGCCATCGCGAAGCCGGGCGCGATCCTCGCGACGAACACCTCGACCCTCGACGTGAACAAGATCGCGGAGGCGACCCAGCGCCCGCAGGACGTGATCGGCACGCACTTCTTCTCGCCGGCCAACGTCATGCGCCTCCTCGAGGTCGTGCGCGGCAGGCAGACCGCCAAGGACGTGCTCGCGACCACGATGAAGCTCGGCAAGACGATCAAGAAGCTGCCGGTGGTTTCCGGCGTGTGCGACGGCTTCATCGGCAACCGCATGCTCGAGAAGTACGTGCAGCAGAGCCTGTTTCTCCTCGACGAGGGCGCGAGCCCGCAGCAGATCGACGGCGCGCTGCAGAAGTGGGGCATGGCGATGGGCCCGTTCACCATGTACGACATGGCGGGCAACGACATCGGCTTCGAGATCCGCAAGCGCCGCGCCAAGGAGCGGCCGGATTTCGTCTACGGCAAGTTCGCCGACCGCATTGCCGAGAAGGGATGGTTCGGCCAGAAGACGAACCGCGGCTGGTACCGCTACGAACCGGGCAACAGGAAACCGATTCCGGATGCCGAGGTCGACCAGATGCTCACCGCCTATCGCACGGAGATGGGCTACAAGCCGCGGCAGATCAGCGACGACGAGATCATCGAGCGCTGCATATACGCACTCGCCAACGAAGGCGCGCACATCCTGGAGGAAGGCATCGCCTTGCGCGCTTCCGACATCGACATGGTGTACCTCACCGGCTACGGCTTCCCGCCTTACCGCGGCGGGCCGATGTTCTATGCGGATAGCGTCGGCCTGGACAAGGTGCTGGCGTCCATCCAACGGTTCCAGAAGGGCTACCAGGGCGCGCAGTGGAAACCCGCGCCCCTGCTCGTCAAACTCGCCAAGGAAGGCAGGAGGTTCAACCATGACTGAGGCAGTGATCGTCTCCACCGCGCGCACCCCGCTCTGCAAGAGCTGGCGCGGCGCGCTCAACAACACCCACGGCGCGAAGATGGGCGGCCACGTGGTGCACGCGGCCCTCGAGCGCGCGAAAGTGGACGCGAAGGAGGTCGGGGACGTGATCATCGGCTGCGCCAATCCCGAGGGCGCGACGGGCTGGAACATCGCCCGGCAGATCGCCATCCGCGCCGGGTGCCCGGAGACGGTGCCCGGCATGACGGTGAACCGCTTCTGCTCCTCCGGGCTGCAGACCATCGCGCTCGCCAGCCAGCGCATCATGGCCGGCGAAGGCGAGGTGTTCGTCGCCGGCGGCATCGAATCGATCTCGCTCGTGCAGAACGAGATGAACAAGCACCACTTCCAGGACGAGTGGCTGCACCGCCACCACGCCGAGATCTACTGGCCGATGCTGCAGACCGCCGAGTACGTGGCGCGCAAGTACGAGATCGCGCGCGAGGACCAGGATCGCTTCGGCGTGCAAAGCCAGCAGCGTGCCGCGAAGGCGCGCGCCGAGGGCAAGTTCAAGGACGAGATCGCGCCGATCACGGTGAAGCAGAAGATCGTCGACAAGAACACCGGCCAGGAGACGATGAAGGAAGTGATCGCCGCGGA
>DATLDY010000130.1:0-2012 GCA_035525655.1 Burkholderiales bacterium
CAGCAGCTCGCGCGGCTTCTCCTCCGGAATGAAGTGCCCGCAGTTGAGCGCCTTGCCGCGCACGTCCTCCGCCACCTCGCGCCAGTCGGCGAGGCAATTGAACAGCGCCGCGATCACGCCGTGCTTTCCCCAGAGCGCGAGGACCGGCATGCGCAGCTTCTTGCGGCGGTCCTGCTTGTCGTGCATGAGGTCGATGGTCGCTGCGGCGCGGTAGTCCTCGCAGGTCGCATGGATCGTGCGCGGGTCGCGGAAGGCGCGCGTGTATTCCACTATCGCTTCGCGGCTGAAGTGCTTGAGGCCGGACTTGCCGCGGCCGAGGCGCCGCAGGATGTACCAGGGGACGTGGCCCTGGAGCATCTTCTCCGGCAGCGGTTCTTCCTGGATGAGGAAGAACCAGTGCCAGTAGGCGCGCGCGAACTGCTGCGTGGTGTTCTCGTACATCTTGAGCGTCGGCGAGATATCCAGCACCGTCAGCGTGCGCACCCGCCTGCCGAAATCGCGCGCCAGCCGATGCGCGACGCGCCCGCCGCGGTCGTGGCCCACGACATGGAACCCGAGGTAGCCGAGCGATTCCATCATCTCGGCCATGTCGAGCGCCATGGCGCGCTTCGAGTAGTTGAGGTGCCCGGGCACCCCGTGCGGCTTGGACGAATCGCCGTAGCCGCGCAGATCGGCGCACACCACGGTGTAGTCGCGCGCGAGCACCGGCGCGACCTTGTGCCACATGGCATGCGTCTGCGGATAGCCGTGCAGCAGGAGGAGCGGCGCTCCGCTGCCCCCGATGACGACGTTGATGGTGGCGCCGCTCGTCTTGATGCGGCGGCGTTCGAACCCGGGAAACAGGGTGCTCATGGCGCCACTTGCCTTCCCTGCAGCGCAAGCGTGCCGGAACGCCCGGGCACCTCGCCGAACACGACCTCGTGCTGCGGCAGGCGCTCGCGGGGGATATCGCGCGTCGCGACGAGCTCATAGCCCTGCGCACGCCAGCCTTCGAGCAGCCGCTCGAACAGCGGCACAAGGTTGCCGCCTTCGAGCTCTGCGTGGGCGGTGAAAACATGGTCGTTGCGACCGGTGAGGCCGAGCAAATGCCGCACCACGTCGTCGTGCACGCCGATAAGCTCGTCGAGCGTGGGCAGCGTGGTCGGCACCTGCGCGCAGCCGATCGCCTTGCCGTTCCACACCGGCTGGAAGGGATGCGTGCCCCGCGTGTCGGAGGCGTAATCGAAGCGCTCCTGCAGGTGCGCCGCGTGGGCATTCGTCTGCCATCCGGCCGCGCCCCACGTGCGCGGCGCCTCGCCGAACACCTCGCGGAAACGGCTGATGGCGCGCTGCATCTCGCCTTCGGTCCAGCACCTGTCCTTGTGCATCACGAAGTCCTGCCAGCGCACGTGGTCCCAGCAGTGCACGCCGACCTCGAAGCCGCTGTCGCGCGTCTTTCTGAGGATGTCCCGGCAGCGCCGACCGATGTCCGGCCCGGGCAGCAGCGTCCCGTAGAGGAGCGTGCGCAGGCCATAGTGCTCGACGACCGACGTTCTTTTGACCTTGGAGAAAAATCCCGGCCGAAATACGCGCCGCAGGGCGCGCCCGGTGTGGTCCGGCCCGAGGCTGAAGAGGAACGTGGCGCCGGCCTTGTGGCGCTTGAGAAGCTCGACGAGGCGCGGCACGCCTTCCTGGGTGCCGCGGAAGGTGTCGACGTCGATCTTGAGCGCCAGCCTCACTTAACGAGGTGACGAGCCTCGGCCACGTCGGTGCGGTAGGCGTCGTAGATGCGCCGCAGGGCATCGCGCATCGTCACGCGCGGCCGCCATTTGAGGTCGCGCATCGTGTTGTCGATCTTCGGCACGCGGTTCTGCACGTCCTGGTAGCCGCGCCCGTAGTACTTGTCGGCGGTGGTCTTGATGATGCGCACCTTCTTCGCCGGCGTGCGGTATTCCGGATACTCGAGCGCGAGCTTCACCATCGATTCGGCCAGCTCGCGCACCGAGATGTTGTTCCTCGGATTGCCGATGTTG
>DATLDY010000140.1:0-6508 GCA_035525655.1 Burkholderiales bacterium
TCGGCGCTGCGGTTCGTGATGGAAGGCAAAGGCGCGTACACCGTGGTCGACGGCGAGAAGATGCAGCTCGGCGCGCGAGATCTTGTCCTGACCCCGAATGGGACGTGGCACGACCACGGCATCGAGGCCGACGGCACGCAGTGCATCTGGCAGGACGGCCTCGATATCCCGCTGATGAACTCGCTCGATGCCAACTTCTACGAAGTGCATCCGCAGGTGGTGCAATCGCCCGCGCCACTCTCGCGGGAAAACTGGCGCAAGCCCTATTCGCCGCAATTCATCTACAAGTGGGACGACGCGTACAAGGCGCTCAAGAAGGATGGCGCCGCGTACGAGTACCGCAATCCGCTGACGGGCGGCGCGATCATGCCGACCATGGGGGCACGCCTGGAATTGATCGGGCAACCCACCCGGCCGGTTCGGCACACCGGGAGCATGATCTTCCAGGTCGCCTCCGGCAGCGGCTGGTCGGAGATTGGCGATAAGCGGTTCGAATGGGAAGAAAAAGACGTGTTTGCAATTCCGTCCTGGGCCTTGCATCGCCATGGCGCGCACGGCGAGGCGGTGCTGTTCTCGTTCAACGACATCCCGGCGATGAAGGCGCTTTCGCTCTACCGGGAGCAGCACCAGTAGCCCTCCTCGGTTTTCGCTGGCTGCGCTCGCCGAAGCGCAGCGGACGCTTTCTGCGCCGCATCTTCGTCAACCCGGCGGGAACGCGCTTCTACAAGCTCTACATTCCCTCCCGCTACCGCGGCCAGGCGCTGCCGCTCGTCGTGATGCTGCACGGCTGCAAGCAGACACCGGACGACTTCGCCGCCGGCACCCGGATGAACGAGCTCGCCGAGGAGCGCGGCTTCTTCGTCGCCTACCCCGCGCAGGCCTGGCGGGCCAACGTCGAGCGCTGCTGGAACTGGTTTCGCGAGCAGCACCAGAAGCGCGATGCCGGCGAGCCTGCGCTGATCGCCGGAATCACGCGCCAGATCCTCGCGCGCTACAACGTGGACCCGGAGCGCGTGTATATCGCCGGCTTATCCGCCGGCGGCTCCATGGCCGCGATCATGGCGGCCACCTATCCGGAGCTGTATGCCGCCGTGGGTATTCATTCCGGACTGCCGTTCGCCGCGGCGCACGGGGCCGCCACCGCCGCGGCGGCGATGCGCTACAAGCGTATTGGGGCGGCGGCACCGGCGCCCGTTATCCCGACCATCGTGTTCCACGGCGACAGCGACTCCATCGTGCATCCGAGCAATGGCGAGTACGAGATGGTGGGCGCGGAGGGAGCGCGCGAGACCGGCGAGGCCGGAGGCCGGCCATTTACGCGCACGCGGCTGGCGCCGAATGGCAAAGCGCGGTTCGAGCATTGGCTCGTGCACGGTGCCGGGCACGCCTGGTCGGGCGGCGATGCCGCGGGCTCTTACGCCGACCCGAAAGGGCCGGACGCCGCGCGAGAGATGATGCGTTTCTTCCTCGTGGGATAACATCGCCGGGCCATGATCAGCGCCGAACAGAACGAGCTGATGACGCGTGTCGGTCCCGGCACGCCGTGCGGCAAGCTGCTGCGCCGCTACTGGCAACCCGTTGCGCTGACGGACGAGATGCAAGGACCGCGGCCGGTGAAGGCCGTGCGGCTGATGGGCGAGGATCTCGTGCTCTATAAGGCGGGCGGCGGCTATGCGCTGATGCAGCGCAATTGTCCGCACCGCGGCGCCGATCTCGCCTACGGGCGCCTCGAGCCCGACGGGCTGCGCTGCTCGTTCCATGGCTGGAAATTCGATGGCAGCGGCAAATGCGTCGAGACGCCGGCCGAGCCAGCGGGCAGTCGCCTGTGCGAGCACATCAAGCCGCGCGCGTATCCGGTAACCGAGAGGAGCGGCATCCTCTTTGCCTACCTCGGCCAGGGCGAAGCGCCGGCCTTCCCCGCGTTCGACTGCTTCGTCGCGCCGGAGGCCTACACCTTCGCGTTCAAGGGCTACTGGGATTGCAACTGGCTGCAGGCGCTCGAGGTCGGCATCGATCCCGCGCACGCGTCGTGGCTGCACAAGTACTTCGAGGACGAGGATCCGGCGACGAGCTACGGCCGCCAGTTCCGCGGCACGCCGGCGGATTCGGAAATGCCCATCTCCAAGGTGCTGCGCGAGTTCGACCGGCCGGAGATCCGGGTCGAGCGCACCGACTACGGCATGCGGCTGCAGACGCTGCGCACGATCTCGGAGCAGCACACGCACATCCGAGTCACGAACATCCTCTTCCCGCAGGCGTTCGTCATTCCGATGAATGCCGAGATGACGATTACGCAGTTTCATGTCCCGGTCGGCGACACCGGCTGCTACTGGTACTCGATCTTCACCAGCTTCACCGGCAAGGTCGACAAGGACACGATGCGCAACCAGCGCCTGAAGACGTATCCGGCGCCGGACTACAAGCCGATCTACGGCCGCCACAACGCGTGGGGCTTCGACGCCACCGAGCAGGAAACCAAGACCTTCACCGGCATGGGCTTCGACATCAACATCCACGACCAGTTTGCCTGCGAGTCGCAAGGCCCGATCGCCGATCGGACGCAGGAGAACCTGGGCGCGACCGACAAGGGCATCGTGCTCTACCGCCGGTTGCTGGTCGACGCCATCCGCAAGAACGAAGCGGGCGAGCGGCCGATGATGGTGCTCGACCCGGCCAATGCGCAGGCGCTCAAAGGCCCGCCCGCCATCGACGGCATCGGCCCCACGCCGCGCATGGACGAGTACTGGAAGGAAGCCGACGAGAAGCGCCGCAAGCAGTCCGCCTGGGCGTGAACATCCTCAAGGAAATCGAAGACCACCAGATCAAGTGCGTGCGCTTCTCGTTCGTTGACCAGCACGGCGTGCTGCGCGGCAAGACGCTGGCCGCCGCCGAAGTCAAGAACGCCCTGGAACGCGGCGTCACGATCACCAGCACGCTGCTGCTCAAGGATACGTCGCACCGGACGGTGTTCGCCGCCTTCACGCCCGGCGGTGGTGTCGGCATCCCGGAGATGCAGGGCGCGGCCGACATCCTGATGACGCCGGACCAGTCCACGTTCCGCATCCTGCCGTGGGCACCGGACACCGGCTGGATCCAGTGCGAGCTGCGGCTGCAGGACGGCCGGCCGGTGCCCTACGACTCGCGCTCGCTCCTTCGCCGGGCGCTCGAGAAGCTCGGCGAATACACCTTCATCGCCGGCCTCGAGGTCGAGTTCCACGTCTTTCGCATCGCCAACGAGAACCTGCGTCCGCAGGACGCGGGCCAGCCCGGCACGCCGCCCGACGTGGAGCTGCTGACGAGCGGCTACCAATACCTCACCGAGCAGCGCTACGACCTCATCGATCCGGTCGTGCAATTGCTGCGGAAAGACCTCGAGGCGCTGCAGCTTCCGCTGCGCTCGTTCGAGATCGAGTTCGGGCCGAGCCAGTTCGAGTTCACGCTCGCGCCGATGAGCGGCCTCGCGGCGGCCGATGCGATGGTGCTCCTGCGCAGCGCCGTGAAGCAGATCGCGCGCCGCCATGGCTACCACGCCACTTTCATGTGCCGGCCCAAGCTGCCGAACGTGATGTCGAGCGGCTGGCACCTGCACCAGTCGCTTTCCCGAGGCGGACGCAATGCGTTCATGTCCGACAAGGACGATCTGTCCGAGATCGGCAAACACTACCTGGCCGGGCTCCTCGCCCATGCGCGCGCGGCCTGTGCATTCAGCACGCCGACCATCAACGGCTACAAGCGCTACCGTCCGTATACGCTCGCGCCGGATCGCGTGATCTGGGGCAAGGAGAACCGTGGGGCGCTGATGCGCGTCATCGGCGGTCCTGGAGTCCCGCACACGCGCATAGAGAACCGCATCGGCGAGCCGGCGGCGAATCCGTATCTGTACTTCGCATCGCAGATCTACTCCGGCCTGGACGGCATGGCGAGGAAACCCGCGCTCCCGCCCTCGGCCGACACGCCCTACGATACAAAGGCGGACTTCCTGCCGCACACCCTTTCCGAGGCGCTCGAGGCGCTGCGCGGCGACAAGGTGCTGCGCGAAGGATTCGGCGAGACGTTCGTCGACTACTATTGCCGCATGAAGGAAGCGGAGATCGCCCGGTACAACCTGGAAGTGAGCGACTGGGAGCACCGGGAATACTTCGACCTTTTTTGAAATAATCGCCGCCTGTCCCTGATTTAGCCCAAGGAGTCCCCATGGAAATGCGCACGCTCGGCAAGAGCGGCATCAAGGTATCTGCCGTCGGCCTCGGCCTCATGTCGATGTCCGGCACCTATGGCAACGCCAACGACGACGAGTCGATTCGCGTCATCCACTACGCGCTCGACAAGGGGATCAACTTCCTCGACTCGTCCGACATGTACGGCTGGGGGCACAACGAGGAGCTGCTGGGCAAGGCGCTGAGAGGGCGGCGCGAAGGCGTGATCGTGGCGACCAAGTTCGGCCAGACCAAGGGCGCCGACGGCAAGCAGGGCGTCGACGGCAGCCCGGCGTACGTGCTGCGCGCATGCGAGGCGAGCCTGAAGCGCCTGGGAATCGACGTCATCGACCTTTATTACCAGCACCGCGTGGATTCCAACGTGCCGATCGAGGAGACAGTGGGCGCGATGAAGCGCCTCGTCGAGGCAGGCAAGGTGCGGGCGCTCGGCCTGTCGGAAGCGCGCCCGGACACCATCCGCCGCGCCAACAAGATCCATCCGATCGCCGCCGTGCAGAACGAATATTCCCTGCTCTTCCGACAGGAAGGCGAGGAAACGCTCAGCGCAACGCGCGAGCTCGAGATTTCGCTGGTGGCGTACGCGCCGCTCGGGCGCAGCATGCTCACCGGCTCGGTGAAGGGCAAGGCCGACCTGCCCGAAGGCGACCGGCGCCTCGCGCATCCGCGCTTCCAGGGCGAAGCCCTCGACAAGAACGTGAAGATCGTGAAGCGGCTGGAGGAGATCTCGGTAGAGAAGAAGTGCACGCCCGCGCAGCTCGTCCTCGCCTGGCTCCTCGCCCAGGGCAAGGACATCGTGCCGATTCCCGGAACCAAGCGCCGGCAGCGCGTCGATGAAAACCTCGCCGCGCTCGACGTGAAGCTCTCGGCGCAGGACGTGAAGCGCATCTCGGACATCGCGCCGGCCGGCGCGGGATCAGGGCTGCGCTATCCCGCGGACGCAATGAAGCGCGTCTACCTGTAGAGGCGCTTTTGCCCTAATGCGCCGCTCCGCCGCGGCCCGGTGGCTGCTGCTCGCCACCCTGTGGTCGCTGCAGTACATCTTCATGCGCGTCGCGGTGCCGGTGTTCGGCACCGCCTTCGTGGCGGAGGCGCGCGCCTTTTTCTCGATGTTCTTCCTCGTGCCGTGGGTGCTCTACGTCGTGCACGAAAGCATCGGCCTGCGCGCCCACTGGCGCGACCACCTCGCCGTAAGCCTGGCCAACAACGTGCTGCCGTTCCTGTGCCTCGCGTACGCGGCGACGGTGCTGCCGGCCAGCTATCTCGCGGTGATGAACGGCATGGTGCCGCTCTGGGCGGCGGTGACCTCGGCGCTCTTCCTGAAGGAGCCATTCGGCGCTCGCCGCATCCTGGGATTCGTGCTCGGCATGGCCGGCGTCGCGCTGATCGTCAATCTCGGCCCGATCCCGCTCAACACGCGCACCGCGCTCGGCGTCCTGGCGAGCATCCTCGGCTCCTTCTTCTGGGGCTGGGCGGGGGTCGTCATCCGCCAGAGGAGCGGCCGCGTGCCGGCGATGAGCATGGCCGCGGGCTCGATCATCTTCTGCGCGCTGATCCTTTCGCCCGCCTGGGCGACCATGCCGCCGCCTTCGGCCTGGACCGGCTCGTCGGTGGCGGGGCTCGTAGCCCTCGGCATCCTCGTCAGCGGGGTCGCCTACCTGCCGTTCTTCACCCTCGTGCGCGACATCGGCCCGACGCGCACGCTCACCGTCGGCCTCGCCGTGCCGGTGCTCGGCATCATCTGGGGATGGCTGCTCCTCGGCGAGGAGATCACGCCGGCGATGATCGCGGGCGCGGCGCTGGTCCTGCTCGCCCTAGGCCTCGTGATGTCGCCTGCTTCAGCCCTCGGCAAGCGCGAGCGCCCAGCGCACCCATAGCGCGAACAGCACCAAGTTGCTCGCCGCGTACACGCCCAGGCGGTGGAAGACGTTGTTGTAGGTGAGATGCACCACGCTGTGCGCCGCGCGCAGCGCCACGTACGCCCAGGCACCGTATACCGCGATCGGGTCCACCGAAAGCGTCACATACAGCGCAACGCAGACCACGTAGAACAGCACCGGCATCTCGAGCAGGTTCATGAGATTGCGGTTGGGTATCGACACCGGACCCGGCACGCTGGCCGATTCGCCGTAGCGAAAATCCTTTGCGCGCACCTCGCCGCGAAAGGCAGCCCGGAAGCGCTTGAACGGGATGAGCAGCAGCACCGCGAACGTAAAACCCGCCAGCGCGATCATCGGATAGAAGATTCGCGCCGGCTCCATGCTCATGCGACCTTGCGTTGCTCGGTAGGCGCC
>DATLDY010000153.1:0-5687 GCA_035525655.1 Burkholderiales bacterium
GGATAGCGCTCGCGCCGCGCGAGCTCGATGCGCGCCTGCGCGGCCGCCGTCTCGTCGCGCGCAAGGCGCAGCGCCTGGTTTCCGGCGAGGTCGAGATTGCCCTCGCCGAGCTGGGCCCGGAGGTCGTTCAAGTTGGTCGCCGGCTGCGGCCGCCATCCCGGGGCGTCGACCAGGCCGGCGAGCGCCGCCGACTGCTCCGACAGATCGTTCACCGAGCGCTGCACGCCCAGGTGCGCCAGCGCGAGCTCCGCATCGGCGCGCGCGAGGTCGTAGCGGCTCGCAAGCCCGCCCTCCTGGCGCCCCGAGACCAGGCCGCGGATGCGCTCGACGTCGCCCAGCGCGCGGCGGCGGGCGGCGAGCTGCTCGTTCGCGCCCGCGAGGCGCACGAAGGCAAGGCCGGCGAGGCGCCGGGTTTCGGCCACGCTCAGCTTCACCGCGGACTCGGCACGACCGATCTGCATGTCCGCGGCGTGCATGCGGGCGCCGCGCTGGCCGAAGATGGGAACCGGCAGCTCGACGGTGGCCTGCTGCTGCGAGCTCGCGTCGAATACGGTGCGCTCGCCGCTCGGGGTCGAGCGGCCGAGCGAAAGCGTCGGGTTCGCAAAGGCGCCCGCGGCGGAACGCTCGGCGCGGGCGATATCGGCTTCGCGCTGCGCGACCGCGACGCGCGGGCTCTTCTCGACGATGCGCATCACCTCGTCGAGCGTCACGCTGGGCGGGAGCTGCGCCCAGGCGGCGGTGCTGACGAACAGGAGAAGGCTAAGCAGCCTCATCTTCTTCTTCCGGCGTGATGTAGCGCTGTTCGGCGAGCATGTAGTACACGCCCGGCAGGACGAACAGCGTGATGACGAGCGTCGTCACCATGCCGCCGACGATCACCAGCGCGAACGGGCGCTGCGTCTCGCTGCCGATGCCCTGCGAAAGCGCCATTGGCAGCAGCCCGAAAAGGGCGAGGAGCGCGGCCATCAGGATGGCGCGCAGCTTCTCGACCGAGCCTTCCACGATGGCCTCCTGCAGCGGCGAGCCGCGGCTGCGGAAGTTCTCGATCGCGCTCGCCTGCAGCAGGCCGAGCAGCGACACCTGTCCCAGCAGCGCGATGAAGCCGACCACCGCGCTCACCGAGAGCGGCATGCCGCCGAGCTTGAGCGCAAACACCCCGCCGGTGAGAGCGAACGGCGCGGTGAGCAGGATCGCCGCCGCGGCCCGGCCGGACTGGATCGCGCTATAGAGGAGCGCGAGCACCGCGGCGAGCGCCACGGGCACGATGATCTCGAGGCGCTTGATCGCGCGCTGCTGGTTCTCGAACTCGCCGCCCCAGAGGAAGTAGTAGCCCTCGGGGACCTTGACGTTGTCGCGCACGATGGCAATCGCATCGTCGACCACCGAGCCCATGTCGCGCCCCTCGACGTTGAACTTGAGCGCCAGGTAGCGGCTGTTGGATTCGCGGTAGATGTTCGCCGCACCGGCGGTGATGCCGATCTCGGCGATGTCGCGCACCGCGACGCTGCCGCCGCCGGGGCGCGGCACGGCGAGCTCGCCGATCGCGAAGTCGGTCTCGCGCACCGACACCGGCATCATCAGGCGCACCGGGACCGGCCGCTCGCCTTCCCAGAAGGTGGTGACCACCTTGCCGGCGAGCGCGGTGCCGATGAATTCGTTCGCCGCGGCGACCGTCAACCCCGCGCGCGCCACCGCTTCGCGGTCGAGCTTGATCTGCAGCTGCGGCACGCTCGCGTCGCGGTACAGGCCGAGATCGACGACCCCGCCCACCTTGGCGATCTGCAGCCTCGCCTGATCGAGCGTATCGCGCATCACCTTGGGATCGAGGCCGAACACCTTCAGTACCACCTTGCCGCGCACGCCGGCGACCGCTTCCTCGACGTTGTCCTTGATGGGCTGCGAGATGTTGTAGCGCACGCCGGGTATCTCCATGAGGAGATCGCGGACCTCGTCGGACAGGCGGTCCTTGTCGTAGCCCTTGCGCCACTCCGCGCGCGGCTTCAGGCGCACGAAGGTCTCGCTCATGTTCGGGTTCTCGTTGTCGGTGCCGTCCTCCGGCCGCCCGTTCTCGGAGAGCACTTGCGACACCTCCGGGAAGGTCAGGATGCGCCGGCGCACCTCCACGAGCATGGTCTGCGCCTGCTCGAGCGCGATGGAAGGGGGCATCTCCACGAACACCACGAAGTCGCCCTCGTCGAGCTCCGGCAGGAACTCGGTGCCCAGGCGCGTGCCGAGGCCGATGGTGAGGAGCAGGAAGACGAAGGCCGCGGCCAGCGAGACGCGGCGCCGGCTGACCGCGCGCGTCAGCCAGCCGCGGTAGCGCACGCGCGTGCGCTCGACCCAGCGCGGCTCGGCGACCGGCTTGCCGCGGCCCAGCCCGAGCGCACAGAGCGCGGGGACCAGGGTGAGCGAGAGCACCAGGGCCGCGAGGAGCGCGAAGGAATACGTCAGCGCGAGCGGGCGGAAAATGCGGCCCTCGACCTGCTCGAGCGTGAACACCGGCACCAGCGCGGCGATGATGATCAGCATGGCGAACAGCGTCGGCCGCGCCACCTGGTTCGCCGAGCGAATGATCAGCCTGAGCACGTCGCGGCGCCGCTCGGGCTTCTCGTGCTGGATGGCGTGCAGCACGTTCTCCACCAGCACCACCGCGCCGTCGACCAGGATGCCGAAGTCGATCGCCCCCATCGAGATGAGGTTGGCCGGCATCTTGAGGATGTAGAGCCCGGTGAATGCGCCGAGGAGCGCGAGCGGGATCACCGCCGCGACGATGAGCGAGCCCGTCAGGCTGCGCAGGAACAGCCATGCCACCGCGACGACCAGGATGAAGCCGTGCAGCAGGTTCTCGTTCACGGTCTTCAGGGTGTTGTCGACCAGCAGGGTGCGGTCGTAGAACGGCTCGACGCGCATGCCCTTCGGCAGGATCTTGGCGTTCAGGTCGTCGATCTTCTTGTGCAGCCCCTCGAGCACGCGCGAGGGATTCTCGCCGCGGCGCATCAGCACGAAGCCCTCGACCGCCTCCTTCTGCTCGTTGTAGCCGATGGCGCCGCGCCGCGGCGTGTTCGACATCACGATGTCGGCGACATCGGCCACCGTGACCGGCGTGGCGTCGCGCGTCTTGAGCACGGTGCGCCGGATGTCCTCGACCGAGGTGATGTAGCCGATGCCGCGGACCGTGAGCTCCTGGTCGCCATGGCGCAGGAAGCCGCCGCCCACGTTGACATTCGTCTTGGCGAGCGCCTCGCTCAGCTCCGACAACGACACGCCATGCGCGCGCAGCCGGTCTGGATAGGTGCGCACGTGCACTTCCTTGAGGTAGCCGCCGAAGCAGACCACGTCGGCGACCCCGGGTACCGCCTTCAGCACCCGCGCTACCGTCCATTGCAGCTCGCCGCGAAGGTCGAACAGGTTGTGGCGGTCGCTCACCATGCGGAACTGGTACACCTCGCCGAGCGGCGTGGCTTCCGGCGCGAGCTCGGGCACCACGCCCTCCGGCAGGTCGCCGAGGGCGGCGGCGACGCGCTGCGCGACATGCATGCGCGAGGTGAACGGGTCGGCGTCGTCGTCGAAGGTGAGCGTGATGAGCGACAGGCCGAACAGGCTTTCGCTTCTCAGCTGCAGCGTGCGCGGCGTGCCGTTGAGCGCGCGCTCGAGCGGCACCGTGATGCTGCGCTCGATCTCCTCGGGCGCGTAGCCGGGGTTCTGCGTGATGACGGTCACCTGCGCGTTGGTGACGTCGGGGAACGCCTCGATCGGCGTGTTGAGGTAGGCGCGCACGCCGAAGGCGGCCACGATGGCGATGGCGAGGATCGCCGCCACGCGGCGATGCACGCAGGTCTCGATCAGCTTGTCGAGCATTTAGAGCAGTTGCTCGGCTTCCCTGTCCACCAAAAGCGCGCCCTTCATCACCACGCGCTCCCCCGCCCTCACGCCCTTCAGGACGCGCACGCGCCCGCCGCGCTCATCGCCGACTTCGATCTCGCGCGCGATGAAGCGGCCGGTGCTGTCCTCGACGTAGACCACGCGCCGGCTGCCATCCTTGAGGAGCACCGCGGTGACCGGCAGCCAGAGCTCGCCTTCGGTGACCGGCGCGAACACGGCGACGCGCACGAGAAGCCCCGCGCGCAGCCCTTCGGGGGTCTCGTCGAGCTCGACATAGAACGGCGTGCGCCGCGTCTCGGCATCGCTGCGCGGTGCGATGCCGGCGACGCGGCCGGGAAGGACCTGGTTCAGCGCGGCGATGGTGACCTCGGCCTTCGTCGCCTTGGCGACCTGCTCGACTTCGCCTTCAGGCACATCGGCGACGATCCACAGGCCGCGCGGATTGCCGATCTCGACCAGCGCATCGCCGCCGGGCTGCACCATCGCGCCCGGCGCCGCCTTTACGCTCACCACCACGCCTTCGACCGTCGCGCGCACATCGACGCGCGTCCCCTGACCGCCGCCGGCGAGCGCCGCGTTGCGCTCGGCGCGCTCGAGCTCGCCGTGCGCCTCGCGCGCCTTCATCTCCGCCTCGAAGCGCTCGACCTCGAGGCCAACGCCGCGCTTCACCATCTCGTTCTGGCGCGCGAGCACCTCATCGGCGAGGCGTGCCTTGAGGCGCGACTGGGAGAGCGTCGAGCGCAGGCCCAGGACATCCGCGCTCTCGATGGTGAACAGCGTCGCCCCGCTCTTCACGATCTGGCCGGGCTCGACGGCGATCGCCACCACGCGCCCTGAGAAAGGCGCGGTGACCACGGATAATGCCTTGGGACGAAACGCGGTACGGCCAAAATACTTGCGGCCCTGCGAGTTTTCGCTGGCCGCGAGGGGCTCGATGACCAGGAACTTGCGCGAGACATCGGCGAGCTGCACGCCGCCCCCGGCAGCCTTGGCCGTGCTGCCCGTAGCGCCGCGCGTCTGCTCCGCTTCCTTGCCGCAAGCGGCGAGGAGGATGGCCAGCGAAACAATGCAAGCGCGTCCAACCGGCAGCACCGAATCCCCCCCTAAAATCAACGAAATGGCGGGCAGATTACACAGAAAGCTTCAGAACGTCCTGTCTGCAAGCTTGCAGGCCGCCCTGCTGGTTTTTGCTGCACCTGCGTATTCGGCGCGTCCGTTTTTCACCGACGACGCGCGCGTGGTCGAGAAAGGCCACTGCCAGATCGAGACGTTCTACAAGGATCAGCGGACTTACGCCGGCTCGGAGTTCTGGTTCCTGCCGGCCTGCAACCCTTCTTTCGTGCCGATGGCGAACGGCCTCGAGCTCACCGTGGCTGCCAACCGCATCGAAGGCGATCGCAACACCATCGTCCAGGCCAAATATCTTTTCAAAGAATTGCAAACCAACGGCATCGGCTTCGCCGGGTCGGCGGGGACCTTCGGCGGCGAGACGTTCGTGAACGGCATCGCCAGCTTCTCGTTCCTCGATGACAGGGCGGTGGTGCACGCCAACCTGGGGCGCTTCCGGGAGACCGGCGCAACGTGGGGACTGGGACTCGAGGCGCTGCTTTCCGCCCCTCGGGTGTACGGCATCCTCGAGACCTTCGGCCAGCGCGGCGAAGCCGCGACGTATCACTACGGCATCCGCTTCTGGGTGATCCCGAACCGCTTCCAGATCGACGCCACCCGCGGCGACCAGGGCGGCGGCGACCCCGATCGGCGCTTTTACAGCCTCGGCTTGCGCTTCATCTTTTAATTAGGGACAG
>DATLDY010000209.1:0-18076 GCA_035525655.1 Burkholderiales bacterium
GGTTTGCGCATGCGCGAGCGCCGTGCAGGCCGTCAACGCGACTGCGAGAAGCACTGCTTTGGTTTTGTTTTGTGTCATTTGCTTCCCCCGGTTGTGATCTGCACAGAAAAAAGGGCGGCCGCAGCCGCCCTCTCGCCAGAAATGTTTTTGTTGTCCATGCAGTCTTTTGGCAGACCGACAGTATCAAAGCGTTCCGGCGCGCGAGCAAACGGGCCGCCAAATGCGCGCTGCCTTGGCGGCCGGATGTTGCGGATTCGCAACTAGCGGCGCACCAGCGTCTTCAGGGCGGCGCGGATCGCCTCGGCGACCGGGAGGTCGGGGGCCACGTCCTTGGAAGCCGCGGCGGCCTCCTTTTCGCTGTACCCCAGCGCGACCAGGGCGTGGACCACATCCGAGCCGCGCCGGGCGGAGGGTTCGGCGACCGCGTCGGCGAGCTTGCCTTTGAGCTCCAAAAGCAGCCGCTCTGCGGTCTTCTTCCCGATGCCGGGTATGCGGACCAGCCGGGCCGCGTCCTGCAGCGCCACCGCCTGGGCTAGATCGGCGACCGACATTCCGGAAAGTACGCCGAGAGCAGTACGCGCCCCGACGCCCGAGATGCGGATCAGCTGGCGGAAGGCGGCGCGCTCGTCCTGCGTGAAAAAGCCGTACAGGTTGTGCGCATCTTCGCGCACCACGAGGTGGGTAAAGAGCGTCACCGTCTCGCCGCTCGCCGGCAAGGCGTAGAGCGTGCTCATCGGCACGTCGATTTCATAGCCGATGCCGCCGACATCCACGAGCACCTGCGGCGGGTTCTTCGCCGCAAGCTTGCCGGTCACGCGCCCGATCAGACGAGCCTGCCTTTGCGCATGTGCAGGCCGCGTATGGAGAGCGCGCCAAGGCGCGCGCCATGCGCGTGGCAGATCGCGCACGCGAGGGCATCGGCGGCATCGGGCGACGGCTCGCCCGGCAGCGACAGCAGCCTGCGCACCATGTGCTGCACCTGCTCCTTGTCGGCGTGGCCGTTGCCGACCACCGACTGCTTGACCTGCAGCGCGGTGTATTCGGCCACTGGCAGGCCGGCGAGCACGGCCGCGCAGATCGCCGTGCCGCGCGCCTGGCCCAAGGCGAGCGTCGATTGCGGGTTTACGTTGACGAACACCTTTTCCACGGCGACCTCGAGCGGCGCATGCGCAGCGATGACTTCCTTCAGGCCTTCGAGGATCGCCTTCAGGCGGATCGCGAGGTCGCCCTGTCCGGATTTCACGCAGCCGCTGGTTACATAACGCAGCACGCCGCGCTGAGCCTCGATGATGCCGAAGCCGGTGACTCTCAGCCCAGGGTCGATTCCCAGGATTCTCAGTCGGTCACCGCGGTCGTGTACACGTTCTGCACGTCGTCCAGGTTCTCCAGCGCCTCGAGCAGCCGCTGCAGGCGCGTGCCCTCGTCGCCCGGCAGCGCATTCTCGGTCGTGGGCCTCATCGTGATCTCCGCCAGCTCGGCCTTGAGGCCGGCCTTGTCGAGCGCGGTCTTGACGGCATGAAAGTCTCCCGGCGCGCAGGTGAGCTCGATGGAGCCGTCCTCGTGCTTCACCACGTCCTCGGCACCGGCGTCGAGCGCCGCCTCCATCACCTTGTCCTCGCTCGTCCCCGGCGCAAAGACGAACTGCCCGACATGATGGAAGAGATACGAAACCGAGCCGTCCGATCCCAGGTTGCCGCCGTTCTTGGTGAACGCGTGGCGCACTTCAGCCACCGTGCGCGTGCGATTGTCCGTGAGGCAATCGACCAGCACCGCGGCGCCGCCGGGACCGTAGCCTTCGTAGCGCGCCTCCTCGTACGACACGCCGTCGAGCTGGCCCGCGCCGCGCTTGACCGCGTTCTGCACGCTGTCCTTCGTCATGTTCGCTTCGCGCGCCTTGTCCATCGCGAGGCGAAGGCGCGGATTCGAATCGGGGTCGGCGCCGCCGAGCTTCGCGGCGACCGTGATCTCCTTGATGACCCGGGTGAAGACCTTGCCCTTCTTCGCATCCGCGGCCGCCTTGCGGTGCTTGATGTTCGCCCATTTGCTGTGACCCGCCATAGTATGATTTTAGCGTCATGGCATCGCCCCTCCTCGTAGCGAAGAACGACAAGATCGAGCTGCATCTCCTGCCGGGCCTTGCCAACCGCCATGGCCTCATCACCGGAGCGACCGGCACCGGCAAGAGCGTCACTCTGCAGGCGCTCGCCCAGCGCTTCTCATCCATCGGCGTGCCGGTATTCATGGCGGACGTGAAAGGCGATCTTTCGGGCCTGGCGAAGGCCGCAGGCCCGAATGCCAAGATCGCCGAGCGCCTGACAGCGCTAAAGCTCCCCGCCGCGAGCGAAGCGAGCCCGGTCATCTTCTGGGACGTCCACGGCACGAGCGGGCATCCGGTGCGCGCGACGGTGTCGGACATGGGTCCGCTCCTGCTCGGCCGCATGCTCGCCCTGAACGAGACGCAGGAAGGCGTCCTCGCCATCGTCTTCAAGATCGCCGACGACAACGGGCTCCTGCTTCTCGATCTGAAGGACCTGCGCGCGATGCTGCAGCACGTCGGCGACAACGCCGCCGGCTTCAAGACCTCCTACGGCAACATCTCGACGGCGTCGATCGGCACCATCCAGCGCGGCCTGCTCGGGCTCGAGAACCAGGGCGCGGCCCAGTTCTTCGGCGAGCCGATGCTCGACATCGCCGACCTGATGCAGGTGCGCGAAGGCAAAGGCGTCGTCAGCATCCTCGCCGCCGACAAGCTGATGGGCTCGCCGAAGCTCTACTCGACCTTCCTCCTCTGGATGCTGGCCGAGCTGTTCGAGCACCTGCCGGAGGTGGGCGACCCGGAACAGCCTCGGCTGGTGTTCTTCTTCGACGAGGCGCATCTCCTCTTCGACGAGGCGCCGAAAGCGCTCCTCGAGAAGATCGAGCAGGTCGTGCGCCTGATCCGCTCCAAAGGCGTCGGCGTCTACTTCGTGACCCAGAACCCGCTGGATCTGCCCGAAACCGTGCTCGGCCAGCTCGGCAACCGCGTGCAGCACGCGCTGCGCGCGTTCACGCCGAAAGACCAAAAGGCAGTCAAGACCGCGGCCGACACGCTGCGGCCGAACCCCAAGCTCAAGGCCGAACGCGTGATCATGGAGCTCGAGGTCGGCGAGGCGCTGGTGTCCTTCCTCGATGAAAAGGGACGTCCGACCATGGTCGAGCGCGCCTTCATCGTGCCGCCGGCCAGCCAGCTCGGCCCGATCTCCGAAGCCGAGCGCGCGCAGATCATGCGCGGCTCGCCGGTCTCCGGAAAGTACGACGCCGCCATCGACCGCGAGTCGGCCTACGAGAAGCTGAAGGGACGCACGCAGGCGAAGCCCGCCGAGCCCGAGCACAGCACCAATCCGGTCTCCGACGTCCTTTTCGGCAAGACCGGCCCGCGCGGCGGCAGGCAATCGCAGGGCGTCGTCGAAGCCATGACGAAAAGCGCGGCGCGCGCGATCGGCTCGGAGCTCGGTCGCCAGATCCTGCGCGGCATATTGGGATCCGTGCTCGGCGGCAAGAAGCGCTGAGCGGTCTTTGAGCCTCGGCAGCTATCGCACCTGGGGCATCGCGTTCGCGATCGCGGGAACGCTAGCCTTCTCGGTGCGCCCGATCCTGATCAAGCTGTCCTACGCGGCCGCGACGGTGTCGCCGGTGACGCTCCTTTTCCTGCGCATGACGCTGTCGCTGCCGTTCTTCTTCGCCGTGGCCTGGTGGCTGCGCGGCCAGGAGCCGCGGCTTCGCGGGCGCGATTGGGCGGCGCTCGCCGGGCTCGGGCTGCTCGGCTACTACGCGGCGAGCTTCCTCGACTTCATCGGCCTGCAATACGTGGGCGCCGGCGTCGGGCGGCTCATCCTGTTTCTTTACCCGACGCTTGTGCTGTTGCTGTCGTTCGTTTTCCTGCACAAGCACCCGACCCGGCGCCAGCTCATTGCCCTGGTCATTACGTACAGCGGGATCGCGCTCGTCGTGTCGACCCAGGTTCATGGCGGCGCCGAAGGCAAGCTTTTCGCCCTCGGCGCTGCGCTCGTCTTCGCCTCGGCGCTTTTCTATGCCGTGTACCTCGTCGCCGGCGGCGAGCTCATCCGCCGCGTCGGCTCGATGCGCTTCACGGCCTATTCGATGGTCATCGCCACGCTGCCGGCCATCGTGCAGTTCTTCTTGCTCGAGCCGGTTTCGGCGCTGGACCTTCCGCAGGCGGTGTGGATTTACGCCATCGTGCTCGCCACCTTCAGCACGGTGCTGCCGCTCTTCCTGCAGGCCGAAGCGCTGAAGCGCATCGGCGCGACCGAATTCGGCCTGATCGGCGCACTGGGCCCGGTGAGCGTCGCCATCACGAGCGCCATCGGGCTCGACGAGCCGTTCACCTGGATGCAAGCGGTCGGCGGCATCTTCGTCATCGTCGGCGTATTACTGGTCTCGCTAAAAAGGAGCTGACATGGATCTGGGCATTCGGGGCAGGACTGCGCTGGTCTGCGCGGCATCGAAAGGGCTCGGCCGCGGCTGCGCTTTTTCGCTCGCCCGCGAAGGCGTGAACCTCGTCATCACCGCTCGCGGGCGCGACGCGCTGGAGGCCGCCGCCGCCGAGCTTCGCAAGACGGGTGTACAGGTGGCCACGGTAGTCGGCGACATCACCACCGACGAAGGCCGCCGCGCCGCGCTCGCCGCCTGCCCGAAGCCCGACATCCTGGTGACCAACGCCGGCGGGCCGCCGACCGGCGACTTCCGCGATTGGGACCGCGAGGTGTGGATGAAGGCGCTCAACGCAAACATGCTCACGCCGATCGAGCTCATCAAGGCGACGGTCGACGAAATGATCGCGCGCCGCTTCGGGCGCGTCGTGAATATCACTTCGACCTCCGTAAAGGCGCCGCTCGGTCCGCTCGGCCTGTCGAACGGCGCGCGCGCCGGCCTCACCGGCTTCATCGCCGGGCTCGCGCGCCAGACCGTGAAGCACAACGTGACGATCAACAACCTGCTCCCCGGCTCGTTCCTCACCGACCGCACGCGCCAGACGCTCGCCGGCTTCGCCAAGTCGAGCGGCCTCACCGAAGAGCAGGCGGCCGAGCAGCGCCTGAAAGCGATTCCCGCCGGACGCCTCGGCGACCCGGCGGAGTTCGGCGACGCCTGCGCGTATCTCTGCAGCGCGCAGGCGAGCTACGTCACCGGGCAGAACTTCCTCATCGACGGCGGCGCATACCCAGGTACGTACTGAGCGGGCACGCTTAGAATCGGCGCAGGAGGAAACATGAAATTCATCGTCGCTGCCGCCAGTTGTCTGATGCTGGGCTCTGCCTGGGCCCAGACCTTTCCCAACCGTCCCGTGAAAGTCGTCGTGCCGTGGCCGCCGGGGCAGGCGACCGATATCGCGGCGCGCGTGGTCGCCGAGCGACTGCAACAATCGCTTGGACAGCCGTTCGTGATCGACAACCGCCCGGGCGCGGGCGGCTCGATCGGCACGGACGTCGTCGCCAAGAGCGCGCCCGACGGCTACACGCTTCTCGCGGCGTCGAGCGGGCCGATCTCGATCATGCCGAACCTGCAGAAGACTCCGTATGAGCCGCTGAAGGATCTTGCGCCGGTGAGTCTCATCGCGCTCGCCCCGTTTGCGCTGGTCGTGAATCCTGCCTTCCCTGCGAACAATGCGCGCGACTTCGTCGCGCTGGTGCGCGCCAATCCGGACAAGTACACCTTCTCGTCTTCCGGCACCGGCGCCACCGCCCACCTGGTGGCGGAGCTGTTCAACGCCATGGCTGGCTTGAAGGCGCGGCATGTGCCGTACAAAGGCAGTGCGCCAGCATTAACAGACCTGATGAGCGGGCAGATCGACTACACGCTCGAGACGGTTGCTTCCCTGTCGGGCCACATCAAGGCCGGAAGGTTGAAGGCTCTCGGCGTCACCACTGCACGGCGTGCCGCGGCTCTGCCCGATGCGCCGCCGCTTGCCGAGGCAGCCAACATTCCCGGGTACGACATCGGCGCGTGGATCGGCTATGCCGCGCCAGCCGGCACGCCGCGCGAAGTCACCGCTAAGCTCGCTGCGGAAATCCAGAAAGCGATGCAGGCACCGGAGTTGCGCGACCGTTATCTCGCGCTAGGCATGGACACCGCGTCCAACACGCCGGACGAAATGGTCGTGTTCCTGCGCAAGGAGCAGGAGCGCTACGGCAGCATCATCCGCAACGCCAACATCAAGGTAGAACAGTAAACGGTGACAGTCACCAATTTAAAAATGGTGACTGTCACCGATTTTAAGCTTTCAAAAGTTCCGTTTTGAACGGCAGGTCGCGCAGCCGCTTGCCGGTCAGCTTGAACACGGCATTGGCCACCGCCGGAGCCACCGGCGGAAGGCCGGCCTCGCCGATGCCGCCCGGCTTGTTGTCGGTGACGATTACCTTGGTGGTGATCTTCGGCACCTCGTTCATGCGCAGGATCGGGTAGTCGTGGAAGTTCGATTGCTGCGGCACGCCGTCCTTGTAATCGAGCTTCTCGCGCAGCGCGGACAGGCCCCACACCACCCCCGACTCGATCTGCGTCTCGATGTTCTTCGGCTGGAGAGCGACGCCGGTGTCGACCGCGTTCCAGATCTCGTGCACCGTGATGCGGCCGGTCTTCTTGTCGACCGACACCTCGGCGATCTGCGCCATGTAGGTTTCCCAGATATCGCTATACGCAAGACCTAGCGCGCGCCCGGCGGGGCGCTTCTTCTTCCAGTCGGCGAGCGCCATGACTTCGCGGATCACCGTCTGGCCGCGCGCATCGCCGGCCAGCAGCTGCAGGCGCAGTTCGATCGGATCCTTGCCGGCCGCGGCGGCGACCTCGTCCAGGAAGGTTTCGATGGCGAACTTGGTGTAACCGCCGCCGACCGCGCGCCACACCGCCACGTCGACCCCGGTCTCGGCGAAGAGCTGCTCGAGCGCGAACGCGGGGTACTTGTAGGTCGGCTCGTACGCGCCTTCCGCGAGCGGCAGGTCCTTCTGTCCGCTCGCCTGGAACGCCGGCGGCGCGAAGCGGCGGTAGATCGACTCGCCGGCGAGCCGGTGATGGAAGGCGACGAGGTTGCCCTGCGCGTCGAGCCCGGCTTCGAGCCTTTGCACGGTGAGCGGACGCGGCTTGGTGTACTGCATGTCGTCCTCGCGGCTCCAGACCATCTTCACCGGATAGCCGGGGACCGCCTTGGCAAGAAAGCCGACGTCGACCGCGTAGTCGTTCTCCGCGCGTCGCCCGAAGCCTCCGCCCAGGAGTGTCGTGTTGATCTTCACGTTCTCCGGCTTGAAGCCATGGCCTTTCACGGCGGCGAGGAACACCAGCGACGGCGCCTGCGTCGGCGCCCAGAATTCGATCCGCTCGCCGTCGACGCGCGCGGTGCAGTTCTGCGGCTCCATCGTCGCGTGCGTGACATTCAGCGAGGTGTACTCCGCGGTGAGGCGCTTCGCGGCGCCGGCCATCGCGGCCCGCACGTCGCCATGCGTCTCGTACGGCACGCCCTTGTCATCGAGATTGGCCGCACGCTGCTTGAACTCGGCAATGATCTTGTCCGGGTTGTAGCTGCGCGCCTTGGAGCGCTGGCTCCAGGTGACCTTCAGCGCCTTCTTCGCCTTCTGCGCCGCAGGGTACGTATCGGCAACCACGCCGACGCCGTAAGGCATGCGCACGATCTGGCGCACGCCCTGCACCTTGCGCGCCTCGGTTTCATCGACGTTCACCGGCACTTCGCCGTTCACCGGCGGGCGCAATACCGCGCCGTAGAGCATGCCGGGCATGCGCACGTCGATGCCGTACGTCGCGCTGCCGTTCACCTTGTTGGGGACCTCGACGCGCGGCAGGTCCTTGCCGATCAGGCGGAACTGGCTCATCGGCTTGAGCTGCGCGGCGGTGAATTGCGGCAGCTGCGCCGGCACTTGCGCGTAGGCGGCGATCTCGCCGTACGTCACCTTGCGGCCGCTCGCCTTGTGCACGACGGCGTGCGGCTCCGTCGTCAACTGGTCGGCCGGCACGTCGAGCTTCTGCGCCACGTTCTGGATCATGATCGCGCGCGCCTGCATGCCGGCTAGCCGCATCACCTGGTAGTAGCCGCGCGTGGTGCGCGAAGCACCGGCGAGCATGGCGCCGCCGAAGAGCGGGTTGCCGTAACTCTTGGCATCGAAGGGGGCCTGCTCGACGCGCACCTTGGTCCAGTCGAGGTCCATTTCCTCGGCGATGAGAAGCGGCATCGCGGTCATCACGCCCTGGCCCATCTCAGCGGCCGGAGAGTAAATGGTGACGATGCCGTCGGTGCCTACCCGCACCCAATTGTTCGGCGCGAAGCTCGACTGTTGCGCGAAAGCTTCCATCGGCAGCGAGCCGAAGGCGACGCCGATGGCGGCGGCACCGCTGGAAATCAGGAACGCGCGGCGCGAGATCGGTTGGAAGGTGATTCGCATGATCACGCCTCCTTCGCCGCGCGCTGGATGGCCGCGACGATCTGGTTGTACGTGCCGCAGCGGCACAGGTTGCCCTTCATGTGCTCGACGATCTGCTCGCGCGAGGGCTTCTTGTTCTTGGCGAGCAAGCCCGCCGCCGTCATGATCTGGCCCGACTGGCAGTAGCCGCACTGCGGCACCTGCTCGGCAATCCACGCTTTCTGCAGCGGATGGTCCGCGGCCGGCGAAAGGCCCTCGATGGTAGTGACCTTCTTCCCGGCCACGGCCGAGACCGGCGTCACGCACGAGCGCGTCGGCGTGCCGTTGATATGCACCGTGCAGGCGCCGCACTGCGCGATGCCGCAGCCGAACTTGGTGCCGGTGAGACCGAGCTCATCACGGATCACCCAGAGCAACGGCGTGTCCGACGGTTGCTCGGAATACGCCTCCCGGCCGTTGACGACAAATTTGACCATCTGATTTCTCCTCCTCTGAAGGGCCGTTCGAGCGTATCAGAAACTACAATGCATGCGGTGAACCGGCGCCGCGCCTTCGTTGTCCTTGCCTCCTTCTTGCCATTCGCAAGACGAGCGTTCGCGCAGGCAAACGCTCACATCAGCACGACCGACCCTCTGGTGTTCTCCTTCACCAAAGGTGCCTCCGTGATGCCGGGACGCGTGACGCTCGAGCTGCCCCTCATCGCCGATACCGGATTCTCGGTACCGATGACCGTACGCGTGGACAGTCCGATGACGGATCGCGACTACGTGAAGACGATTCTGCTTCTCGCCGAGCGCAATCCGGTCCGCGACGCGTGCTGGTTCTACCTGGGCCCGCGCACGGCACGAGCGGAAGTCGCCTCGCGCATCCGGCTGAACGGCAGCCAGCGCGTGGTGGCCATCGCCGAGCTTTCGGACGGCACGTTCTGGTCCGCGGCGCGCCCGGTCGAAGTGCGCGAGGCGGCTTGCACGGAGAGCGAGTGACCATCGCGCGGATCCAGCTGCCTGAGCGCATAGCCCGCGGCGATGCCGTCGAGGTGCGCGTGGTGATCCAGCATCCGATGGAGACCGGTTTTCGAGTCGATGCCGGCAAACGCGTGGCGCGCAACGCGATCCATTCGCTGGTCTGCCGCTATAACGGCGCGGAAGTTTTCCGCGCCACGCTCAGCCCGGGCGTCGCGGCGAATCCTTACATCCGCTTCTACACGCGGGCCGTCGACTCCGGCGAGCTCGAATTCTGGTGGCTGGACGACGACGGCGTGGAGGGTCAGGTCCGCACGCCGATCGTCGTCCTGTAGCGCCGCCATAGCCACGCGCCGACCGGCCAGAGCAGGATGACGAACGTGGCAGCCGCAAGGCCCCCGGCGATCGGCCGCGTGACGAACGCGGTGACATCGCCGTCCGACTTGATCATCGACTTGATGAAGTTCTCTTCCATCATCTGCCCCAGCACCACGCCGAGGATCGCCGGCGCCACCGGAAATCCGTTCTCCTCGAGCACGAAGGCGAGCAGGCCGAATACCAGGATCAGCAGCACGCCGAACACGGTGTTGTTGATGGCGAAGGATCCGACGATGCAGAAAAGCAGGATCGTGGGCATCAGGATGTTGCGCGACAACCGCAGCACGTTCTTGGCCGCCTTGATCGTCAGCCAGCCGAGGGGAAGCATGATCAGGTTGGCAAGGATGAACACCAGGAAGATGGCGTAGATGTTCTGCGGATTGTTGACGAACAGCATCGGCCCCGGATTCATGCCCTTCAGGTAAAGGACACCGATCGCGATCGCGGTGATCGAGTCTCCCGGAATCCCGAACACGAGCGCCGGGATCCAGGCTCCCGCGAGCGAGCTGTTATTCGCGGCGCCGGACTCGACGATGCCTTCGACGTGGCCGGTACCGAACTTCTCCGGCTCCTTGGAAAATTTCTTCGACATGGCGTAGGACATCCACGCCGCCATGTCGGCGCCGGAGCCGGGTTGGATGCCGATGACCGTGCCGAGCGCGCTGCCGCGCACGAGGGGCCACTTGTATTTCACCAGCAGGCCCCACATGCCCTTGAACACGTTGCCGATCTTCTCCGTGGCGAGCCTGACGGGCGGATCCATGTGCACCACAAAGCGCAGGATCTCGGACACCGCGAACATCCCGACCATCATCGGGATCAGGCTGATGCCCCCGGTGAGCTCGGCGTTGCCGAAAGTGAAGCGCGGATGGCCCGCCGGGTTGTCGAGCCCGACACAGGCGATGAGCAGGCCCAGCAGCAGCGACATGCTTGCTTTCAGGATGCTCGAGTTGCCGATGAACACCGCACCGGCGAGCCCGAGCACCACCATCCAGAAATATTCGTAGTCGCTGAACTTGAGCGCGATCTCGGCCAGCGCCGGCGCGGAGGTAATCATCACCACCGTGCCAAACAGGCCGCCAATGGCGGAGAACACGAGGCCTGCGCCGAGCGCGAGCTCTGCCTGGCCCTTCTTTGTCATGGCGTAGGCTTCGTCGGTATAAGCGGCGGACGCCGGAGTACCCGGGATGCGCAGCAGAGCGCCGGGAATGTCGCCGGCGAAGATGGCCATCGCGGTGGCCGTGACGATGGCGGCGACCGCCGGCACCGGCGGCATGAAAAACGTGATCGGTACGAGCAGCGCGGTGGCCATCGTCGCCGTCAAGCCGGGTATGCAGCCGACGAACAGGCCGAACAGCGCCGAGCACAGGATGACCGTCAGGACATACGGATCGAATACCAGCCAGAACGCCTGCGTATAGGCGGCGAGCACGCTCTTACCAGAGCACCGGCAGCACGCCCCAGGGGAGCGGCACGCGCAGGAGCTTGTAGAAGATGAAGTGGATCAGCACCGGGACCGCAAAGGCCAGCCCCACGGCCAGCCGCGGCTTCACGCGCAACGCAAGAAAGAGGGCGAGCAGGATGATCGCGCCGCAGATCAGGAAGCCGATCTTTTCCGCGGCGAGTACATAGAACACGAGCACGCCGACCGTGATGCCGAAGTTGAGGAGGTGGCGCGGCGAGGCAAGCCACGCGCCCAGAGCAACCAGCGGTTGGCTGTGCCGCTCGCGCCAGCCGCGCCAGATCAGCGCGAGCGAGCAGCCGGCCAGCAATATCGTGATCAGGCCCGGAAAGGCTCCCGGGCCGATGCTCTGGCCCGGGATCTTCGGATAGCCCTGGATGGTGATGAGGACAGCGATCGACAGCGCGAGGAAAACCGCTCCTAGCAGCGCATCGTTGAACTTCACCTGCTACTTCGCGAGGCCCACCGCTTTTAGCGCCGCACCGAGGTTTGCGTCGGAGTCCGCCATGAATTTCGCAGTCCCCTCCGGGTCGGCCCAGACGGTGCCGTAGCCCTGCTTCGCCATGAAGTCCTTGTAGTCCTTCGAGTCGTAGACCTTCTTCAGCGCCGTCACCAGCGTCTTCTGAACGTCGGCGGGGATTCCCTTTGGCGCTGCGATCACGCGCCAGGCGGCGATCTGCCAGTTCGTCCCGAGCTCGGACTTGATCGTCGGCACCTTGGGATAAAGCGCGGGTGGGTTGGCATCCATGATCGCAAGGGGGCGCACCTTGCCCGCGTCGATCATCGCGCGCGCCTCGGGAATCGAGCACGGCACGACCTCGACGCCGCCGGAGACGAGATCCTGCAGCCCCGGCGCGGCACCCTGCGAAGGCACCCACGGCAAAGCGCCCGGATCAATGCCCTGGTCCTTGAGCAATCCGGCGATCGCCAGATGCCAGATGCCGCCTTGGCCGGTGCCCGATGCCTTGAACTTGCCCGGATTCGCCTTCACCGCCGTGAGCAGATCCTTCACCGACTTGTAGGGGGAATCGACGCGCACGTTGACGCCGGCGGGGTCTGCATTCATCAGGCCGATCGGCGTGTAGTCCTTGTAGGTGAGCGGCGTGAGCCCCACGTGATGCATCATCGTGATCTCGACGGTGATCAGTCCGAGCGTGTAGCCGTCAGCCGCGGCGCGCGCGATCGCATCGTGACCCACTACGCCGGAACCCCCCGTGCGGTTCACGACGTTGAACGGCTGCTTCAGCTCCTTCTCCATCAGCGCGCCGATGATGCGAGCCGTGGCGTCGGTTCCGCCGCCGGCGCCCCACGGCACGATGAGCTGCACGGGACGCTGGGGATACTGCGCATGGGCCGCAGTCGCTACGGCAAAGAGCAGGCCTGCTACGAGTTTTCTCATGGGTCTCCTCCCGGGTGGTGCAATGATTCTAACCACGCCCCGAGAGTAGAATTTTTCTTTTGGAGGTCCTCATGAACGCTCCCGCCCAGCCTGGTCTCGCCGCGCTTTCCCTCAAGGATTCCAAGCTCTTCCGCGAGCAGTGCTACATCGACGGCACCTGGAGCGATGCCGATGGCGGCAAGACTCTGGCGGTGCACAACCCGGCGACCGGCGCGGTGCTGGGCACCGTGCCCCGGATGGGGGCGGCGGACGCAAAGCGGGCGATAGACGCCGCGGCGCGCGCGCTGCCGGCGTGGAGCGCGAAGACCGCCAAGGAGCGCTCGGTGATCCTGCGCAAATGGTTCGACCTGATGATGGCGAACCAGGAAGACCTCGCGCAGATGATGACCGCCGAGCAGGGCAAGCCGCTCGCCGAATCGCGCGGCGAGATCGCCTATGGCGCATCGTTCATCGAGTGGTTCGCCGAGGAAGGCAAGCGCGTCTATGGGGACACGATTCCCTCGCCCTGGGCAGACAAGCGCGTCCTAGTCATGAAGCAGCCGATCGGCGTGTGCGCGCTCATCACGCCATGGAATTTCCCCAACGCGATGATCACGCGCAAGGCCGGACCCGCCCTCGCCGCGGGGTGCACGGTGGTGATCAAGCCGGCCGGCCAGACGCCATTCTCGGCGCTGGCGCTCGCCGAGCTCGGCGAGCGGGCCGGTATTCCAAAAGGCGTGCTCAATGTCCTCACCGGCGACTCGAAGGCGATCGGCGCCGAGCTGTGCGCGAACCCCACGGTGCGCAAGCTCTCGTTCACCGGCTCGACCGAAACCGGGCGCGTGCTCATGCGCCAGTGCGCGGACACGGTCAAGAAGCTGTCGCTCGAGCTCGGCGGCAACGCCCCGTTCATCGTGTTCGACGACGCAGACCTCGACGCCGCGGTGGAAGGCGCGCTCGCCTCGAAATACCGCAATGCCGGCCAGACCTGCGTGTGCGCCAACCGCCTGTATGTGCAGGATGGCGTGTACGACAAGTTTGCTGCCAGGCTGACGGAGAAGGTGAAGGGCTTCAAGGTCGGCGCGGGCACCGAGCCCGGCGTGGTGATCGGCCCGCTCATCGACGAGCAGGGCGTGAAGAAGGTCGAGGAGCACGTCGCCGACGCGGTCGGCAAAGGCGCGAAGGTGATCCTCGGCGGCAAGCGCCACGAGCGCGGCGGTCTGTTCTTCCAGCCGACCGTCATCGCCAACGTCACGCCGGACATGATCGTCTCGCACGAGGAGACCTTCGGCCCGGTCGCTCCGCTCATTCGATTCAAGACGGAGGAAGAGGTCATCCGCCTGGCCAACGATACCGAGTTCGGCCTCGCCGGATACTTCTACAGCCGTGACGTCGGGCGCATCTTCCGCGTCGCCGAGAAAATGGAGACCGGCATGGTCGGCGCCAACGTCGGCATCATCTCGACCGAGATCGCGCCGTTCGGCGGCGTGAAGCAGTCGGGCCTTGGCCGCGAAGGCTCGAAATACGGCCTGGAGGAGTACCTCGAGGTGAAGTACATCCTGCTTGGTGGTCTCGATAAGTGACGGGTGAAGAGTTCAAGGACGACTATCGGCGTGCGCTGCCGAAGGAGCTCGTCCAGGAACTCACCCGCCGCTCGGCGTGGCGCGCGGCGGCGGCGGTGCTCGAAGACTTCGTCGTGCTCGCGATCGCCATCAGCATCGCGGTTGCCGCATGGCCGAATCCCCTGGTCGTGGCGCTCGCCGTGCTCATCATCGGCACGCGCCAGCACGCACTCTTCATCATCGCGCACGAGGCGGCGCATTACCTTCTCTTCGAGAACCGGAAGGCGAACGACCTCGTCGGGCGCTTCTGCGCGATGGTGCAGGGCCTGTCGATGTGCACGTACCGGGTCATCCATCGCCTGCATCACAACAACCTTTACGGCGAGCTCGATCCGGATACCGCGCTGCATGGCGGCTATCCGCGCGGGCGCTGGTATCTCGTGCGCAAGCTGGTGAAGGACCTCTCCGGGCTAACCGCATGGAAGACCTATGCGTACTTCCTCGGCGGCGCGCCCGCGCTCAACACCGCCACCAACGTCGCCGTCCGCCCGCTCGACGACACCTCGGATAAATTACGCGGGGATGCAAAGCGCGATCGGGATCTGGTCGTGGCTTTCCACGTGCTCGCGCTCATCGTCGCGGCAGCTTCCGGCTACCTCGTCCATTACCTCGTGCTTTGGGTATTGCCGCTGGTGACGGTCGTGCAGGCGATCCTGAGGCTGCGCGCGATCGCCGAGCACGGTGCGACGACGGATTTTTCCTCGCCGCTCACGGCCGCTCGCACCAACCTGGGTCCGGCGTGGCTGCGTTGGGCTCTGTTCCCGCACAACGTGAATTACCACATCGAGCACCATCTCTACGCGTCTGTGCCGCAGTACAACCTGCCGCGGCTGCACGCGGAGATGGAGAGCAGGGGCGTGCTCGAGGGCGCTGAGGCGGTGCCGTTCGGCGCCACGCTCGGCAAGATCTTCGCCGAGCGAACTAAGCCGGCCTGATCTTCAGCCGCATCGGCTTCATCGGGGAACCGACGAAGCCGGCGCGCCGGTACATCGCCTGCGCGCGCTCGTTCTGCATGTCGGTAAGAAGCGTGATGCGCACGATGCCCTCGGCGCGCGCGCGCTCCACGACGTATTTCAGCAGCGACTGGCCGATGCCGCGCTGGCGCTCGTCCGGATGCGTGACGAGGTCCTCGAACCACGCGGCCTTGCCGCCTTCGGCGGTGCTGATGGTGTAGAGGAGGCTCGCCATCGCCACGACGCGCCTGCCTTCCCGCGCAACGAAGAGCGTTCCGATGGACGGGTTCGCGAGGATCGACTCGAGCCCGCGCTTCTGCTTGCCGGCATCCGGGGTGAATTCGGCCTCGTGCTCGAAGAGCACGCCGAGGAGCTCGACAAGCTGCGGCAGGTCCTTCGGGTTGGCGGTGCCGAACTCGATCGCCATCAGACGTTGAAGCGGAAGTGGATCACGTCGCCGTCGCGCACGACATACTCCTTGCCCTCGAGGCGCAGCTTGCCGGCCTCCTTGGCGCCCTGCTCGCCGCCGTGGGCGACGAAATCGTCGTAAGCCGCGACCTCGGCGCGAATGAAGCCGCGCTCGAAGTCGGTGTGGATGACGCCGGCAGCCTGCGGCGCGGTCGCACCCGCCGCTATGGTCCACGCACGGACCTCCTTCGGCCCGGCGGTGAAGTACGTCTGCAGGCCCAGCAGCCCGTATGCGGCGCGGATGACGCGATTCAGGCCAGGCTCTTCCATCCCCATGTCCTCGAGGAAGAGCTGCTTGTCCTCGTCGGACATGTCGGCAATCTGCGATTCGATCGCGGCGGAGATCGGCACGACGGGCGCGCCTTCCTTTGCCGCATAGTCCTGCACGCGCTTGAGGAGCGCCTCCGAGCCTTTCTCGGCGACGTTCGCCACGTACATGGTGGGCTTCATCGTCAGCAGGAAGAGCGGCCTCAGCACGGCAAGCTCTTCCTTCGACAATTCCGTCGTGCGCGCCGGCCGGCCGGCATCGAGCACGGCCTGCACCTTCTTCAACGCCGCGACCAGGCGCACCGCTTCCTTGTCGCCCGCGGTCTGGGCGACCTTCTGGTGCTTCGAAAGCTGCTTCTCGACCGCATCGAGGTCGGCCAGTGCGAGCTCGGTGTTGATCGTCTCGATGTCCGATATGGGATCGACCTTGCCGGCGACGTGGATGACGTTCGGATCCTCGAAGCAGCGCACGACATGCGCGATCGCGTCGGTCTCGCGGATGTTGGCGAGGAACTTGTTGCCCAGCCCCTCGCCTTTCGAGGCGCCGGCGACGAGGCCCGCGATGTCGACGAACTCGACGATGGCGGGAACGAGCTTTTGCGGCTGCGCGATTTTCGCGATGACGCCCAGGCGCAGGTCGGGCACCTCGACGATGCCGATGTTAGGCTCGATGGTGCAGAAGGGATAGTTCTCGGCGGCGATACCCGCCTTGGTGAGGGCATTGAACAACGTCGACTTGCCGACGTTCGGCAGGCCTACGATCCCGCACTTCATTTCTTGCGGCCAAGGAGTCCGCTGAACAGGCCCTTCTTGTCGGGCTCGGCTTTGGCGAGCGCCTCGGCTTTCTGCGGCGCATCCTTCGGCGGCGGCTCCTTGATGGGCGCGTCTTTCCTTTCGGGCTCCTTCTTGGCCGGGGGTTTCTCCTCGGTGTGGAGCTTGTTCATCGCGCCCTGCATGTCGCCCGCCATCATCTGCGGCAACACGGCGAGCGAGCGCTCGATGGCCGCATCGATGGCCGCCTTGTCCTCGGCGCCCGGCCGCTCGAGCACGTAGTCCGCGCCTTCGCGTCCCGCCGCCGGCCTGCCGACGCCGAGCCTTAGGCGCCAGTACTCGTGCGTGCCCAGGCGCTGCGAGATGTCCTTCAGCCCGTTGTGACCGGCGATGCCCCCGCCCTGCTTGATGCGCGCCACGCCGGGGGCGAAGTCGAGCTCGTCGTGGACGACGAGGATTTCCTCAGGCTTGATCTTGAAGAAGCCGGCCAGCATCTGCACCGGCCGGCCGCTCGCGTTCATGAAGGTCTGCGGCAGCAACAGCCAGGCGCTGCTGGAATCGTGACGACCCACCAGCGCCTGGAACTTTCCATCCTTGCGCAGCACGACGCCATTGGCGGTGGCGAAACGCTCCACCAGCCAGAAGCCGGCGTTGTGCCGCGTGCGCTCGTAATCCTTGCCCGGATTTCCGAGGCCAACAACCAGGCGAATCGGCACGCCTTACTTCTTCTCTTTCTTCTCGCCCTTGTCCGCAGCGGCGGGCTTCTCCCCGCCCTTGGCAGCCGGCGCCTTGGCAGCGCCCGCCTTGGCAGCCCCCTCTGCGGCCGCGGCCTCGCCTTCCTTCGGCGCAGCCTGTTCGGTCGTCGGCACGTCGGCGGCCGAAACCGTCGGAGCGGCTTCTTCTTCCTCGGTCACGAGCGCCGGCACGACCACGGTCGCGACGACGGGGTTCTCGGCCTTCTGCAGCGCGAGCTCGACGCCTTTCGGCAGCGGCAGGTCGCGCACGTGCAGCGAGTGGCCGACGGCCAGGGTGCCCAGGTCGACCTCGACGAATTCCGGCAGGTCGTCCGGGAAGCACACGATGTCGAGCTCGTTCACCACGTGGTTCACCACGCCGCCCTGCTCCTTCACGCCGGTGGAGCTCTCCGCGTTGACGAAGTGCAGCGGCACCTTCATGTGGATCTTGCGGTCTTTCTGCACGCGCTGGAAGTCGATGTGCTGCACCTGCAGCCGGTAGGGATGCATGTTCACCGCGCGCAGCAGCACGGGCTCCTTGTTGCCGCCGATATCCAGGGTCAGGATCGAGGCGTGGAACTTCTCGTTCCTGAGGTTGAGGAACAGGTCCTGATGCTCGAGCTCGATGTTGAGCGCTCCCTTTTCGCCGCCGTAGACGATG
>DATLDY010000238.1:0-2683 GCA_035525655.1 Burkholderiales bacterium
TTGTAGGGAATGCCGGTCATCTCGATGCCGGTGAGCTTGCCGAGCTCGAGCGCGAGGATGTGCTGCGCGGAGCCTTTGCCGAGCATGCCGTAATTGAGCTTCCCGGGATTCGCCTTCGCATGGGCGACGAAGGCGTCCCAGTCCTTCGCCTGGAGGTCGTTCGCCGCGGCGACGCCGTAGTAATAGCGCGAGACTTGGCTGACAGGAGCAAGGTCGGCGAGCTTGTACGCGACGTTCTTGTACACCGCGAGGTTGATCGCCTCGAAGTGCGTGCACAGGAGCAGGTTGTAGCCATCGCGCGCTCTTCCGAGGACGTCCTGCGTCGCGATCTGTCCGGCGGCGCCGGGGCGGTTCTCGACGACCACGCGCTGGCCGAGCGTGCTGCCGAGGCGGTCGGCGATGAAGCGGGCGGGGAGATCGGTTGGGCCGCCGGCGCTGAAGCCGACCACCAGGCGCAACGCCTTCTCTGGAAAATGAGCTGGAAAATGAGCTGGAAACTGAGCGGGATACTGGGCGTGCGCAGCGGCGCAGAAGACGAACAGCAAGGCGGCGAGGCGCATCAAGGCTTAGGAATGTCTAAACAACCGTCGGCTTCCACGGCGACTTCTTCATTGCTTCCATAATATAAGGCGATGACCCGCATCCGCACTACGCATACCGGCAGCCTGCCGCGCCCGCCGGAAATCCTTGAGGCCGTGCGTGCGCACTTCTCGACCGGCGAGCCGATGAACGAGGAGGTCCTTGCAAGCGCGGTGGCCGAGATCGTCAGGAAGCAGGTCGAGGCGGGCATCGACATCATCACCGACGGCGAGATGAGCAAGCCGAGCTTCTTCCACTACCTCGCCGAGCGCCTGGGCGGGTTCGAGCCGCGCGCGCCGCAGAAGGCAAGCCCGCTCGGCCCGGTCGATCCGAACGGGCGCGATGCGCTCATGTTTCCGGATTACTACCGCGGCATGCTCGAGCACAGCCCGTTCGCCAACACCATCCGCGTCACGCCGCGCGTGTGCGTCGGGCCGGTGAAGTACGTCGGGCGCAAGTTCGTCGAGCGCGACATCGCGAACCTGAAGCGCGCGATGGCGGCGGCTGGCGCGAAGGAAGCGTTCATGCCGGCGGCCTCCCCGCTGCCGTTCATGCCGAACGAGCACTACAAGTCGGACGAGGAGTACTTCGAGGCCTACGGCGAGGTCATGCGCGAGGAGTACAAGGCGATCCTCGGCGCTGGGTTCTATCTCCAGATCGACGATCCCCGAATGGTGAGCAACTGGGACTCGCACAAGGAGATGGACCTCAAGCAGTACCGGGCCTGGATGCAGAAAAGGATCGCGCACCTCAACCACGCGCTGCGCGGCCTGCCCGCGGAGCAGATCCGCTACCACACCTGCTACGGCGTGAACTTCGGCCCGCGCCTTTCCGACCTTCAGCTCGAGGACGTGCTGGATCTCATCTTCACGATCAATGTCGGCGCATATTCGTTCGAGGCGGCCAATCCGCGGCACGACCACGAGTGGCGCGTGCTCGGCAGGGTCGCGCTGCCGGCGGGCAAGCGCCTCATCCCGGGCGCGATCACGCACTCCAACGTCACGGTCGAGCATCCGGAGGTGGTCGCCGATCGCATCGAGCGCTGGGCAAAGGCGGCGGGGCCGCAGAACGTGTTGTTCGGCAACGACTGCGGCTTCTCCTCGACCGCGGGCAATACCGAGATCCCGGAGAGCGTGGCCTGGGCCAAGCTGCGCGCGCTGGCCGAAGGCGCGCGCATCGCCTCCCGGCGTCTATAGCGTGGTAAAGTAGCGACCGCAGGATCTCAGGTAGTGGTAGTGAGTGCCCATAGCAGTCAATCCCTCCCTTGAACATCGTGCCCGCTAGCGAAGCTCGGACAGCCTCGCGTAACAGCCAGGAATGGAATTGACATGCCTACAGGTACCGTAAAGTGGTTCAACGACTCGAAGGGCTTTGGATTCATCACGCCGGATGACGGCGGCAAGGATCTCTTCGCCCATCACACCTCGATCCAGGGATCGGGATACAAGTCCCTCAAGGAAGGCCAGAAGGTCTCCTTCGACGTGACGGCAGGCCAGAAGGGCCCGGCCGCGGCGAACGTAAAGCCGCTGTAAGCTCCTTCACCTCGGAAAAGCTGGCTTCGGCCAGCTTTTTTGTTTTTAGCGTCAGGTACCCATGATCGTCGCCTCCGGCATCGCCATGCAGTTCGGGGCCAAGCCCCTGTTCGAGAACGTCTCCGTGAAGTTCGGCGGCGGCAACCGCTACGGCCTGATCGGCGCCAACGGCTGCGGCAAGTCGACGTTCATGAAGATCCTCGGCGGCGATCTCGAGCCCAGCGCGGGCTCGGTGGCGATCGACTCCAACGAGCGCGTCGGCAAGCTGCGCCAGGACCAGTTCGCCTTCGAAGGCGAGCGCGTGCTCGACGTCGTGCTGATGGGCCACGCGGAGATGTGGCAGGCGATGCGCGAGCGCGACGCGATCTATGCGAATCCCGAGGCCACCGAAGACGATTTCATGCGCGCCGCGGACTTCGAGGCGAAGTATGCGGAGTACGGCGGCTACGACGCCGAGTCGCGCGCGGCCGCGCTGCTCCTCGGCCTCGGCGTGCCGACCGCGCAGCACCAGGGGCCGATGAGCGCCGTGGCGCCGGGCTGGAAGCTTCGAGTCCTGCTCGCGCAGGCGCTCT
>DATLDY010000241.1:0-2313 GCA_035525655.1 Burkholderiales bacterium
GCCAACGAGCTCGTCGGCGAGTCCGTCGCGCAATGCGTGCGCAACGGCTACAAGGTCACGGCGATCGTCGTCGACCTCGACGGCGTGCGCCAGGCCGTGCTGCGCGGCGACGGCGCGCCGATCCACACGCTGGACAACGCCTACTACAAGGCCTACACGGTGGCCTCGCTAGGGCTGTCGCGCAAGGAAGAGAGCACCAAGCAAATTGCCGATCGCATGGCGAAGGCGCCGCCCAGCACCGTGCCGCAGACGCCGCTGCCGAATGTCACCTATGCGCAGGGCGCGATCGCCATCATGGCCGGCGGCAACACCATCGGCGGGCTTGGCGTCAGCGGCGCGCCGGGCGGTCACCTCGACGAGGAGTGCGCGCGCGCTGCGATGGCCAAAATCAAGGACCGGATGAAGTAATACGGGTCAGGACGGCGCTAATTCACTACGCCCCAAGAAAAGGCCCGCTTCGGCGGGCTTTTTATTTTGGTCGATCGCCTTCCAGCGTGATCCGGTGCATGAGGCGTTTGTAGCCGTGGTAATCGTTCACCGGGTTGTGCTGCACGCAGCGGTTGTCCCACAGCGCTAGCGAGCCGACCCGCCACGCAAAGCGGCAGGTGAACTCCGGCCGGATCTGGTGCTGGAAGAGATAATTGAGCAACGGCGCGCTTTCCTGCTCGGTCATGCCGCGAAAGCGCGCGGTGTGCGCGAAGTTCACGTACAGCGCCTTGCGCCCCGTCTCCGGATGCGTGCGCACCACCGGATGCTCGGCCGCCAGCTCCTTGCCGGCCTGGTCGCTCGCATCGGTCTTCAGTCGATCTTCCCGTGTACGCGTGACATCGGCCTTCGCCGATGTATTTACGCCCACCAACGGCTCGAGCAGGCGCTTCATCCCATCCGATAGCGCCTCGTAGGCCATATACATGTTGGCGAACAGCGTGTCGCCGCCCTGGGGCGGGATCTCACGCGCGAGCAGCATCGACGCCATCGGCGGCACTTCCAGGTACGCCGTGTCCGAATGCCACACCCCGCCGAAGTTGACCTTCTCGTGCTCGAGCTTCTTGACCTCGATGACCTCGGGAAATCCGGCAATGCCCTTCACGAACGGATATTCGATCGGCTTGCCGACCCGCCTGGCGAACGCCATGTACTCCGCGGGAGAAAGCGCCTGGTCGCGGAAGAAAATGACCAGGTGCTCGAGCCACGCGGCGCGCACTTCGCGCATCTGCGCGTCAGACAACGCGCACAGATCCACGCCCGCGATTTCGGCGCCAAGCGCTCCCGCGATTCGCCTGACTTTCATCCCAGCCACGCTCCGTCCTTTTTCAGCAGCGCCTGCAGGTCGCGCACATCGATCTCCCTCGGTCGCACAGCGCGCTTCAAGGCGAGGTGCGCCGCGGTGCCAGCCGCCTGCCCCATGACGAAACACGGACCCGACACCCGCGCGGCCGATTGTCCTCCATGCGTCATCGACGCGCAGCGCCCGGCCACCAGGAGATTATCGACGCGCAGCGGAACGACCATGCGGTAAGGCAGCTGGTTGTAGCCGCGCTCCCTGCGCTGAAAGCGAAAATCGACGCTGCCGGCGACGTGATCCTCCACCGGCCAGCCATTGACGCCGATCGCATCGTCGAAATCCGCGCAGTCCAGCACGTCGTCTTCGGTGAGCATGTATTCGCCTTTCACCCGCCGCGTCTCGCGTATGCCGATCTGCGGCGCGATGTCGGCGATATAGGCGCGCTCGAACCCGGGCGTGGTCTCCTTGATGAACTGGAACGTATCCCAGACCTGGCGCCGGCCTTCCGCTTCTCCCCATGCGAGCTGCAGCGCATCGATGCCGCTCACCGCCGTCCCATCGGGATTGCGGATCTGCGTGAGATTCGCACGCCACTCCGTCGGATTCGGCTGCGGCCGCACGATCGGCTTCTTGCGCGGGAACCGCCGCCCCTTGCGCTCGGCCGCCTCCATCAGCTCGCCGATCTTCTCCCATGCATTGCCCGCCTTTGCCGGGTCGACGCCACCGATGCGGTACATCGTCGACGGATAGAGCATGTTCCCCTTCCCGTCGCCGACCTCGTAAGGCGCGCCCATCCAGGCCGCGAGATCGCCATCGCCTGAGCAATCGACGAACACCTGGCCCTTGATCGCGCGCCGGCCGGATTTCGTTTCCACCAGCAGATGGCCGGCGTCGTAGCCGACGCCAATCGCGTGGAACAGCGGTTCGACCTTCGCATCCGCGAGGAGCTGGTCGGCGACGAGCTTATAGGCAGAGACATCGTAGGCCTGCGCCTGTATGCGCCCTCCGAAGAGCATGTGTGGCTTGCT
>DATLDY010000262.1:0-4325 GCA_035525655.1 Burkholderiales bacterium
GCCGCTCGTGCAGCGCGCGGACTGGATGCAGATCCTCAAGTACACGGTGTGGAACGTCGCTGCGTCGTATGGCAAGACGGCCACCTTCATGCCGAAGCCGGTGGTAGGCGACAACGGCTCGGGCATGCACGTGCACCAGTCGGTGTGGAAGGGCAGCAACAACCTGTTCGCCGGCAACGGCTACGCGGGTCTCTCCGACTTCGCCCTGCATTACATCGGCGGCGTCCTGAAGCATGCCAAGGCGCTCAACGCGATCACCAACCCGGGCACGAACTCGTACAAGCGCCTGGTACCGGGCTTCGAGGCACCGATCAACCTGGCGTACTCGGCGCGCAACCGTTCGGCAGCTTGCCGCATCCCGTACGTGTCGAGCCCCAATGCGCGCCGCGTCGAAGTGCGCTTCCCGGATCCCACCGCCAATGCGTACCTCGCTTTCGCGGCCCTGCTGATGGCCGGCCTCGATGGCGTGCAGAACAAGATCCATCCCGGCGATCCGATCGACAAGGACCTCTACCACCTGCCGCCGGAAGAGGCGAAGAAGGTCCCGAACGTGTGCGCGTCGCTCGAGCAGGCGCTCGAATGCCTGCAGGACGACCACGCGTTCCTGACGCGCGGCGGGGTGTTCTCGGAGGATTTCATCGAGTCGTATATCGCGCTGAAAAACGACGAGCTCACGCGCTTCCGCATGACGACCCATCCGGTCGAGTTCGACATGTACTACGCGTCGTAGTCCGGCGTAACTCTCGCGCGTTAAAGAAGGGGCGGCGCAGTTTCCTGCACCGCCCTTTTTCTTTGATTTGATAGACTTATCTGATGCTGAAGGCTTCGATGGCCCTGGTGTTCGGCGCGCTGACGGCGCTGAGCGCGCACGCCCAGGTCACGGAGATCTTCAAGTGCAAGGGTACCGACGGCCACTGGACCTATACGAACGACCGGCGCGAAGCGGAGAGGCAGAAGTGCGAGGTCGTCACGCGGCAGGTCAACGTCGCCCCCGCACAAAAGGCGCCGCCCCGATCGGCCGGCGCCAACGGATTTCCGCGTGAGTCGGCCAACGATCGCGCGAGCGCCGCCACGCGCCAGCGCGAGATCCTGGAGAAGGAGCTCGCGACGGAGCAGGCTTCCCTCGCCAAGGCGCGCCAGGACCTCGCCGCGCAGGAAGCGGTGCGCATGGGCGACGAGCGCAACTACGCGCGCGTAGAGGAGCGCCTGCAGCCCTTCAAGGACAGCGTCGAAACTCACGAAAAGAACATCGAAGCGCTCAGGCGTGAGCTGAACAACCTGTCGCGCTGAGTGGCACTCCAATTCGCGGGGCTCGAACTCCTGGCCACCGCGGTCGTGGCGCTCGATGGGCAGTTCGTAGTCCGCTACGCCAACCCGGCGGCCGAAAGCCTGCTCGCGACCGGTGCAAAGAGCTTGAATGGCAGTCCTTTCCTCCAGCTCTTCACGGAGCGCGACGAGCTTGAGCGTGCGCTGACCGACGCGCTCGGCACGCACTGGGACTATTCGGCGCAAAACGTGACGTATGCGCGACTGGGGCGCGATCCGCTGCCGCTGGCATGCACCATGACCCGGATCGATACGCAGGGGCTTGCGCTGCTCGCGGAGCTGCGCCCGATCGAGCAGCAGCTGCGGCACGCTCGCGAGGAGCGCCTGGTGCTCGAGCAGCAATCCAACCGCGAGCTGATCCGCAACCTCGCGCACGAGATCAAGAACCCGCTCGGCGGCCTGCGCGGCTCGGCGCAGCTCCTCGAGCGCGAGCTCGATAAGGTGGAGCTGCGCGAATACACGCAGGTCATCATCAAGGAAGCCGATCGCCTGCAGCGGCTGATGGACCGCATGCTCACGCCGCATCGTCCGCCGCATGTGGAGCCGCTGGGCATCCACGAAGTGCTCGAGCGGGTGAGAAGCCTCGTCAAGGCGGAGTTCGGCATCGAAATCCGCCGCGACTACGATCCGAGCCTTCCGGAAATCGTCGGCGATCGCGAGCAGCTCATCCAGGCCGTGCTCAACATCGCGCGCAACGCCGCGCAGGAAGGCGCGGCGACGATCGCTTTCCGCACGCGCGCGGTGCGCCAGATCACCATCCTCCGGCAGCGCCACAGGCTGGCATTAGAATTGCAGGTAGTCGATGACGGCCCGGGTGTACCGGAGAAGATTCAGGACAGGATCTTCAATCCGCTCGTATCCGGGAGGGAAGGCGGCACCGGCTTAGGACTTTCGCTCGCGCAGACGTACGTCCAGTATCACCAGGGCGTCATCGAGTTCGAGTCCCGCCCCGGCCGCACAATATTCAGAATCCTGGTGCCGCTGACATGAAACCGGTCTGGATCGTCGACGACGACCGCTCCATCCGCTGGGTGATCGAAAAAGCACTCACGCGCGAAGGCATTGCCTTCAACTCGTTTTCATCCGCGCAGGATGCGCTCGACGCGCTTTCGGGCGGCGCGCCCGAAGTGCTGGTCTCGGATATCCGCATGCCCGGCCGCTCGGGGCTGGAGCTCCTCACCGCGGTGAAGCAACGCCATCCCGCGGTGCCGGTCATCGTGATGACCGCGTACTCGGACCTCGATTCGGCCGTCGCCGCTTTCCAGGGCGGGGCCTATGAATATTTGCCGAAGCCCTTCGATATCGACCAGGCGGTTGAGCTCATCCGTCGCGCGCTCGACGAAAGCCGGCGCGAGTCGCAAGCGACCGAGCCGCCCGGCGAGACCCCGGAGATCCTCGGGCAGGCGCCAGCGATGCAGGAGGTGTTCCGTGCGATCGGCCGCCTCTCGCAATCGAGCGCCACGGTCCTCATCACCGGCGAATCAGGAACCGGAAAGGAGCTCGTGGCGCGTGCCCTGCACCGCCATAGTGCGCGAGCGCCGAAGCCCTTCGTGGCGATCAACACGGCCGCGATGCCGAGGGACCTGCTCGAATCGGAGCTCTTCGGTCATGAGCGCGGCTCGTTCACCGGAGCCCAGCAGCAGCGCCGCGGGCGCTTCGAGCAGGCCGAAGGCGGGACGCTGTTCCTCGACGAGATCGGCGACATGCCGGCGGAGCTGCAGACGCGCCTGCTTCGCGTCCTGTCCGATGGCAGCTTCTATCGCGTCGGCGGCCACCAGCAGATCAAGGTCAACGTGCGCGTCATCGCGGCCACGCACCAGAACCTCGAGCAGCGCGTGCGCGAAGGCTCCTTCCGCGAGGATCTCTATCACCGCCTCAACGTCATCCGCCTGCGGCTGCCGAATCTGCGCGAGCGCTCGGAGGATATCCCGCTCCTCGCCCGGAACTTCCTCGCGTCGAGCGCGAAGCAGCTCGGCGTCGAGCCCAAGCGCCTCTCCGAAGAGGCGTTTGCGCACCTCTCGCGCCTTGCGTTTCCCGGCAACGTGCGCCAGCTCGAGAACCTGTGCCACTGGCTCACCGTGATGGCGCCGGGCCAGGTGATCGACGTCGGTGATCTGCCGGCCGAGTTCCGCGAGTCCAGCGCAGCGGCGGCCTCGGACTGGTTATCCGCCCTCGAATACGAAGCGGAGCGGCGCCTCGCGCGCGGCGACACTGGCATCCTCGATGCGCTGGGACGTCAGTTCGAGCGCGCGCTGATCTCGAAGGCCCTCGCGCGCACCGGCGGACGCCGCATCGAGGCGGCGAACCTTCTCGGCATGGGTCGCAACACCATCACGCGCAAGATCGCAGAGCTTGGCATCGAGGACGATGACAAGCCCGGCGCCGACAGCGAAGCGGCCTAGCTAGGCCGCGGTTTTCTTGGCCGGATCCGCTTTGAGGCCGGCTGCGGCCACCGGCTGAGCCCGGCGGTTCGCTTCCAGCTTGGCGTCGACCAGGCGCACGGTCTCGTCGAGCACCGGCGAGCTGGTGCCCTTCTGTGCCGCGATCGCCTGCACGAGGCGATCGACGCGCTCGATGTTCGGCGCGCCAGCATGCAGCGCGCGCGCCGCGGAGGAGGGACTGCCGAGGCTTTGCGCGGCGGCGGCGTACTTCTCGAACGGCACCAGGTCCTTCTCGTTCGCGCCGAGCGAGACGCAGAGCTTCACCACCCAGCCGTACATCGTGCGCGATGCCTCGAGATCGCTGTGCACCGCCTCCTTGATCGAGCGGATGCCGTCTTTCGTCACGCAGCGGTAGGTGCCCGAGATGAGCATCGCCCACTTCGCGAGCGGCACGAACACCGAGTCGTGCACCTTGAGCTTCACCGGCAGCTCCATGCCCTCGAAGCGCGCGGTCTCGATGTCCGCCTCGAGGTCGCGCAGGATTTGCGTGTGCGCATCGGAATCGAAGCGCGCGGCCTTGAAGTTCGTGGGAAGTCGGACCTGGAGCACGTTCACTTC
>DATLDY010000273.1:0-3775 GCA_035525655.1 Burkholderiales bacterium
TGAGTAATGCCGACATCACGCAGCTGCGCGAGCTGAATGCCAATTACGTGCGTTCGGCCGAGCAATCCGACGTTGCCTGGTACACCGAGAATCTCGCGGACGACTTCCTGGCGAGCAATGTCGACGGCTCCATCATCGACACGCCCGCTTTCCTGGCGCGCATCGCGCGCCCCTATCCCGGCAAGGCACTCGAAGCGCTCGACGTGCGCATCCGCCTGCTCGGCGAAGTCGCGCTGATCCACGCCGGCTTCCGCTATACCAAGCCCGGCGGCGAAGCGGGCAGCGGCCGCTATACCGACATCTGGGCCCGGCGCGACGGACGCTGGCGCTGCGTTTCCGCACACTTCAACCGCTTTTGATGCGCATCCTCGACGAGCTGAACTCCGGCTACATCCGGTCCGTGCGCGAATCGGACGTCGCGTGGTTCGAGCGCCACCTCGCCGACGATTTCCTGAACAGCAATCCCGACGGCACGCTGGTGGATCGCGCCGGATTCCTGAAGCAGATCGCACGGCCGATCCCGGTGGCCGATTTCCGCTGCGACGACGTACGCATCCGGCTGCTGGGCGACGTGGCCATCATCCACGGGCGCACGCTGTACACCAAGCCCGACGGCACCCAGGGCGCCGGGCGTTACACCGACGTATGGGCGCAGCGACGCGGTGAATGGCTCTGCGTAAGCGCGGATGTGACTCGAACCTGAGCAGCACGGGCGGTAGACTCCGCCCATGGATCCCGAGAACACCCTTCCCCTCAAGCCGGTCACCCCGAAGCCCAAACCCGAAGCCGCGGCGCCGAAGCCCGCCCCCGCACCGCTGAAGACGGAAGCGCCGGCCCCCAAGCCGGAAGCTGCCGCCGCATTCAAACCCGAGACGGCCGCCGACGCCTGGATGGGCCTTCTCGCGTCGCGCGGCGTGGAATACCTCTTCGCGAACGGCGGCACCGATTTCGCGCCCGTGGTCGAGTCGTATGCCAAGGGGCAGAAGCTCGGCTGGAAGCTGCCGCAAGTCGTCATCGTGCCGCACGAGAACATGGGCATGGCGATGGCGCATGGCTACACGATGGTCACCGGACGCCCGCAGGCGATGATGGTGCACGTCGGCGTCGGCACCGCGAACTCGATGAACGGCCTGATCAACGCCTCGCGCCAGAACCTGCCCATCCTCTTCACCGCGGGCCGCACACCGATCACCGAGTCGGGCGCGCTGCCCGCCGCGCGCAACAACTACATCCACTGGGCGCAGGAGCATTTCGACCAGGGCGGCATGCTGCGCGAGTTCATGAAGTGGGACTACGAGCTGCGCCACGCCGAGCAGGTGGAGACGGTGCTCGACCGCGCGCTCGCCATTGCCAAGAGCGAGCCGCAGGGGCCCGTGTACGTAACGCTGCCGCGCGAGGTCCTCGCCTCGAGCTTTACGCGCGAGTTCTCGGCGCAGACGACCATCGCCGCCGCGACGCCGGCCGCGGCGGATCCCGAAGCGCTCGAGCGGGCGGCGAAGCTATTGAGCGCCGCGCGCCATCCGCTGCTGATCACCGCGAACGGCGGACGCACCGGAGAATCGTCGCGCGCCATCGAGCAGCTCGCGCACGCGCTTGCGGTGCCGGTGATCCACTATCGGCCGCGCTTCCTCGCGCTTTCGACCGAGCATCCGATGCACTGCGGCTGGGATCCGCACGCCTTGCTGAAGGAGGCGGACGTGGTGCTGGTCGTGGATTGCGACGTGCCGTGGATCCCCAAGGAGGGCGGGCCGAAGGCGGACGCCAAGGTGATCCACATCGGCCCCGATCCCCTCTTTACCCGCTATCCGCTACGCGGGTTTCGCACCGATCTCGCCCTCACCGGCGCGGTTGCGCCGACGCTGCAGCTCCTGTGGCGCAGCGCGCAGAAGCAGGCGGTCTCCGTGAAGGTGATCGAAGAGCGCCGCAAAGCGACCACCAAGCTCTCGGAGGAGACGCGGGCCAAGGCGCGCGGCGGCGTCACGCCGATGCCGGCGGCGATCACCGGCAAGTGGCTCTCGGCGTGCATGAACAAGCTGCTCGACGACAACACCATCCTCGTCAACGAGTACCCGACCGTGCTCGAGGAGATGACCATCAAGGAGCCGGGGCGCTATTTCGGCAACGCCTCGGCCGGCGGACTCGGCTGGGGACTCGGCGCAGCGCTCGGCGCCAAGCTCGCATCCCCGGGCAAGACGGTGATTTGCGCGCTCGGCGATGGCGCTTATATGTTCGGCAACCCGACCGCGGGCCACTACGTGTCCGAGGCGATGCAGCTCCCGGTCCTCTTCGTCATAGCGAACAACGCGCGCTGGGCCGCTGTCCATCGCTCGACGCTGGCGACCTATCCTAAGGGGCACGCCGCGGCAATGAAGCAGCCGCCCTTCGCCACGCTCGAGCCCTCGCCGCGCTTCGAGCACGTCATCCGCGCCTCCGGCGGCCACGGCGAAAGCGTCAGCGAGCCGAAGGAGCTGATGCCGGCGCTGGAAAAGGCGTTGAAAGTCGTGAAGGAGGAGAAGCGACAGGCACTCGTCAACGTGTGCCTGGAAGTGAGCTACGTCAAGACCAGCTAGGCGTCAGAGGACGGGCTTACTCCTTAGCGTGTGCGGAGAAGCGCGGTAGTCCTACGCGGCCGGCAAGGGGCAGCTTGATGCCCGAGCCGCTCACGCCAAAGTTGAGGCCGAGGAGGTTGAGCTCGAAGCCTTCCACCGGACCGGCAGCGATGCCCAACAGGCCGCCGACCGTGAACTGGATCCCGCTGCCGCTCGGCGCCGTCGAGACGAACCGGCTGCCGAGGTAATCCTTCCCCACCGCGGTAGCGGGGAGGTCGACCTTGAGCTCGGGCACCGTGCGCGCCATCCACGCCGTGAAGGTGTTCGAGTTTGGCCCCGGCCACAGCGTGTAAGTGTTCGCATACGGATAAGACCGCGCCGCCTTGTCGATGCGGGCGATCATCTCGTCGACGCCCTCGCCGCGCTTGTCGGCGTAGAGCTCAGCCTCGGAGCCGAACCAAGGCGCGTCGGGCTGGCGCTCGCGGATGACGAGCGCGCTGTCGGACCAGCGCAGCCGCCAGCCGATGATTTCGTACACCGTCCAGGACATCGCATCGGTGGGCTTCACCGCGATCCAGGTATGGACGCCGAAAAGGCCTTTGACGCCCATGGTGCGCGCGCCGTAGACCTGGACTACCGCTTCCGGGGTGGTCGCCGGATCGGGCGCGAGGCCCGCCGCGCTCGCGTGTACCACAGTTAGGCTGCTGAGCAGGGCGAGGGCAACGCGGAGGGTGTGCATGCGAGGAATTCTAGGCGCGCTCTATGACGGTATTGACGTGAGGTAGTGCCTTTTGCGTAGGCGTGTCGACACTCTGCACGACATCAACGTGCAACAAAGCGGTAGGGATTCCCCTGTCGGGCCGGCTACGACGGGCTAAGCGCCGTAAAGCTTCTTGAGAACCTCGTCCTTCATCGGAAAGGCCTGGCTGTCGGAAGGAAACGCGCCGCTGCGTACTTCCTCCGCGTAATGCGCAACCGCATCGCGGATGGCGGTGCCCGCCTCCGCATACCGCTTCACGAAGGTGGGCGTGAAGCCGCTGAACAGGCCGACGAGGTCGTGGAACACCAGCACCTGGCCGTCGCAGTGCGCGCCGGCGCCGATGCCGATGGTCGGAATCGAGATCCGCTCGGTGATCATCCGGGCGAGCGGCGCCGGCACGAGCTCGAGCACCACGCCCCAGCAGCCGGCGGCTTCGAGGGCCTGGGCGCCTTCCAAGATGCGCCGC
>DATLDY010000274.1:0-2995 GCA_035525655.1 Burkholderiales bacterium
CGCCCTGCCCGACGTGCCCACGCTCACTGAAGCCGCGCTGCCGGGCTACGTCGCCGTGGGATGGAACGGGCTCGTCGGACCCGCCGCAATTCCCGCGCCGATCGTGCAGAAGATCCACGACGCGGTGGCGAAGATCTATCGCCAGCCCGACATGCGTGACCGGCTCATCGGCCTCGCCGCCGAGCCGGCGATCTCCACGCCCGAAGAGTTCAGCGCACTCATCAAGTCCGAGCTGGTGAAATGGGCCAAGGCGGTCAAGGACTCCGGCGCTAAGCTCGAATAATGTCCACACCGACCACGGGCCTCGCGCAATTCGTCGCGAGCCTGAAGTACGAAGACGTCCCGGCCCCGACGCGCGAGCGCGTCAAAGATATCCTGCTCGATACGCTCGCCAGCGCCATCGTCGGCCGGCAAGGCGACGAGAGCAAGCAGATCCGTGCGCTCGCCACCGCCCTCGGCGCCTCGCGCGAGGCGAGCGTGATCGGCGGCGAGCAGCTCTCGCTAGCGGGCGCCACCCTCCTCAACGGCTACCTGATCACGGCTGTCACCGTCTGCGACGTGCATCGCCCGACGCTGTGCCACACGACACCCCAGGTGGTGCCGCCCGCGCTTGCCATCGCCGAGCGCAATGGCGCGAGCGGCCGCGACCTCCTGGTTGCCATCGCCGCCGGGCTCGAGGCGACGGTGCGGGTCGGCCTCGGCACCAAGTACCCGGCGTTCCGCGCCAAGGGCTGGCACTCGCCGGGCGTAATCGGCCCCTTCGGCGGCGCGGCGGCGGTCGGAAAGCTGCTCGGCCTCGATGCCGAGCGCCAGCGCAACGCCTTCGGCCTCGCCGGCAGCCAGTCTGCGGGCACCTTCGCGCACTGGGGAACGCCGACGATCAAGTTCCACCAGTCGCGCGGCGCCCTGTCGGGCCTCCTCGCCGGGCTCCTCGCGGAGCAAGGCTTTACCTCGTCGCCCGAAATCCTCGCGCACAAGGACGGCGGCCTTTTCAACGCCTACTCCGACGGTGGCCAGCCCGAAGCGGTAACGGCAGCGCTCGGCAGCCGCTGGGAGCTCGAGCAGATCGCCCTTCGCCTTTGGCCTGCCGCGAGCTCGATCCAGACTGTCATCACGAGCCTGCTCAGGCTGATGCGCGCGCATGACCTCAAGCCTGCCCGTATTGCTTCCGTACGCGTGGGGCTGTCCAAGACGGTCTACGACATGCACGGCACCCTGCCGTGGAATGACAAGTTCAAGGCGCTGCTCTCCACGCCCTATGTGACCGCGATCGTGCTGCACGACCGGCGCTGCTGGCTCGAGCAGTTCGAGCCGCAGCGCTATACCGATCCGGCCGTCGGCGCCTTCGCGCGCGAGCGCGTGAAGGTGGAGATCGACCCGGCCGTGCAGGGCACCGGCGCCGCGGTGGAAATCCGCACCGTGGACGGTGCCGTGCACAGCGATCGCCGTGCTGCGCCCAAAGGCGATCCGTCCGATCCGCTGACTCGCGCCGAGATCGAAGAGAAGCTGCGCACCGCTGCCGCGGGCTTCCTCGACGGCAGCGCCGTGAAGCGGATCGTCGCCATGGTGGGGGATCTCGAGAACGTGCGCGACACGCGCGAGCTGACAGCCGTCCTGCGCGCCCCAATTAAGATGCCAAAATCGGAGAGGCTCACATGACCCGCGCGCTGACCGCCCTGCTCGTCGCCACCTTATCCGCCGCCGCTTTCGCGCAGGCGCCCGCCAATGCGCCGGTCCGCATCCGCGGCACCGTCGAGAAGATCGACGGCCCGACCATGGTCGTGAAAGCCAACAGCGGCCAGCAGATGACCGTGAAGCTCGCGGACAACCTCACCGTAATGGGCATCGCCAAGGCGAGCATCGCCGACATCGCCAGCGGCAAGTACATCGGCACCACCACTGTCGGGGAGCGCAACGGCGCCATGGTGGCGCTCGAAGTGCACATCTTCCCGGAGAACATGCGCGGGGCGGGTGAAGGCCATCGCGACTGGGACCTGCGGCCGGCGAGCAAGATGACGAACGCCAACGTGGCCAATGTCACCAGCATGGGCAACGATCGCGTCCTGACCGTGCAGTACAAGGGCGGCGAGAAGAAAGTGCTGGTGAACGACACCACCGCGGTGGTCTCGTTCGTGCCGACGGACCGCAGCCAGCTCAAGCCCGGCGCGGCCGTGTTCATGACTGCCGAGCGCCAGAGCGACGGCAGCCTCTCCACGCCGCGAGTGAACGTCGGGCTCGGCGGCCAAGTCCCACCGATGTAGCCACGGGAATTGATCCGCAATAGCGTCAAGGAGAAGCTCGCCCGCGGGGAAGTCGTGGCGTCGATGACCCTGCGCCTCGTCGCCGGCGTGGAGATCGTGCGCATGGCCAAGACGGCGGGCTTCGATTCGATCTACATCGACCTCGAGCATTCCGCCTTTTCCATAGAGACCACCGGCCAGCTTTGCGTCATGGCGCTGGAGGCCGGCCTGCCGGCCTTCGTGCGCGTGCCGGCGAACACGCCGGAGTACATCTCGCGAGTGCTCGACGCCGGCGCGCTCGGCGTCATCGCACCGGGCGTGCGCTCGGCTGCCGAGGCGCGCGCGGTCGTCGCGGCCGCGAAATATCCACCGCTCGGCGAGCGCGGATTCGCCGCTGGCTTGCCGCACTTCGGTTACCGCACGCTTGCCGCCACCGAAGCGCTGCCGGCTTTGAATGCGGCGACGATGGTGATCGTGCAGTTCGAGTCCGCGGCATCGCTCGCCGCGATGGAAGAAATCGTCGCCGTCGAGGGCGTCGACCTGGTGATGATCGGCACCAACGACCTGATGGCCGACCTCGGCATTCCGGGGCAGTTCGACCATCCGCAGGTGCACGACGCTTATGCGCGCACCCTCGCCGCCTGCCGCGCGCGCGGCAAGCACGTCGGCGTCGGCGGCTTCAGCTCGCGCCCGGACCTGATAGAGAAGTACGTGAAGATGGGTGGACGCTACGTATCCACCGGCACGGACCTCGG
>DATLDY010000291.1:0-10616 GCA_035525655.1 Burkholderiales bacterium
GAAGTCCTCGTAGCCCGCGATGTCCTGGGTGATATAGGCCTGGATACGCCCCGAGCCGTCCTGCAACGTGGCGAAGCTCGCCTTGCCCATCACGCGCTTCAGCACCATGCGGCCCGCCACCACCGCCGGTGCCTTTTCGCCTTCCAGCTGGTCCTTGGCTTTGGAGCCATGCAAGGCGTGCAGCTCGGCAGCCGTGTGCTTGCGCCGGAAATCGTTCGGATACACCGGGCCGCGCGCGCGCAGCGCCTTCAGTTTCTCGCGGCGCTCGTCGATGAGCTTGTTGCTGTCTTGTTCTTCGTTCACGTTAAACCCCTTGCTTCAAGCTCGCCTCGATGTAGTCATCGAGATCGCCGTCGAGTACGCGCTGCGTATCGCCCTTCTCGACGTCGGTACGAAGGTCCTTGATGCGCGACTGGTCGAGCACGTACGAGCGGATCTGGTGACCCCATTCGATGTCGGTCTTCGTCGCGGCGAGCTTGTCCGCCTCGGCAGTGCGCTTGCGAAGCTCGAGCTCGTAGAGCCGGGACTTGAGCATCGCCATGCACTCGGCGCGATTGCGGTGCTGCGAGCGGTCGTTCTGGCTCTGCACCACGATGCCGGTCGGGATGTGCGTGATGCGCACCGCCGACTCGGTCTTGTTGACGTGCTGGCCGCCGGCGCCCGATGCGCGGTACACGTCGGTGCGCAGATCGGCCGGGTTGATCTCCACTTCAATGGACTCATCCACCTCGGGGTACACGAACACGCTCGCGAACGAGGTGTGCCGGCGCGCGTTGGCGTCGAACGGGCTTTTCCGCACGAGGCGGTGCACGCCCGACTCGGTGCGCAGATTGCCATAGGCGTATTCGCCGGTGACCTTGAGCGTCGCGCTCTTGATGCCGGCCACCTCGGCCGCCGTGTGCTCGAGCACCTCGACGCCGAAGCCCTTGCGGTCGCAGTACTTGATGTACATGCGCTCGAGCATCGACGCCCAGTCCTGCGCCTCGGTGCCGCCCGAGCCCGACTGGATGTCGAGGAAGCAGTTGTTGGCGTCGAGCGGGTTGGAGAACATGCGGCGAAATTCGAGCCCGGCCACGTCCTTCGCCAGCTTGTCGACGTCGGTGGCGATGCCGCCGAGCGTGGCATCGTCGCTCTCGGAGCGCGCGAGCTGGAAGAGCTCGGCGGCGTCGGAGAGGCCCGTGTCGACGCGCCCCAGCGTGGCAACGACCGCCTCGAGCGCCTTCTTTTCCTTGCCGAGCTCCTGCGCGCGCTGGGGGTTCTCCCACAGCTTGGGGTCTTCGAGCTCGCGGTTCAGCGCCGCCAGGCGCTCGGTCTTCGCCTCGAAGTCAAAGATACCTCCGCAGCTCCGCCGACCGGGTCTGCAGGTCGGCGAGGCTCGAGGCGATCTGGTTGACGCGTTCTGCTTCCATCAGAGCTTTCCCGCCTTCTTTTCCCAGTAATGGACTTCGCGGCGGAAATTCACCTCCGCCTCCGCTGCATCGAGCGGCGTGACCGACTCCCGGCTCGGGATCGAGACCAGGGCCTTGCGCAGGCCTTCACGCACGTTCGACAGGTAGAAATACACCTCGCCCTCGTCCTGCACCATGAAGAGCAGCGTATCGCCGCGGATCACCTGTGCGATGCGCAGCACCTGCGCGTCGCGAAAGCCGCGCTGCATCGCGTCGACGAGATCCTGCTCTGTCGTGCGGGCGATGCCCATCGCGTCGGCGACATCGGCGCCCACGTAACCGGGCGTGCCTTGCGCCTGGAGCCACCCCGCGATCGAGCGCAGGCCCGTTCCTTCGATCGGCGCCACGCCACCCGGCGCGGCAAACGCCGACATGCACACGAACGCAAACGCGGCTAGTCCGGCCCGCATGCTCCCTCCCTGGTTCTTCCCCCTATTTTACGGGCTTGGGGGTGTATTCCTCTTCGATCTTGTCGTCGAAGAAGCTAGTGGGGTTGGGCGCGGCCATGAAGCGGCGGTACACCTCGGGATACACGCCGACGTACTGGAACACCTGGCCGTTCGACATCTCGACTTCGAGCGTTTTCGTCGCCTCGTCGTAGCCGACCGAGCGCAGCTTGGAGGAGTTGACGCGCTTTCGCTGCATTACGCCTTCTCCACCCGGATCGTCTGGCCGGCCTTGACGTTTTTCAGGGCGGAGAAATCCCTGATCGTGCCGAGCACGTTGCACGGGTTGGCGAGCTTCGGCCGCTCGTCCGTAGAGATCGGCGTGCGGCCGAAAGGCAGCGCGAGCGCATCGCCCTGCGTCCAGAAGCAGACGGTGCCGGGCTCGACGACCTGCCTGGCGTCCGGCTCGAGCTTCGCGCTCACCGGCGTGGTGAAGTACACCTCTTCGCCCCAGGTGGATGCCTGGGCCTCGAACGGTGCGGCGGCCAATATTGCGCGCGTGGTCGGCGTATCGCGCAGCTCCGCCTCGAGCGCGACCTTGCCGGCCGTGATGCGCAGCCTCATCCGCCCAGCGCGGCTGTCCAGGGGGACTTGCCGTCGACGGTGCCTTCGATGGCGTTGCCTTTGACGACGCCGGAGAACTCGCCTTTGCGCCCGGCGAGCTTGAAGGTGAGCTTGTCGCCGCGCAGCTTGGCGTCCTCCAGCGGGACGTCCTTGCCGTCGACGCGCAGGCTGCCGCTGATGCGAGTGAGCTGCTGCTTGAGCTGCAGCGTCGCCGGCTGCTTGCTCACGGCCGGCGGCATCTTCGCCTCCCAGCGGCCGGCCACCTTCGCGGGCACGATGTAAAGGTAGATGAGGGTGGTGGTCACGCCGCTGATCTGCACCTTGTCCTCGAGGTCCATCTGCACGTACTTCTCGGGGATCCAGCCGGTGAGCGGATAGTCGTGCGACACGATGCGCGTGCCGGGCCGAAGCTCGGTGAGGAACTTCTCCTTCAGCAGGTTAACCGTATCGGGAAGCAGATACATGGTGATGACCGTCGCCTGCGAGATGTCGGTCTTGAAGAGATCCGCCTTCATGAACTTGACGCGATCGGCGAGGCCTTCCTTGGAGGCGGCCTCGTTCGCGCGCTTCACGAGATCGTCCTTGATCTCGACGCCGAACCCGCGCGCGCCGAACACCTTGGCCGCGGTAAGGACGATGCGGCCGTCGCCCGAGCCGAGGTCGACGAGGAAGTCGCTCGCGCTCACGTCGGCATAGCGCAGCATGTCTGCGACCACGCTTTGCGGCGAGGGCACGTAAGGTCCGGCATCCTTGATCGGCTGCAGGTCGGCCGCGCAGGCGGCACCGGCGGCAAGCAATACGGCGGCGGCGAGCTGTCTCATGATTCGACGTGCTCCACGTTGAGCTGGATGGACTTGAGTCCGTTGTATTCGTTCACGGCCAAGCGGTACGCGGCGCGGGCCCGGGACGGGAAAGGATCGAGCGACCCGAAGCGTATCGCCTCGAAGCGCCGCCCATCCTTGGCGAGCAGCAGCTTCAGATGCCGCTCGCCGACCACGCGCTGGCTTTCGACGGCGAATGTATCGCAGAAGAGGGGCTGCGGGAATCCCTGGCCCCAGATGCCGGCCTCGAGCATGCGCGCGACATCCAGCGTGTAGTAGCCCTGGTCGAGGCTGCCGTCGGTCTCCACGGTACGCGTGCGCGCGGACATCGGCAGCATCTCGTCGAGCGCGCCGTCGAAGGCGCTCGCGAAGCGCGGGTAGTCGGCCTCGGCGATGGTGAGTCCCGCCGCCTGCGCATGGCCACCGAAGCGCACGATGAGTCCGGGGGAGCGCTTGGAGATGAGATCCAGGCAATCGCGCAGGTGGAATCCGGGCACCGAGCGTCCCGAGCCCTTGAGCGACCGACCGTCCGCGCCGCGGGCGAAGCACACCACCGGACGGTGCAGGCGATCCTTGAGCCGGGATGCGAGGATGCCGACCACGCCCTCGTGCCAGTCGGGGCCGAAAAACGTCGACTGCGCCTCGGCCTCGAGCGCCTTCAGGTGCTCGAGCGCCTGCTCGAGCATCCCGCCCTCGATCTTGCGGCGCTCGCCGTTCAGGCGATCGAGCTCGCGCGCGCAATTCGACGCCCGCGCCTCGTCGTCCGTGATCAGGCATTCGATGCCGAGGCTCATGTCGGCGAGCCGCCCGGCCGCGTTCAGGCGCGGCCCGGCGACGAAGCCGAGGTCGAAGCTCGAGGCTTCCGACACATTGCGACCCGCGGCGCGCAGCAGCGCGAGCAGGCCCGGCTGCGCACTTCCCGAGCGGATGCGCTTCAATCCCTGGGCGACGAGATTGCGGTTGTTGGCATCGAGCGGCACTACGTCGGCGATCGTGCCGAGCGCGACGAGCGGCGTGAGCGTGCCGAGGTTCACTTCGCTCTTCAGCGCATTGCGCTTCCGCAGCTCGGCGCGCAGCGCGATCATCACGTAGAACATGACCCCGACGCCGGCGAGCGCCTTGGAGGGAAAGCCGCAGCCGGCCTGGTTCGGATTCACGATGCAGTCGGCGAGCGGCAGCTCGGCGCCGGGCAGATGGTGGTCGGTAATCAGCGTCCCGATGCCCAGCGCGCGGGCGCGCGCCACGCCTTCGACGCTCGCGATGCCGTTGTCGACGGTAATGAGCAGATCCGGCTTCTTGCTTACCGCGACGTCGACCAGCTCCGGCGACAGGCCATAGCCGAGCTTGAAGCGATCCGGCACCAGGTAATCCACATTCGCGCCGAAGAGGCGCAATGCGCGCATGCCCACCGCGCACGCCGTGGCACCGTCGGCGTCGTAGTCGGCGATGATGAGAAGCCGCTTACCCGCCGATACGGCATCCGCGAGCAGTACCGCGGCCTGCTCCATGCCTTTCAACAGCATCGGCGGCAAAAGCGCCGCCGGACTATAGGTGAGCTCGCTCGGGGAGGCGATGCGCCGCCCCGCGTAGATCCGGGCGAGGAGCGGATGCACGCCGGAATCGATGAGAAGGCGCCGGGTATTCTCGGTGTACGGGCGCTCGATGATCTTCATCCGTAAGCCCCGAGCGGCTTCGGCCGGCGCCAGAAGCGCCGCAGGTCGCCACGGATCGCCTCGTAGGTCGCGCACTCGGCGGCGTCGGGGACATGGAGGGTCAGCATGCCGACGCGCCCGTCACGCAGCGCCTGCAGGAGCGGCGCGCACCAGTCTCGCTCGAGGGCCGAGATCGCGTCCTGGTATTCGCCAGCGGCACCGAGCGCAAGCGGGATGCGCAGCTGGTCGAGCACGATGAGATGGCGGCCTTCTTCCGGCATGCGCTCGAGGAAGCTTTGCGCCGAAGGTGAAAGCGGCCGGTGCCGGATGCCGGCGGCTCGGGCGAGGCCGAGGGCGACGGGATCGTCGGCGTTGACGGAATGCCAGCGGTCGGTCTCGATCTTCGGCTTGCGGCCCGCACCCCACAGCCACACGCTGTTGATCGAAGGCTCGCCTCGCGCCTCGCGCGCCGTGTTGACGGCGTGCGAATGCAGCACCATCTGCGCTTCGTTCATGACCTGGTGCGAGAAAGACGCGCCGGCCCCGGCGGCACGGGCGAGCGCGACGTCGCGCCCGGCGAGCTGCAGCGGGGCGTCGGCCTCGATTTCCACCTCCTGAGCGAAGCGGGCAACCCAGCGCTGCGCATCGACCACGCGCACTTCCATCCGGCCGGCGAAATGCTGGTTCAGGCTCTCGCACAAGGCCTGCGCCTCCTCTGTCTGGATGTGCAACGCGGCACCCGGCACGAGGATGACGCGATCGCGCATCAGGCGAAGGTCCACCGGGTCGGCGCGGCTCCAGCAATCCGCGCCCGGATCCGCGCCGGTGGCGAGCAAAGTGATTGCACCCGCGGGCAGCGTGCGCTCGCCGGCGCCAAAGGCATCGCGCAGCCACGCCTCGAGGTGCTGCGAGGCGGCGCCGGTGCAGCGCCCGCGCGCGAGCAGGAGCTCGAGCGCGGGCAGCCGAGTCGCCGGCGGCGTGGCGAAGAGGCCGGGGATCAGGAGCTCGCAGTGCATTGCGCGATCGGCACCACGCGCACGCCCGGCTTCGCCAGGTGCCGCGACAGGATGCGGTAATGGTCGTAGTCGAAGCGCGGCCGCTCGTCGAGGAGATCGGCCATCTCGGGCTCGCAGCGCGCTGCGCCGAGATAGCACCAGCGGTCCACCGCGTGCACCTCGGTCGCGTCACGCGCGCGATCTTCCTCGACGATGCCGACCGCGCCGGCATAGGGCCACGCCGGCGTCTTCAGCGTGGCGAGCGCTGTCGCCACGCGCGCGTGATGCGCATGGATGCCTTCGCGCGCTGCGCACACGCCCGCACAGCGGCCGATCTGGTGACGAAAGCAGGCACCGCGGCGTTTGGCATCGAATCCCAGCGTTTGCAAACACAGGCCATGCTCGTCGGCTAGTGCCCGCAACGCCTGCAGCGCGGCGCGCCGCGAGCGGAACACGCCGTACACGAATGCCAAAGTGTCGGCGTCGATCTCGTCCGCGGTGGCGAGGCGTAGATGCTTGCCGTCGAAGACGAAGCCGCACATCGCCTCCGGCCGGCGAAGCTGGCGGTTGTAGGCCGGCGAAAGCTCCTTCACCAGGCGCGCCTCGGTTAGGAGCGCGCCGAGCTCGCCGACCGTGCGGTGGCACTCGATGCGGCGCACCTCCTGCAGCCACGCCGCCGTCGAATAGAAGTGCTGCAGGATGCGCGAGCGCATCGAGCGGCTCTTGCCGATGTAAAGCGGCGCGCCGGTCTCGCCATAGAACAGATAGACGCCGGGCGCCTCGGGGACGGCATCGATCTGCGAGCGCTCGAGCTGCGCGGGCAGCGCCGGCTGCTTGGCCACCTGGCGCGCGGCGACCGACAGCACCTCGTCGCCGTGGTCGCGGGCCGCGATGCGCAGGAACTGCCAGAGCGCGTCCGCATCGCCGAGCGCGCGGTGGCGTGCCTGGCAGGCGATGCCGTGGCGCGCGATCAGGCTGTCGAGGTCGTGGCCGCGCTCGCCCGGGTACAGGCGGCGCGAAAGCTTTACGCTGCAGACGGTACGCGGCTGGAACTTGAGCCCGGCGCGATCGAACTCGCGCCGCAGGAACCCGTAGTCAAAGCGGGCGTTATGGGCGATGAACACGCGGCCGGCCAGCCGCTCGTGCAGGTCGCCGGCGAGCTCGGCGAAGCGGGGCGCGGCGGCGAGCATGTCGTAGTTGATGCCGGTGAGCGCCTGGATCTCGGATGGGATCGGGATGCCGGGGTTGACCAGCGTGGACCATTCGGACCGGACCTGGAAGCGATCGATTTCCAGCACCCCGATCTCGGTGATGCGGTCCGCCGCCGGTCGTGTCCCGGTGGTCTCGAGGTCGACGATCGCGAGCGGTGCCTCTAGGAGATCCATGGATGTTTGTCCAGTATCGTAGCCCAACGCCGCAGCCGTGACGTTTCCCTGGCAAAGTTGTCCTACCCGGATGAAACTCTTCTGGACAATCGCCCTCGTGTTGCTGGCCGCCGCGTGCACGCCGATGCAGTGGGCGCGGCCGGACGCCGATGCCTCGCAGCTCGACGCCGATACCCGCGATTGCCAGGTGCAGGCGTGGAACGAGGCGCGATGGCGCTCGTACCAGTACGCCGGGATGTACGGCCCCTTCCTTTACCGCGATTCGCTCGGCCGCCCCTTTGCCGCCTGGCCGCAGGGTCCTTTCGGCGACCCGTTCGGCGAGCGCTTCATGGAGGAATCGCGCCTGGCGAACTTCTGCATGCGCACAAAGGGCTACGAGCTGCAGCCTACGAAGTGATGATCCATCCTTCTCCCGGCGGGGCGCTCGGCGGGATGCCGTAGCCGGGCCTGCCGGCCGCCCACGCGGCCTGCACGGCGCAGATCGCCGCGTCGAGGAGGTCGGCTGAACCTTCCGCTATCAGGGCCCGTTCCAAACGAGCGTCCAGGGTGAGAGAAACGCCCAGGGGCTTGCCCGCCTTCAGCGCCTGCACGATGCGCCGGCGGGCGCTCCTGCGCGCGGGTGTGTGATCGCGCTTCGTGTCGCTCTTGTACGACTCGCGGATGCCGAGGTGCTTGCGCACCAGCACGCCCGGATACGCCTCCAGCGCGACGCGCGTGCGATCGCCGTCCGCCAGCGCCGGTACATGCACTTGCGCGGCGAGCACGCGAGGCGCGCCCTCGTGAAACATCAGCGCCACCGGCGGGTTGACGAGCTTCATGGGGCTGGACGAGCCCGCGGGATAGTCGGTCGAGCGATGCGCGTACTTGCTGCCCACGGGTCGCGTGGCTCGATAGATGTCCAGTACTTTTCTAAACGACAGGCGTGACATCGCTGCGCAATGCGCGACCAGCTGCGGCCACTCCTGCGGCCAGCGCATATCGCGCACCAGCTCGCGCGGCAGGCTGAAGGGGAAGTCGAAGCCGCCGACCCACGCGCCGGGTCGTGACAGGAACGCTTCGAAGTCGGCAAAGCTCTCCAGGCGCTCGATAGCCTCGAGCTTGAGAAAAGATTTTTTCAGCCGCCCGGCGGCGACGGTGATCGGCTTCGCGCGCCGCGGCGCGCAGGTGAAGTCGACGCCGTAAATCCTCAACGCAGCTCTTGGCGCAGGGCGTCGAGTGCCGCCGACTGATGGCCGCGCGACCACACCAGCATGGTGCGCGCCTTCGCCACCTGCGCAGGAAGGAGGTGCACGGCGACCTGCGCCTCGGCGCCAACCACGCGCAGCACGGATCGCGGCACCACGGCGATGCCGCCGCCCGCGGCTACGCAAGCGGTGATCGCGTGATACGAGCCGTACTCCATCACGCGCTCCGCGACGATGCTCGAGCGACCGAGCCACGTTTCGAGGCGACGGCGATACGAGCAGCCGGTGGTGAAGGCGAGCACCACCCGCTCGTCGATGTCATCGGGCGTTTTTACCGGCCGATGCCCCTTGGGCGTAATGAGGACCAGGTCTTCGGTGAATGCATGTTCGGTCTCGAGGTTCTTCGGAGCGAAGGGCTCGGCGACGAACGCAGCTTCGATCTCGCTGCGCAGCACCCTGTCGACGAGCGCGCCGCTGGTGCCGGTGCTGAGCTCGAGCCGCACGGCAGGGTACGCGCGGTGATAGCGCGCGAGTATCGGCGGCAGGCGTGTGGCGGCGGTGCTCTCGAGCGTGCCGAGGCGGAAGACGCCGTGCGGCGCCTGGCCGCGCATCGCCGCCTGGGCTTCGGACGACAGCTGCAGCAGGCGATCGGCGTAGGACAGCAGCACCTTGCCCTCGGACGAGAGCACGAGCTTGCGGCCCTGGCGGTGGAAGAGCTTGGTTCCCAGGCGCTCCTCGAGCTGCTTGACGCGCGTGGTGACGTTCGACTGGACGCGGTGCAGCGCGGCCGCCGCCTTGGTGATGCCGCCCTGCTCGGCGACGGCCTTGAAGATCCTCAGCTCGACCAGGTCCATATCTCCATCCGAGAACGATCCCATCTCGATTATTCATTTTCCAAAATGCCGCCGTCAACCTAAAGTATCGCCATGCCGATCGTCGCGCTCGCTGGTCTTGCCGCCCTCGCCGTGGCGATGGGCATCGGGCGCTTCGCCTTCACGCCGCTCCTGCCCATGATGCAGGCCGACGCCGGCCTGTCGCTCGCGCAGGGCGGCTACCTCGCCTCGGCGAACTATGTCGGCTACCTGGTCGGCGCCCTCTGGGCGGCACGCCCGGCGCGCGCGCACGTGGCGATTCCCGCCGCTCTGCTCGCGATCGGCGCGGCGACGCTCGCGATGGGTTTCGTGCAGGGCATGGGCGGCTGGGCGCTCCTGCGGTTCATCGCGGGCGTGGCGAGCGCCTGGGCACTGGTGAACGTGTCGTCGTGGGCGCTTGCCGTGCTTGGCCGGCCGGTGCTCGCCGGCGTGGTGTTCAGCGGCGTCGGCTGGGGCGTGGCGCTCGCCGGGGCGCTGTGCCTCGCCATGATGACGCACGGCGCCAGCGCTTCTACGACCTGGCTCGTGCTTGGACTCGTCTCGTTCGGCGTGCTGGCTGCGGTATGGCCGGTATTGCTCGCGCATCGCTCGGCCCCGCGCGCTTCCGGGGCGACAGCGCGTTTCGCCTGGACACCCGACGCATGGCGCCTGGTCGCCTGCTACGGCGCGTATGGCTTCGGGTACATCATTCCCGCGACGTTCGTACCCGTGATGGCACGGGACGTGATCGCCGACCCCGCGGTGTTCGGCTGGGCATGGCCGGCCTTCGGCGTGACCGCCGCGGTGGCGACCATATGGGTCACGCGCTGGCTGCCCTCGCTCGGCAACCGCCGCGTGTGGATGCTGTCGGCGCTCGCCATGGCGATTGGCGTCGCTGCCCCGATTCTTCTGGCCGGCCTCGCGGGCATCGCTCTTTGCGCCGTGCTCGTCGGCGGTACATTCGTGGTGATTACGCTGGTCGGCATGCAGGAGGCGCGCCTCGTCGCGCTCGAGCATGGCCCGACGCTGATGGCCGCGATGACCGCCGCGTTTGCCGCGGGCCAGATCGCCGGACCCCTGGTCGTCAGCGCCTTCATCCATATGCACGGGGGATTTTCTGCCGCGCTCGCGCTGGCGAGCACGGTGCTGGTTGCAAGCGCATTCGCGCTTCGTGCGAAGGAGAGGCCGTGTCCTACATAGATCGCATGCCGCCGCTCGATGCCGCGGTGATGACCGAAGCGCAGCGCAAGGTGGCACAGGAACTGGCTGC
>DATLDY010000314.1:0-4772 GCA_035525655.1 Burkholderiales bacterium
GCGAGGCCGCCGGTGAGCTTGCCGACCACCTTGTCCTTGAAGGCGCGCAGCTTGTTGAGATCGACCTTCGGCTCGCCGAAGGAAATGCCGTGGTCGCCGAGCGCGCGCGCCGCATCCACCACCGCCGCGGTGTGCAGCAGCGCCTTGGACGGAATGCAGCCGACGTTGAGGCACACGCCGCCGAGGATCGGATACCGCTCGACGAGCACCGTCTTCAGCCCAAGGTCCGCCGCGCGAAAGGCCGCCGAATACCCTCCCGGCCCCGCCCCGATCACCACCACATCGCAGTCGTACTCGCCCGCTGGTTCTTTTTTCGTTGCCCCCCTGTCAAGGGGGGACGGCGCAGCCGGGGGGGTTGGTTTTTGCGGCGCCTCTGCCTTTTGATCTTCTTCGAGGAGGAGGATCACCGCCCCCTGCGAAATCTTGTCGCCGACCTTGATCTTTAGTTCCTTCACCACGCCCGCCCCCGGCGACGGGATTTCCATCGTCGCCTTGTCGGACTCGAGCGTGACGAGCGATTGTTCCTTCTCGACCCTATCGCCCGGCTTGACGAGGACCTCGATGACCTCGACGTTCTTGAAGTCCCCGATGTCGGGGACCTTTACGTCGCTCGGCATCTAGAGGATCAGCTTCCGGATGTCGGAGAGCACCGAAACGAGGAAGCTGGTGAAGCGGGCGGCGGTTGCGCCGTCGATGACGCGGTGATCGTAGGAGAGGGAAAGCGGCAGGATGAGACGTGCCTTAAACACATCTTCACCTTTCTCATCCTTCCCGGAATAAACAGGTCGAAAACCTGAACGCGAGACGCCGAGGATCGCCACCTCGGGTGCGTTGATGATCGGCGTGAAATACGTGCCGCCGATGCCGCCGAGGCTCGAGATGGAGAAGGTGCCGCCCTGCATATCGGAGGGCTTCAGCTTCTGGTCGCGGGCGAGCTTCGAGATTTCGCCGAGCTCGTGCGCGATGTCGAAGATGCCCTTGCGATCGGCATCGCGCACCACGGGCACGACCAGGCCGCCGGGCGTGTCGACCGCTACGCCGACGTTGTAGTACTTCTTGATGGTGATCGACTCGCCCGACTTATCGAGCGACGAGTTGAACTGCGGGTATTGCTTGAGGGCCGTCACGCACGCCTTGATCATGAAAGCGAGCATCGTCAGCTTGAAGCCCTTCCTCTCGGTCTCGGCGGTCTGCGCCTTGCGGAAGGCCTCGAGATCCGTGATGTCCGCCTCGTCGAACTGCGTGACGTGCGGGATCGAGATCCAGTTGCGGTGCAGGTACGGCCCGGAGAGCTTCTGGATGCGCGCGAGCGGCTTCGTCTCCACCGGGCCGAACTTCGCGAAATCGACCTCGGGCCATGGCGGCAGATTGAACGGCAGCGCGCCGCCGCCTTTGGCACCCGCCTGTTTGCCGGAAAGCGCGCCTTTGACAAAACCCTGCACATCGGCGTGCAGGATGCGGCCCTTGGGCCCGCTCCCCTGCACCTGCGGCAGGTCGACACCCAGCTCGCGCGCGAATTTGCGCACCGACGGACTGGCGTGCGGCTTGGCCCCACTGCTTTCCTGCGGCGCCTCGCGCGGCACCGCCCGCGGCGCGGCGGGTTTCGCGGACTCCGGTTTGGGTGATTCGGCCTTCGCCTCGGCTCGCGGCTCGGCGCGCTGCTCGCCGCCTTCCAGGATCAGGATGGCGGCGCCTTTCGCCACCTTGTCGCCGACCTTGACCTTCAGCTCCTTCACCACGCCAGCGCCCGGCGACGGGATCTCCATCGTCGCCTTGTCCGATTCGAGCGTGATGAGCGACTGTTCCTTGGCAACGGTGTCGCCCGGCTTCACCAGCACTTCGATCACTTCGACTTCCTTGAAGTCGCCGATGTCGGGAACGGGGACCGTCTGCGCGGCGCCAAAAGATGATGCGGCAGGGGCTGGGGCAGGCTTCTTCTCTGCCTTGGGCGCCTCCTTCTTGGCAGCGGGCGCCGCCGCTTCCTCTTTGGCGTCGAGCTCGAGGATCGGCGTGCCGCGCGAAACCTTGTCGCCGACCTTGATCTTCACTTCCTTCACCACGCCGGCGCCGGGCGACGGAATCTCCATCGTGGCCTTGTCGGACTCCAGGGTGACGAGCGATTGCTCCTTGGATACCGCGTCGCCTGGCTTGACCAGGACCTCGATGACCTCGACTTCCTTGAAGTCACCGATGTCGGGGACGACGACCTGGCTCATGTCGATTTTCTAAAAATGAAACCCCCCGCTCGCCGCAGTAATAACTGCGGGCTCGCTTCCCCCCTGGACAGGGGGGCGGCAAGAGCAAGGGTCATACGGTGGTCGGGTCCGTTTTTTCCGGATCGATGCCATATTTCTTGATGGCATCGGTAACCGCCTTGGGTTTTCCGTCTCCCTGGTCCGCGAGCGCCTTGAGCGCGGCGATGGTCACGAAGTAGCGGTTCACCTCGAAAAAGTGGCGCAGCTTTGCACGCGAGTCGGAGCGACCGAAGCCGTCGGTGCCGAGCACGCGGTACAAGCGCTCCCTCGGCACGAACGGGCGGATCTGGTCGGCGAAGGTCTTGACGTAGTCCGAGGCGGCAACCACCGGGCCGGCGGGCCTCTTCTCGAGGCATTCCGTGACGTAGGCGGCGCGCGGCTTGGCTTCCGGGTGCAGCATGTTCCAGCGCTCGGTCGCGAGGCCATTGCGGCGCAGCTCGTTGAAGCTGGTGGCGCTCCACACGTCGGCGCTGACGCCCCAATCCTTCTCGAGCAGATCGGCGGCCGCCTCGACTTCGCGCAGGATCGTGCCGCTGCCCAGCAGCTGGACGCGCTGCTTGTTCTTCGTCTTCGACTCCCTGAGCAGGTACATGCCGCGCAGGATGCCCGGCTCCACACCCTCGGGTAGGGCGGGGTGCTGGTAGTTCTCGTTCATCAGGGTGATGTAGTAGTACACATCCTCCTGGTTGGTGACCATGCGGCGCAGCCCGTCCTGGATGATCACGGCAAGCTCGTAGCCGTACGTCGGGTCGTACGAAATGCAGTTCGGGATCACCGAGGAGAACACATGCGAGTGTCCATCCTCGTGCTGCAGGCCTTCGCCGTTGAGCGTCGTGCGGCCGGCGGTCGCGCCGAGCAGGAATCCGCGTGCGCGCTGATCGGCCGCCGCCCAGGCGAGGTCGCCGATGCGCTGCAGGCCGAACATGGAATAAAACGTGTAGAAGGGCACCGTCACTTCGTTCGAATGGCTGTACGAAGTGGCCGCGGCTATCCACGAGCAGAAGGCGCCCGCCTCGTTGATGCCCTCCTCGAGGATCTGGCCCGCCTTGTCCTCGCGGTAGAACATCACCTGGTCCTTGTCGACCGGCTCGTATTTCTGCCCCTCCGGCGCAAAGATGCCGAGCTGGCGGAACATGCCCTCCATGCCGAAGGTGCGGGCCTCGTCGGGCACGATCGGCACGATGCGTTTGCCGATGTCCTTGTCGCGCACGAGCGCCGTAAGGATGCGCACGAATGCCATCGTGGTGGAGATCTCGCGCCCTTCGCCGGAGCCCTTCAGTACCGCGTCGAAGGCGCTGAGTGGCGGCACCGCCGGCGCCTTGTCGGCCTTGGCGCGACGCTGCGGCAGGTAGCCGCCGAGCGCCTTGCGCCGCTCGTGCAGATATTTCATCTCCGGCGCATCGTCCGGCGGAATGTAGAACGGCAGCTCCTCGAGCTTGTCGTCCGGGATCGGAATCGCGAACTGGTCGCGCATCTCCTTGATGGTGGCGACGTCGACCTTCTTCAGCTGGTGCGTGGGGTTCTTCGCCTGGCCTTGCTTGCCGAGACCGAAACCCTTGATGGTCTTCGCCAGGATCACGGTCGGCTGGCCCTTGTGCTTTACCGCGGACGCGTACGCCGCGTACACCTTGTGCGGATCGTGGCCGCCGCGATTGAGGCGCCAGATGTCCTCGTCGCTCATGCGCGCGACCATCTCGAGGCCCTTCGGATGCTTGCCGAAAAAATGCTTGCGCACGAACGCGCCGTCGTTCGCCTTGTAGTTCTGGTATTCGCCGTCGACCGTCTCTTCCATGATGCGAAGGAGCACGCCGTCCTTGTCGCGCGCGATGAGCGGATCCCAGTAGGAGCCCCAGATCACCTTGATGACGTTCCAGCCGGCGCCGCGGAATTCGCCCTCGAGCTCCTGGATGATCTTGCCGTTGCCGCGCACCGGCCCGTCAAGGCGCTGCAGGTTGCAGTTGACGATGAACACCAGGTTGTCGAGCTTCTCGCGCGCGGCGAGCCCGATGGCGCCGAGGGATTCGGGCTCGTCCATCTCGCCGTCGCCGCAGAACACCCACACCTTGCGATTGGCCGTTTGCGCGAGGCCGCGCGCTTCCAGGTATTTCAGGTAGCGCGCCATGTAGATCGACTGGATCGGCCCCAGGCCCATCGACACCGTGGGGAATTGCCAGAAGCTCGGCATCAGCCATGGGTGCGGGTACGACGAGATGCCCTTGCCGTCGACCTCCTGGCGGAAGTTGTCCATCTGCGCGGCGGTGAGGCGCCCGAGCATGAAGGCGCGCGCGTAGACGCCCGGATTGGCGTGGCCCTGCACGAACACGAGGTCCCCGCCGTGCGCCTCCGACGGCGCGTGCCAGAAGTGGTTGAAGCCCACGTCGTAGAGCGTCGCCGCGGAGGCGAAGCTCGCGATGTGGCCGCCCAGCTCGAGATCCTTCTTGCCTGCGCGCAGCACCATCGCGACCGCGTTCCAGCGCACGATCGAGCGCAGGCGCGCCTCGAGGGCGTGGTCGAGAA
>DATLDY010000317.1:0-11041 GCA_035525655.1 Burkholderiales bacterium
TGTTCCTCGACGAGATCGGCGACATGCCGGCCGAGTTGCAGACGCGCCTGCTGCGAGTGCTCTCCGATGGCACCTTCTACCGCGTAGGCGGGCATCAGCAGCTCAAGGCGAACGTGCGCGTCATCGCCGCCACGCACCAGAACCTCGAGCAGCGCGTGCGCGAGGGATCTTTCCGCGAGGATCTCTATCACCGCCTGAACGTCATTCGCCTGCGCTTGCCGAGCCTGCGCGAGCGCTCGGAAGACGTTCCGCTGCTCGCGCGCAACTTCCTCGCCGCGAGCGCAAAGCAGCTGGGCGTCGAGCCCAAGCGGCTTTCAGAGGATGCGTTCGCTCACTTGTCCCGCCTCGCCTTCCCGGGGAACGTGCGCCAGCTCGAGAACCTCTGCCACTGGCTCACGGTGATGGCGCCGGGGCAGGTGGTCGACGTCGGCGACCTGCCAGCGGAATTCCGCGAGAGCGGCGCGGCCGCAGCTTCCGACTGGCTGGCCGCGCTGGAATACGAAGCCGAGCGCCGGCTCGCGCGAGGCGACACCGGCATTCTCGATTCGTTGGGCCGTCAGTTCGAGCGCGCGCTGATTACCAAAGCGCTCGCGCGCACCGGCGGGCGCCGCATCGAAGCGGCGAACCTGCTCGGCATGGGGCGCAACACCATCACGCGCAAGATCGCCGAGCTCGGTATCGAGGACGACGAGCGTCCCCGCGAAGGCGGGGACCCCGCTTAGGCGCTCTTCTTCACTCGATCGGCGGGCTTCAGGCCGGCATTGGCCGCGGGCTGGGCGCTGCGATTCGCTGCCAGCTTCGCATCCACCAGGCGCACGACTTCGTCCAGCACCGGCGAGCGCATGCCCTTCTGTGCGGCGATCGTCTGGACGAGGCGATCGACGCGCTCGATGTTCGGCGCGCCGGCGTGCAACGCCCGCGCGGCGGACGAGGGACTCGCCAGGCCTTGCGCCGCCGCAGCGTATTTCTCAAACGGCACCAGGTCCTTCTCGTTGGCGCCAAGCGAGACGCAGAGCTTCACCACCCAGTTGTACATGTTGCGCGAAGCTTCCAGGTCCGAATGCACCGCTTCCTTGATGGGACGGATGCCGTCTTTCGTCACGCAACGATAGTTGCCGGAGATCAGCATCGCCCACTTCGCGAGCGGGACGAAGACCGACTCGTGCACCTTCAGCTTCACCGGCAGCTCCATGCCGTCGAAGCGTGCGGCCTCGATATCGGCTTCGAGCTTGCGCAGGATCGCGGTGTGCTTGTCCGACACGAAGCGCGCCGACTTGAAGTTGGTCGGCAGGCGCACCTGCAGCACGTTCACTTTTTCTTCCGGCGGCCGGAAAGCCTGCGGATCGGGGCTGCACAGCGTCATGAAGTTCGGATCGAAGCTCGCCCATACCGATGCGTCCGTATAGCAACCCTTCAGCTCGTCCGCCTTCACGCCGGGAACGCGCGCCAGGTAAGGCAGCGGCGGCATGTTCATGATCGACATGCACGGCAGCTTCGCCTTGGCGACCGCATCGAGCAACTCGCGCACGCCTGGCGAGCGGTACTGCGGCTCCTGCATGGCGAGGACGACGAGGTCGTACCCCTGGAGCTTGATCGCGGTCGGCACGTCCGCCGAAAGCTTTCCGCGCAGCTTGCGCGAGTCGACTTCCACGAGGCCCTCGCGGCCTTTCACGGGAAGGCGCACTCGGGTGCCTTCGTTGTTGATGAGCTCGGCTTCCGCCGGGACGCAGATCAGCTTGACGTTGTGTCCCGCGAGCAGGAGCTTGGTCGCGAGGAGGGAGCCATAGGAAGCTCCGAAGATCAGGATGTTGTAGGCCATTGGTTTTCCACGATGTGAAATGACGCGTTGCTGGATGAGAAGCAGCCTACTCCGAACGGACTAGCATTTCATGTTGCGGTGCCGCATTTCGATTCATACAATGGCCCGATGGCCTACTCCGTCCCCAAACCGCAGGACATTACTGTGCTCGGTCGCGTAACCGCCGACTTCGCGCAGATCCTTACCCCGCAAGCGCTCGATTTCGTGGCGAAGCTGCACCGCCAGTTCGAGCCTCGGCGCCAAGAGCTGCTCGCACGCCGTGCCGCGCGACAGGAGGAGTTCGATGCCGGCAGGCGCCCTGATTTCCTGCCGGAAACGCGCCAGGTGCGCGAGGCCACGTGGAAGGTCGCGGCACAGCCGCAGGACATGCTCGACCGCCGCGTGGAGATCACCGGGCCGACCGACCGCAAGATGGTGATCAATGCGTTGAACTCCGGCGCGTCGACCTTCATGGCGGACTTCGAGGACGCCAACTGCCCGACGTGGCACAACATGATCGACGGGCAGCTCAACCTGCGCGACGCCGTGCGCCGCACGATCACCTTCGAGCAGAACGGCAAGCACTACCAGCTCAAGGACAAGACCGCGGTGCTGATCCCGCGGCCGCGCGGGTGGCATCTCGACGAGAAGCACATGAGCATCGACGGCGGCGTGGTGTCGGCGAGCATCTTCGACTTCGCCCTGTTCTTCTTCCATAACGCCAAGGCGCTCCTCGAGCGCGGATCCGGGCCGTACTTCTACCTGCCGAAGATGGAGTCGCATCTCGAGGCTCGGCTGTGGAACGACGTGTTTGTAGCCGCCCAGGCCGAGCTCGGCATTCCGCGCGGCACGATCCGCGCGACCGCACTTATCGAGACCGTGGTCGCCGCCTTCGAGATGGACGAGATCCTCTATGAGCTGCGCGAGCATTCGGCCGGACTCAACATCGGGCGCTGGGACTACATCTTTTCCTGCATCAAGAAATTCCGCGAGGACGAGAAGTTCTGCCTCGCCGATCGCAGCCAGGTGACGATGCTCGCGCCGTTCATGCGCGCTTATGCGCTGCTGCTCGTCAAGACCTGCCATTTCCGCGGCGCGCCCGCGATGGGCGGCATGGCCGCGCAAATCCCCATTAAGAATGACCCGGCCGCGAACGAGGCGGCGATCGAAAAGGTGCGCCAGGACAAGCTGCGCGAAGTGACCGACGGCTGCGATGGCACCTGGGTCGCCCACCCCGGACTGGTGCCGGTGGCGAAGCAGGTGTTCGACCAGCACATGCCGCAACCCAACCAGTACGACCGTCAGCGCCCGGACGTCAATGTCACGGCGAAGGACCTCCTCAATTTCCAGCCGGATAAGCCGATCACCGAAGCCGGCCTGCGCAACAACATCTCGGTGGGCATCCAGTACCTTGGCTCATGGCTGGCGGGCAACGGCTGCGTGCCGGTGTTCAACCTGATGGAAGACGCCGCCACCGCCGAGATCTCGCGCTCGCAGATCTGGCAATGGATGCGCTCGCCGAAGGGCGTGCTCGAGGACGGCCGCAAGGTGACGGCCGAGCTCTTCCAGCAGCTCCTCGGCGAGGAGCTCGCCAAAGTGAAGGCCGCTCACAGCGAAGGCAAGTACGACGAGGGCGCGAAGCTGTTCGAGAAAATCACCACCGACGACAAGTACGTCGAGTTCCTCACGCTGCCCGCCTACCAGCAGATCGACTGATTACCGCCCGGTAAAATGCAGGGTAGCCATGCGCTACTCCATTTTTTCCGTCAACGACCATCATCCGCGCCTGCCGCGCACCGTGCCCGAGCTCTATGGGCAGGTGATGCGGCATTGCGAGCTCGCGGAAACCCTGGGCTACGACACGTTCTTCTGCGCCGAGCACCATTTCCACGAGTACGGCGTGGTGCCCGATCCCGCGGTGATGCTCTCCGCGCTCGCCCAGCGCACCAGGAAGATCCGCCTCGGCACCGCGATCTCCATCCTGACGTTCCACGATCCGCGTCGCATCGCCGAGACCTACTCGATGGTCGACATGATGAGCGGCGGGCGGCTCGTGTTCGGCGTGGGCTCCGGCTACCTCGCGCACGAGTTCGTCGGCTTCGGCAAGGAGGGCAAGGAGAAGCGCGATCGCTTCAACGAGAACCTCGACATCGTCAAGCGCCTGATGGGGGGCGAGACGCTCTCCTATAAGGGGCAGTTTTCAGGCAGCGAAAAGGTGGTGCTCAATGTGCTGCCGCACGAAGGGCGGGTGCCGCCGATCTATGTCGCGGTGCTGGCGCGCGAGGCCGCCTATCACGTCGGCAAGCAGAGGAATCGCATCTTCACCGTGCCCTACGCTTCGTGCAAAGACTTCGGCGATATCGGCACCATGCTCGCCGAATACCGCAAGGGCCGCGCGGAAGCCAACCTTGCGGCCGACGATGATGACCACGTGTTCACGCTGCATACGTACGTTGCGAAAACAGACGACGAGGCGAGGGCGCAGGCCAAGGCGGCCTACGACCTTTACGTCGACACGCGGCTCTACGCGAAGAAGCACGTCTACGAAGACATCATTGCTAACGGTATCTGCCTGTTCGGCTCAGTGGAGGCGGTCGCGGACAAGATGTGCCAGCTCCACGAGATGGGCATCCGCCATGTCGCGACCATGCATAACTTCGGCGCGCTGGATCCGGCGCTGGTGGAGCGTTCGATGACCCTTTTTGCCCGCGAGGTGATGCCGCGGGTCACCAGCCGCACGGCGGCGACTGCATGAAGCTAACCCCGCGCATGTTGAACCACGCCGCCTACGTCACGCACGACGTCGCGGCCACCGCCGACTTCTATACCCGCATCCTGGGCATGGAGCTCGCGAGCACGATCTTCGACGACCACGTGCCCTCGACCGGCGACGATTTTCCGTACTTTCATATCTTCTTCCGCATGGCCGACGGCTCGACGATCGCGTTCTTTGAAGTGGCCGACCTGCCGCCGCGCGCCAAGCCTTCGCATCCGGCCTACGAGGTGTTCGACCACATGGCGCTGCAGGTGCAAGACCGCGACGAGCTCGCGCGCTGGCGAGACTGGCTAACGCAGAACGGCGTCGAGGTGCTTGGGCCCATCGATCACAAGGGCATGATCGAGAGCATCTACTTCCACGACCCGAACGGCATCCGCCTCGAGCTGACGATCCCGCTCGATGCCGAGTGGAACCGGCACACGAAGCAGGGCTACGAGGATCTCAAGCGCTGGGTGGAGACCAAGGAGCGCGCCAAGCAAGAAGGCCGCGATCCTGCGAAGGCGCTCCTCGAGATGATCCGCGAGTCGAAAAAGCGCTACCTCAATCCAGCTTGATGTTGAGCGAGCGGATGAGGGGCAGCCATTTCTTCCCCTCGCTCTGCAGGAACGCAGCGAACTGCTCCGGCGTGTCGGCGATGATCTCCAGGCCGAGCCCGGTGAGCTTGGCGCTCACTTCCGGATCGCGCAGCGCCTTCACCAGCTCGGCGTTGAGCCGATTGATGATGTCGCGCGGCGTCTTTGCCGGGGCGCCGACGCCGACGATCGGCGCGATGTCCAGCCCCGCGTAGCCAAGCTCGCCCATCGACGGCACGTCCGGCGTAGCGGCGAGCCGCTTGTCCGAGAACGAGGCTATAGCGCGCAGCTTGCCGGCGCGCAGGTGCGGCAGGATCACGACCGTGTCGATGGGACCCATCGGGATCTGGCCGGCAATCACGTCCTGCACCACGGGCGCGATGCCCTTGTACTGCACATCGACGATGTCCAGCTTCGCGCGCTGCTTGAACGCCTCCATGGCGAGCTGGTGCGCAAGCCCACGCCCGGGCGAGCCGTAGTTGTACTTGCCGGGGTTCTTCTGCACGAGCTCGACGAAGGACTTGAGATCCTGCGCCGGAAAACTGGGATTGACCGCGAGGATCACCGGCGCGCGGATCATGTCGCCCACCGGCACGATGTCTTTCGGGTCGTACGACAGCTTGGAATAAAGCGCCGTGTTGAACACCATCGATCCCTGCTCGACGCTCATGATCGTGTAGCCGTCGGGCGCCGCGTTCGCGACGTATTGCGCGGCGATGCTCGCGCTCGCGCCGGGCCGGTTTTCCACGATCACCGGCTGGCCGATGTTCTGCGAGACCTTCGCCGCCACCAGGCGCGTCACGCCGTCGGCGCCGCCGCCGGGCGGGAATCCGACGACCCAGTTGATCGCCTTCGATGGATAGGCCGCCTGGGCCCGCGCATTGAGCGGCGCCACGCTCGCCGCGGCCGCGGCAATCAGAAAATCTCGTCTCCTCATCCTGTGCTCCTTTTCAGGTCGGGACGATCATATATTGAGGTCCACGACAACGGGCGCATGGTCCGATGGCCGTTCGCGCTTGCGCGGCTCGATGTCGATCGTGCAGGAGGCGCAGCGCTTGACGAGCGCCGGGGACAAGAGCGCGAGGTCGATGCGCAGTCCCCAGCCGCGCTCGAAGGCTTTCAGCCGGTAGTCCCACCACGAGAAGACTTTCTCCGGCTGCGGGAAAAGTCTGAACCCATCGGCAAAGCCCACTGCCACCACTTTGCGCAGCGCTTCGCGTTCCGGCTCCGACACGTGGATCTTGCCTTCCCAGCGCTTCGGATTGTGCACGTCGCGATCTTCAGGGGCGACGTTCATGTCCCCGAGCAATGCCAGTCTTTCTGTCTTCGGCAACTCATCGCCCATCCAGCGGGCGAGCGCGTCGTACCAGCGCATCTTGTAGGCGTACTTGTCGGTGCCGGGCGCTTCGCCATTCGGCGCGTACAGGCAGACCACGCGCACGCCATTTACGGTACCCGCGATGCACCGCTTCAGATCGTCCGAAAAATTGGGGATGCCATGCGCCACGTCCGAAATTTCGGTTCGGGAAAGGATCGCGACGCCGTTGTAGGCGCGCTGGCCGCAGTAGACCGCCTGGAACCCGGCCTCGCGCAGCTCCGCGACAGGAAAGTTCGCGTCCTCGGTCTTCGTCTCCTGCAGGCACACCACGTCGGGCTGGGCGTCGCGCAGCCAATCGAGGAGATGCGGCAGCCGCACCCGGAGCGAGTTGACGTTCCAGGAGGCCAATCGGAACATGCGCGCCCTAGGCGGTCATGCCGTTGTGGCGTAGCAGTGCGTCGACGCTCGGCTCGCGCCCGCGGAAGGCGCGGAAGGATTCTGCGGCGGGACGCGAGCCGCCGACGGCGAGGATCTCGTCGCGGAAGCGCTTGCCGGAGCGCTCGTCGAGGATGCCGTTCTCCTCGAAGAAGCTATAGGCGTCCGCCGACAGCACCTCGGCCCACTTGTAGCTGTAGTAACCGGCCGCATAGCCGCCGGAGAAGATGTGGGAGAAATTGTTCGGAAAGCGGTTGTAGGCCGGCGGCTTGAGCACGGCGATGCGATCGCGCACTTCTTCCAGGAGCTGGAGCGCCGTGCGCCCCGAGGCTTCGGAATGCACACGCATGTCGAACACCGCGAACTCGATCTGGCGCAGCATGGCGAGGCCGCTCTGGAAGTTCTTGGCCGCGACCATCTTGTCGAAGAGCTCGCGCGGCAGCGTCGCGCCGGTGTCGACGTGGCGCGTCATGTGGCGCAGCACATCCCACTCCCAGCAGAAGTTCTCCATGAACTGGCTCGGCAGCTCGACCGCATCCCACTCGACGCCGTTGATGCCGGACACGCCGAGGTCTTCCACGCGCGTCAGCAGGTGGTGCAGGCCGTGGCCGAACTCGTGGAACAGGGTCAGCACCTCGTCATGGGTGAACAGAGCGGGACGACCACCGACGGGTCGTGAGAAATTGCAGGTCAGGTAGGCGACGGGCGTCTGGAGCTCGCGGCCTTTGCGCCGGCGCGTGATGGCGTCGTCCATCCAGGCACCGCCGCGCTTGGTGTCGCGCGCGTACAGATCCATGTAGAACTGGCCGATGAGCGCCCCGGCGCCGTCGCGGATTTCATAGAAGCGCACGTCCTCGTGCCACGTGCGCGCCTTTGCCGGCGCGATGCGAATGCCGTACAGCGTCTCGGCCACGCGGAACAGCCCCTGGATGGCGATGTCCTCCGGGAAGTACTGCTTCACTTCCTGCTCGGAGAAGGCATAGCGCTGCACGCGCAGCTTTTCGGAGGCGTAGGCCACGTCCCATGACTCGAGCGAGGCGAGGCCGAGCTCGCGGCGCGCGAATTCGCGCAGCTCGGCGACGTCCTGCTCGGCGAACGGTCGCGCGCGGCGCGCGAGGTCGTCGAGGAACGAGAGCACCTGTTGGGGCGACTCGGCCATCTTCGGCACGAGCGAGACTTCGGCGTATGTCTTGTAGCCCAGGAGCGCGGCGATCTCGCGGCGCAGCTCGGTGATCCGGGCGATGAGCGGCGTGTTGTCCCATTCCGGCTTGCCAAATTCGGAGGAGCGTGTCGCGCTCTCGCGGTAGAGCGTTTCGCGCAAAGAGCGGTCGTCGCCGTACTGCAGGACCGGAAGGTACGAAGGCGCGTGCAGCGTGAATTTCCACCGTGGCTTGCCGTCCGTGTGCTTCTCATCCTTCATTGCCGCCTCGCGCGCGGCATCGAGCACATCCGGCGGGATGCCGCCGATGCGCTTTTCGTCGACGATGATGGAGTACGCCTTTGTTGCGTCGAGTACGTTTTCCGAGAAACGGCTCGAGGTGCGCGCCAGTTCCTCCTGGATCGCCGCGTATCGCGCCTTCTTGTCCGCGGAAAGCTCGGCGCCGCCCAGGCGGAAATCGCGCAACGCGTTCTCGACGATTTTCCTTCGGGCTGCCGACAGCGACGCAAAGGCGGGCGCGGAAGCGAGCTCCTTGTATTTCTCGAAGAGTCGCTGGTTCTGGCCGAGCTCGGTCCAGTATTGCGTGACCTTCTGCAGGTTGGCGTTGTAGGCGTCGCGCAGCTCCGGGCTGTCTAGCACGGCGTGCAGATGGCCGACCTGGCCCCAGGCGCGGCCGATGCGCTCGTTGGCGTCCTCGAGCGGCGCGACGAAGCTCTCCCAGGCCACGGGCGCTGCAAGCACTTGGGCGATCGTGGCCCGGCCGTCGGCGAGAAGCTCGTCGATCGCGGGCGCTACGTGCTCCGGCTTCAGCTCGTCGAAACGCGGCAGCCCGGAGAAGTTCAACAGGGGATTCAAAGGTTCGGCGACAGTGTTCATCTAGTGGCGCTCGCGGCGCGCAGGCAGTTTTCGAGAAGCATGGCGATCGTCATGGGTCCGACGCCGCCAGGCACGGGGGTAATCCAACCAGCGACCTGGGACGCGGAAGCGAAATCCACGTCGCCGCAAAGCGATCCGTCGCTCAGGCGATTTATGCCCACGTCGATCACGCAGGCACCGGGTTTGACCATGCCCCCGGTCACGAGTTTCGCGCGGCCGACGGCGGCAACCAATATGTCGGCGCTGCGGGCCAGATTTTCAAGGTCGCGGCTCTTGGAATGGCAAATGGTCACCGTCGCATCCTTCTGCAGCAGGAGGAGGGCAAGCGGCTTGCCGACGATGGTCGAGCGCCCGACGATCACCGCGTGCGCGCCCGCGAGCGGGACACCGGCGTGCTCGATGAGGCGCATGACGCCCGCGGGCGTGCACGGCAGGAGCCGCGGGCGCCCTTCGAGCAGGGCACCGAGGTTCGCCGTGTGGAAGGCGTCGACATCCTTCGCCGGCGAAACGGCCGCCATCACTCTGTGCGCATCGATCTGCTTCGGCAGGGGCAGCTGCACCAGGATGCCGTGGACTTCGTCGTCGTCGTTGAGCGCGAGCACGCGATCGATCAGCGTTTCCTCGCTCACGTTGGCCGGCAGCTCATACACTTGCGAGCGCACGCCGGTCTCCTCGCAGGCGCGCGTCTTGTTGCGAACGTAGACGCGAGACGCGGCGTTATCGCCCGCCAGAATCACCGCCAGCCCGGGCCTTATGCCGCGCTGCGCAAGCGCTTCGACCTCGCGTTTCACTGCGGCTCGTACTTGCGCGGCGAGCGATTTGCCGTCGAGAATGCGCGCGGCCATGGGGGCGCGCAGTCTAGCATTGCGGCCCTTTTCTGGTTAAGCTTTGCCGCGCCCGCCGCAGTAAAAACCTCGGATCCCCAGACTATGTCCGCCGTTCCCCAATTCCCCGCCGCGAACGATCCCGACGCTCTAGAGACGCAGGAATGGCTCGACGCGCTCGAAGCCGTGCTGGAGCGCGAGGGTCCGGATCGCGCGCACTTTCTCCTTGAGCGCCTGATCGACAAGGCGCGCCGCTCGGGCGCGCACATTCCGTACTCGCCGAACACGGCGTACATCAACACCATTCCGCCGCACATGGAGGAGCGCTCGCCCGGCAACGTGGCGCTCGAGGAGCGCATCCGCTCCATCTGCCGCTGGAACGCGATGGTGCTGGTGGCAAAGGCGAACAAAAACGACGATGAGCTCGGCGGCCACATCGCCAGCTTTGCCTCGGTGGGCACGCTCTTCGGCACGGGGCAGCAGCACTTCTGGCACGCGCCGCACGACGGCCACGGCGGCGACCTCGTCTATTTCCAGGGGCATTCTTCCCCCGGCGTTTATGCACGCTCCCTTATGGAAGGCCGCCTGCCGCACGACCGGCTGGTCAACTTCCGCCGCGAGGTCGACGGCAAGGGCGTGTCGTCGTATCCGCATCCGTGGCTGATGCCGGACTACTGGCAGTTCCCGACCGTGTCGATGGGCCTGGGCCCGATCCAGGCGATCTACATGGCGCGCTATCTCAAATACCTGGAAGCGCGCGGGCTCGCGCAGACGGCCAATCGCAAGGTGTGGGTGTTCTGCGGCGACGGCGAGATGGACGAGCCCGAGTCGCTCGGCGCGATCGGGCTGGCCTCGCGGGAGAAGCTCGACAACCTGATCTTCGTCATCAACTGCAACCTGCAGCGGCTGGACGGCCCCGTGCGCGGCAACGGCAAGGTCATCCAGGAGCTGGAGTCCGTCTTCCGCGGTGCCGGCTGGAACGTCATCAAGGTCATCTGGGCGCGCGAGTGGGACGAGCTCCTTGCCCGCGACGTCGACGGCGCGCTGGTCCACCGGATGGGCGAGACCCTCGACGGCGAGTTCCAGAAGTACTCGGTCGAATCCGGCGGGTACATCCGTGAGCACTTCTTCGGCGGCGACCCGAGGCTGGAGGCGCTCGTCGCCGACAAGTCGGACGACGACCTCAAGAAGCTGCGGCGCGGGGGCCACGACTACCGGAAGCTGTTCGCGGCCTACCAGGCGGCGACGCGCGTCAAGGGCCGCCCCACCGTGATCCTCGC
>DATLDY010000101.1:0-2723 GCA_035525655.1 Burkholderiales bacterium
GAGCCGTGCGCGGAGACGCCCTTGAAGCTGGCGTGGAACTTCACCGATCCCTTGTGGCCGATGTAGGGCTCGTTGGACGTCGGCTCGCCGACGATCATCGCGCCCGCCTTGCCCAGGAGCTCGGTGCGCGCGAGGTGCGCGGAGCCGATGCAACCGCCCTCCTCCGCCGCGGTCAGCACCAATACGACACCGGGCGTGCCGTTCAGGCGGCCGGCGAAGGTGTGCGCGGCCAGAAGGATCGCGGCCACGCCGGCTTTCATGTCGGAGGAGCCGCGGCCGTAAAGCCGGTCGCCGTCGGTCTCGCCTGAAAAGGGGTCCTTCGACCAGGGGCTAGAGCCGAGCGCGACCGTATCGATATGGCCGGTCAGGCAGAGCGGCGCCTTGCCGTCGGTGCCGCCGGCGCGCGCCACCACGCTCGTGCGACCCGACTCGTACTCGTGGTACTGCACGCGAAAGCCCCACTCCTCGAGGAGCCGGCCCGCGTGGTGGGCGCAGTCGTGCTCGCGGCCCGGCGGGTTGATGGTGTCGAAACGAAGCAGCGTGCGCGTGAGGGCGACGGCGTCCATGCCGCGCATCATACGGCTAGCGCTGGTCGATGACGGCTACTCGGATGTGGCGGGGCTTGCGGGCGTAGGGCCCGTCGGCGATGACATCGAGCGAGGCGAGAAAAATCTCCAGCGGCGGGATCTCGGTGCCGCGCAGCCAGGCGTCCACTTTTTCGCACGGCACTTTGAAGAAAGCGGCCAGCCGGGCTGGGCTTCCCAGGATGCGCTCGGCACGGGCGAGGACCGTCGTGTAGCGGGTGCGCTGGTCCATGCTTCGCAGTTCCCGCTACAGCCTCACGCGGCGGCGCGATCCGTACGCCGGCGCTTGGGCACGCCGGCCGCTTCCTGCGCCGTGCGGCGATCGTGCTCGGCGAGGATGATTTCCATCGCCCGCTCGAAGACCGCTCGCGGCGGCCCGGAACGCGCCGCGAGCCATTCCTCAAGCTCGGCGGGGGATACCTGCAAAAATCCGGCAAGCCGGTCCGTCCCGCCCTGCAGGTGCTCGCACTGCTGCAGGATGCGGGCGCACATCTCTGCCCATCTGGGTTGCTGAACCATGGGCCGTACACGAGCAAGAGCCGTTCCGGGACCCTGGCTGGCCGGAATTCCGTACCGCGTACGGAATTATTTGCGGTACTTGCGTGCCGCCGCGGCAAAGGCTTCGTAGTCTTCCTTGCCCTGCGGCGTGGCCGTCAGGATCGGTGTGGTCGCGGCGATGGACTCGTCGAGGAAGCGCTTCTGCTCGGCCGCCGGCAGCTGGACCTCCTTGCCGCCGTTCTGCGCCCAGATTTTCTCGGAGCGCTTGATGTCCTCGGTCGCCCAGGCGAGCACGTGCTCATCGGCCTTGCGCGCTTCGGCACGAACGATCTTCTCGAGGTCGGGGCCGAGCGACTTCATGAAGTTGCGGTTGACGAGCGGCACCGTCGCCGCCCAGTGCGACGGCAGGTACGTCATGGTCTTGGCGATGTCGTAGAACTTGAGCGCGGTGAAGAGCGTGGTGCCGGCCCATACGCCGTCGATGGTGCGGTTCTGCAGCGCCGGCAGCACTTCGCCGAACGGCATCGAGAGCGGCGATGCGCCGAAGCGCTTGAGCGGCTCGATCTGCAGCGGCGAGCCGGGTACGCGGATCTTCTGGCCCTTGAAGTCGGCCAGCGTGTTGATCGGCTTGTGCGACACGATCACGTACTGGCTCGGGATCACGATCGACAGCGCTTCCACGCCCTTGGCTGCGCCGAAGGTCGAGAGGCGCTGCTGGATGGCCGGGTCGTGCAGGATGCGGAAGCCGTGCTCGGGGCCGTCGAACAGCCCCGGCGCGGCGAGCACCGCGAAGCGCGGCTCGAGCGGCTCGTAGAACCCCGAAGCGTTGAAGGCGAGCTCGATGGTGCCGAGCGCCACGCCCTCGATCTGCCGCGGGATCTGGCCGAGCTGGCTCGCCGGATACACCTCGGCCTTGATGCGGCCGCCGGAGCCCGCCTCGACGCCTTTCTTCAAGGTGTTGAGCCATTCGACCAGCGCGTCGCCGCTCGTCGAGGTGGCAAGCTTCATCGTGTATTGCTGCTGTGCGCCCGCCGTACCCATTACAGCCGCGAGTGCCAATGCCGCGAGGCGAATCATGGTGCGTCTCCGTTTCTGAACAGTTGAATGAGCTGCAGGATCGCCAGCACGGCGATCAGTCCGAACCCCAGCACGATGGCGCTGTGCGGGACCCACATCGGAATGCCGGCATTCTGGCTGCGCGCGTCGAGTCCCGCCATCTGCGCCACATAGCCGGAGGATACATAGAGGACCAGGCCGGCCAGCGTGGCCACTAGCAGGAGCTCGAGCGCGCCGAGGACGGCCTTCAGGCGGCGCGGCAGCCGGTTCACGAGCACGTCCATGCGCAGGTGCATCCTGCGCCAGGTGGCGACCGCGGCCCCGAGGAACGCGATGTACACCATGATGAAGATTTGCACCTCGTCGGCCGAGATGAAGGTGCTGCCGAAGATGTAGCGCCCCACGACGTTCACGAAGTTGAACAGCACCGCGACGATCAGCGCGAGGCCGAGCAGCTTCTCGAGCCCCAGCGCGAGCGCGTCAATGGACCGGCTCAAGCGTCCTTCCGCGGATCAGGTCGGCGGCGCGCTCGGCGATCATCATCACCGGCGCATTGATGTTGCCGCCGACGAGATCCGGCATCAC
>DATLDY010000327.1:0-3493 GCA_035525655.1 Burkholderiales bacterium
GCTGCTGCACACCGCGGCGGTGGTGGATGCGGCGCGCGCGCTCGGCGACCACGGCATTTCCTTCGGCGAGCCGAAGGTCGATCTCAACAAGCTGCGCGCCTTCAAGGACAAGGTGGTCGGCAAGCTCACCGGCGGCCTCGCGGCGATGGCCAAGATGCGCAAGGTGACGGTCATCCAAGGCGTGGCGAGCTTCGCCGGGGCGCATGAGCTCGCCATCGAAGGAAAGAAGTCGATACGCTTCGCGAACGCCATCATCGCGGTGGGCTCGCAGGCCGCGAAGCTGCCTTTCCTCCCCGAAGATCCGCGCATCGTCGATTCGACCGGTGCGCTGGCACTGCCGAGCGTGCCGAAGAAAATGCTGATCCTCGGCGGCGGCATCATCGGCCTCGAGATGGGCACCGTGTATTCGACGCTCGGGACGCGCCTCGATGTCGTCGAGATGATGGATGGCCTGATGCTCGGCGCCGATCGCGACCTCGTTGCCGTCTGGGAGAAGTTCAACAAGGGCCGCTTCGACAACGTCATGCTCAAGACCAAGACGACGAAGGTCGAAGCGAGCGCCAAGGGCCTGAAAGTCTCCTTCGAAGGGAAGGAGGCGCAGACCTACGACATGATCCTGGTCTCGGTCGGGCGCACGCCGAACGGCAAGAAGGTCGGCGCCGAAAAGGCGGGCGTCGCCGTTACCGAGCGCGGCTTCATCGAGACCGACTCGCAGATGCGCACCAACGTGCCGCACATCTTTGCCATCGGCGACGTGGCGAAGAACCCGATGCTCGCGCACAAGGCCGTGCACGAGGCCCATGTCGCCGCCGAAGCGGCGGCAGGGGAGAAATCGCACTTCGACGCTCGCGTCATCCCCTCCGTTGCGTACACCGATCCGGAAATTGCCTGGGTCGGCCTGACGGAGGAAGAAGCCAAGAAGGCGGGCACCAAGGTCGGCGTCGCCAAGTTCCCGTGGGCCGCCTCGGGCCGCGCGATCGCCAACGGCCGCGACGAAGGCTTCACCAAGCTCATCTTCGATGCCGAGAACCATCGCATCCTCGGCGCCGGCATCGTCGGTACCGGCGCGGGCGACCTCATCAGCGAGCTCGCGCTGGCCGTCGAGATGGGCGCCGATGCCACCGACATCGGCAAGACCATCCACCCGCACCCGACCACCAGCGAGTCGGTGGGCATGGCGGCCGAGGTGTTCGAAGGCGTCTGCACCGACATGCCGCCGCAGAAAAAGAAGTGAGCCAGGACGATCTCAAGCGCGCGGTCGCGCAGGCGGCCCTCAAGTACACGCAGGAAGGCGTCATCGGCGTCGGCTCGGGCTCGACGGTCAACCTGTTCATCGACGCCCTCGCGACCATAAAAGGCCGCATCGAGGGCGCGGTGGCGGCGTCCGACGCGAGCGCGGAGCGGCTGAAGAAGCACGGCATCCGCGTGTTCGACCTGAACAGCGTGAACGAGCTCGCGGTGTACGTCGATGGTGCCGACGAGGTCACCGAGCACCTGCACATGATCAAGGGCGGCGGCGGCGCCCTCACGCGCGAGAAGATCGTCGCGGCGGTCGCGAGGCAGTTCGTGTGCATTTGCGACGCCTCAAAGCTCGTCCCGGTGCTCGGTAATTTTCCGCTGCCGGTCGAGGTCATCCCGATGGCGCGTAGCTATGTGGGGCGCGAGCTCCTGCGCCGCGGTGCGCAGCCCGCGCTGCGCGAGAATTTCAAGACCGACAACGGCAACCTGATCCTCGATTGCCGCGGGCTCACAATCCTCGATCCGGCGACACTCGAAGCCGATCTGAACAACATCGCCGGCGTGGTGACCAACGGCATCTTCGCCCGGCGGCCGGCCGACGTGCTGCTGCTCGCCGAGCCCACCGGGGTGCGCACGCTCCGAAAAACCTGAAGCATTGCGCCGCGACGTTTTCCTGCTGTCGCTCGCGGCGTTCACCAGCTCGGCGAGCCTGCGCGCGACCGATCCGCTGCTCCCGCTCATCGCGGAGGACTACGCTGTAACCACCGGCGCCGCCGCAGCGGCCGTCACGGCCTTTGCGCTTGCCTACGGGCTCCTGCAGGTGGTGTGCGGCCCGCTGGGCGATCGGTTCGGTCGCTATCGAACCATCGCCGCGGCGGCTTTCGTCTCGGCCTTCGGCTCAGCTGCATGCGCGATGGCGCCGGATCTGCAGACGCTCGTCATAGCGCGCTTCGTCGCCGGGGCGACGATCGGCGCCTTCATCCCGCTATCGGTCGCCTGGATCGGCGACAGCTTTCCCTACGCGCAGCGCCAATCGGTGCTCGCGCGCTTCCTCATCGGGCAGATCGTCGGCATCGGCTTCGGCACCGCGCTCGCCGGGGTGCTCGCCGAGCACTTCGGCTGGCGGGCCATCTTTGGCCTCCTCGCCGCCGTACTCCTGGCAATCGCGGCGTTGCTCGCGCTAGAGGCGCGGCGCCATGCGCCGCCCGCGGTGCGTACGTCCATGAGGCAGAGCTTCGCCCGCATGCCGGTGCTCTTCAGGCGACCGGCGGTGCGCGGACTGCTGATGACCGCCTTTGCCGAAGGCTTCCTCATCTTCGGCGCGCTCGCCTTCGTTGCCCTTTACTTCCAGCGCCGCTTCGGCACGGGGCCGGGAGCGGCCGGCACGCTGGTCGGCATGTATGCGGTCGGCGGCATGCTGTATGCGGCGGTTGCGCCGCGCGCCTTGCGTGCGTTCGGCGAGATTGGCCTCGCCACGATCGGCGGCATCGCGCTCGCGGCGGGCTACGCCATGCTCGCGATAAGCCCATCGCTTGTGCTTGCGGCTTGCGGGCTGCTCGCCATCGGCGGCGGCTTCTACATGTTCCATACGACGGTGCAGACCAAGACGACCGAAGTCGATCCGAAAGAGCGCGGCTCGGCGGTTGCGCTCTTCGCCACGTTTCTCTTTACCGGCCAGGCGATCGGGCTGTGGGCCGCATCGCATGTCGTCGATACAGTGGGCATCGCTCCGGTCTTCTGGTGCTCGACGCTCGGGCTCGTTGTCCTGACCGTCGCCTTCCGGCGGCGGCTTCTTAGCTCGCGGCGTGTGCCGTGAGGACGTCGGCCACGCACGCGGTCAGCCGCTTCGCGTAATCGATGTGCAGGAACTCGTTCGGCCCGTGCGCGTTCGAGTGCGGGCCGAGCACCCCGGTGATGAAGAACTGCGCCTGCGGGAATTTCTCGCCCAGCATCGCCATGAACGGGATCGTGCCGCCTTCGCCCATCCACATCGCCGGCTTGCCGTAATGGCGGCGCGAGCTTTCGTCCATCGCGCGCTCCAGCCATGGCGCAGTGGCCGGGGCGTTCCAGCCTTTGGCGGCCTGGCCGTACTCATAAGACACGCGGGCACCGTATGGAGGGTCCGCTTCCAGCGTTTGCTTCATCTTGCGTGCGGCCGCCTGCGCATCCAGCGTCGGGGGCAGGCGCAGCGAGAGCACCAGCTGCGTTTGGGGGCGCAGCACGTTGCCCGCGTTCGCGGGTGCGGGGAGGCCAT
>DATLDY010000331.1:0-14712 GCA_035525655.1 Burkholderiales bacterium
GTGGCCATCAGCCAGGCATTCGAGCCGCGCCGAGCGAATGGACGCACCGCGACGAGCTCGACGACCAGGCCATAAACCGCGCAGAGGATGAGCGACAGTGCGGCCGCCGGAACGAACGGCCATCCGAGCGTTACGGCGAAGGTGTAGGCGAACACCGCGCCGAGCATCATCGAGCTGCCCTGCGCGAAATTCACCGTGCTCGACACCGCGAAGGTGACGTAGAAGCCGAGCGCGAGCAGCCCGTACATGCTGCCGAGGCCAAGTCCAGAGATAAGAGCAGAACCGATCACAATTCCGTACGCGGTACGTAATTAAGTTGAAAGCTTGGAGCGCTCATTGGACCCTGACAGAACAATTACGTACCGGGTACGGAATTAAAAACGGCCGCGCGAGGCGGCCGTTGGTTTTTTTCCGGGCTATGGGCTACTTCTTCATGCCCACGGGCAGGATCTGATTATCGATGAACTGCGTCCAGACATAATCGTTCTCGTTCAGCGCATCGTGGTTCTGCGCGGTGAACGGCTTGTCGTAGGTCTTGATCAGGCCTTCATAGCGGCCGATCTTGTAGTAGCCCTCGCGCACCTTCGGGCCCTCGGTCGAGCCGGCGTTCTGGATCGCCAGGGCGGTGAGCATCATCGCGTCGTACGCGTTCGCGACGCCAACGGCGGGCGTGACGTCGCCCGGGCCCTTGATGTCGGGGTATTTCGCCATCAGCGCCTTGAGCACCTTCTGCCCCACCGGAGACTGGTTGCCGAAGAAGCTGTAGGTCTGCACGAAGTGGACATCCTTCGCGCTCGGCCCGGCGAGCTCGGTGAACCGACCGCCGGCGGGGCCCCAGTGCGAGACGATCGGCGGCTTCCAGCCCATGCGGTCGAGCGACTTCACGACCTGCGCCGAAGGACCGACGTTGCCGACGAGGAACAGGCAGTCGGCGCCCGCGGCCTTGAGGCGCGAGAGCTGCGGCACGACGTCGACGTCGTTGCCCTCGAACTTCTCGATGCCGGCGGGCTTCATGTTCTTCGCGGCGAGCGCCGCGGAAAGGCCCTTCTCGTTCGACTCGCCCCACGGGTTGTTGACGAGGATCATGCCGCAGTTCTTGGCGTTGAAGGTCTTCTGCGCGTATTGCAGCATCGCCTTGTCGACGATCTCGTCCACCGCCGAGACGCGGAACACGAAATTCGGATTCGCGCCGTTGCGCGTGATGGGCGTTCCGGCCGCCCACGGCCCCATGAATGGCGTCTTCGCCTCGTTCACGATCGGCACGATGGCGATGGAGACCGGCGTATCGAGCCCGCCGAAGAGCACCGCCACCTTTTCCTTGAATACCAGCTCGCGCGCGGCGATCACGCCCTTCGCGGGGGTCGCCTCGTCGTCGCGCCGCACGAGCTCCACCTTGCGCTTGAGGAGGCCGCCCTTCGCATTGATCTCGTCGATGGCGACCTGCACGCCGCGCGTAATGGCCTCACCCGCTCTTGCGGACTGGCCGGACAGCGCGGTGATGAGGCCGATCTTGATCGGCTCCTGCGCTTGCGCCGGCAACGCGGCAGCGAGCGCGAGAATTATGAATAGGCGTTTCATTGGACCTCCCGTGGTGACGCGCGAAGCTTAGCAGGACGCATGCCATGCTAGGCTTTCGCCATGAGCGATGCGGCAAAAATAGTCGAGGAATATCTGCGGCTGCACATGATCCCGGACCCGGACTCGGCCCGGCGCTTCTGTGCACCGGACATGGAAATCCGCTTCACCGGCAACCGCTTGATGCACGACCCGGCGGAAGCCACCGCCTTCAACCGCGGCCGGTACAAGTGGGTGAAGAAAAAATTCGGGCCGACGCACGTGGTGGCCGGTGCGAGCGACGAGGAGACCATCGTCTACCAGACCGGCACCCTCTACGGCGAGTGGCCCGACGGCACCGCCTTCGAGGGCAACCGCTATGTCGACCGTTACGTCGTGCGGCGCGGAAAGATCGTGAAGATGGAAGTGTGGAACGACAGCGCGGAGTGGCTTCTGGTGCGCGCTGGCCTCGCAAAGCCCTGATCTGGTGCAACGCCCGCTCAAAAACCATGGCCGGTACGCGTACTCGGGAATCACGCGGCGCCCCGATTACAGCTGGCCAGGCGGCAAGCGGCTGGCGGTCTACATCGGCTTCAACATCGAGCACTTCGAGTTCGGCGCAGGCCTCGGCGCCGCGCTGGGACCGAAGAGCCCCGAGCCCGACGTCCTCAACTATTCGTGGCGCGATTACGGCAACCGCGTCGGTGTCTGGCGCTGCCTGGAGCTCTTCGAGTCGCTGAAGCTCCCCGTCGGCGCGCTGATCAATACGGCGCTCTACGACTATTGCCCGGAAGTGATCGAAGCGTTCGTCAAGCGCGGCGACGAGCTCATCGGCCATGGCCACACCAACGCCGAGCGCCAGGGCGACATGAAGCCCGCGGAGGAAAAGGAATTGCTCCGCTCGTGCCGCAACCGGATCCAGAAGGAGTCGGGCATCGCTCCCCTGGGATGGCTCAGCCCGTGGATCTCCGAGAGCTTCGCCACGCCGGATCTGCTAGCCGAGACCGACTACAAGTACACCCTCAACTGGTGCCACGACGACCAGCCTACGTCCTTCGCCACCAAAAGCGGCGCGCTCTGGTCCATCCCCTATCCGCAGGAGCTGAACGACATTCCTATGATCATCGCGCGCCAGATGGACGGCCGCGATTTCGCCGACATGATCGTCGACAACTTCGACGAGATGCTCGAGCAATCGAAGGCGCAACCCCTGGTGATGGGTATTGCGCTGCATCCGTACATCGTCGGCCAGCCCTATAGGCTTCGCCACCTTCGCCGTGCGCTTTCCTACCTTGCTAAGGCTCCAGGCGTCTGGTTCACTACCCCAGGGAAAATCTGGGAAGCGGTCGCAAAATGAAAAACACAATCGCACTGCTCTTCGCGCTGGCGCTCGGCACCGGCTTTGTCCATGCGCAAGAAAAGAAACCTGAGGCCAAAAAATCGGCCAAGCCGAAGCCCGCCGCGGAGAAAAAGGAGCGCAGCGGCGCGCAGAAGGCCGACGACACCCTCGAGTGGGCGCACAAGAACAAGATCTGGATGCACAAGAAGTAAGCGTCTTACGGCCGCACTTCGTGCTGCGGCAGTCCATCGGTGATATCGAACCACGGCGCCTTGGAGCCGACGAAGATGTTGAACGCCGGCTTCACCCCCGGATCGTCGTCCAGGGTGCCGACTGCCAGCGAGAACGTTCCAGGGCGTTTCGTACTGATGAACTGCAGCGTTGATCCGCAACGGCGACAAAACGTGCGGGTCACCTCCGGCGAGGATTTGTAGCCGGCGATATCGCCTTCGCCTTCCGTCACCACGAAGTCCGCATCCTTTACGTTCGCGTAACTGCCGAACGCCGCGCCATGCGCTTTGCGACACATCGAGCAGTGGCAATGAACGATGCGCCCTAGGGGCGCCCGCACCTCAAAGCGAATACGGCCACATAGGCAACTGCCGTGAAGCATGCTCTCCTCCGATTAGCGACGTTGAGCACCCCTGTCAGGCTGCAGCATTCGGTATGCGTCGGCTCCGCAATACGGTGCGCAAGCTCATCACCGCGAGCGCCGCTGCGTTGATCGCGTGGATAAGTGCACGCGGATCGAAGACGTTACCGATGGCTTTCCCAAAGCCGAGCGCCACTGCTATCCACGCGAGGCATCCTGCAAAACTGACCCAAGCCAGTTCACGGTCGGTCGGTCGCCCGATGCGCAGAAGGTTCAGCGCCGCCAGCAGTAGCGCCGCAAGCGAGCCGGACCATGCCCATAGCAGCAGTTCGGGCGCATTCCGGTAGCCAGTCCATGAGCCCCACGCGTGCAAGAGGCCGCCTACAACAAGCATCCAGCCGAAAATGCGATCCAATATCTTCATGTGTCTTTCACGCGTGGTATGAGCTTGCCGTTTGTCGATGCCCCGCTTGACGCCTAGGCGAGCCAGGCGCGGGCATTGTGGAACATCTGCATCCACGGCGAATCCTCGCCGAGGCCGGGGGGCTGCCAGGACATCTGCACGGTACGGAAGCAGCGCTCCGGATGCGGCATCAGGATGGTGAAGCGGCCGTCGGCGGTGGTGAGGCCGGTGACGCCTTGCGGCGTGCCGCTCGGGTTGTACGGGTAGACCTCGGTCGGCTGGCCGCGGTTGTCCACATAGCGCATGCAAACCAGGGACGCGTCGCCGCAGAACTGCGCCCTGCCCTCGCCGTGCGCTGTCACGATGGGGATGCGGCTGCCCGCCATGCCGCTGAGGAAGATCGACGGGCTGTCGACGATCTCCACCATGACGAAGCGCGCTTCGAACTGCTCGGAGCGGTTGCGCACGAAAAGCGGCCAATGCGATGCCCCCGGGACGAGCTCCTTCAGCGCAGCGAACATCTGGCAGCCGTTGCACGCGCCGAGCGCGAAGGTGTCTGTCCGCGCGAAAAATTTCTCGAATTCGGAGCGGACGCGAGCGTTGTGCAGGATGGTAGCGGCCCAGCCTCGACCGGCTCCGAGCACGTCGCCATAGGAGAAGCCGCCTCCGGCGACGATGCCCTTGAAGCCCGCGAGCGTGTGCCGGCCGGCCAGGAGATCGGTCATGTGTACATCGACCGCCTCGAAGCCCGCGCGATCGAAGGCGGCGGCCATCTCGACCTGGCCGTTCACGCCTTGCTCGCGCAGGATGGCGACGCGGGGACGGGCGCCTTTGCCGAACTGGACCTTTTTCTGCGCAAAGGTCAGGTGCAGCGAAAGACCGGGGTCGTCGTGCTCGATGATGCGATCGAATTCCTCGCGCGCCGACTCCGGATGATCGCGCAACGCCTGCAGGCGGTAAGTCGTCTCGCCCCAGATGCGCTGCGTGTGGTCGCGCTTGTTCTGGTAGAGCGCCTGGCCGTTGCGCGTGACGCGGATTTCGTCGCGGTTGTTGAGCTGTCCGATGACGTGGCAATGCTCGCCGACGCCGGCCTCGCGCAGCCGCTGCATGACTTTCGCGCGATCCGAGGTTCGGATCTGGATCACGGCGCCGAGCTCTTCGCTGAAGAGCGCGGCCAATGCGAGCTCGCGCGCGCGGCCGGCGAGCTGGTCCTCGGTGTTGCGCTTGAATGCGTCGATGTCGTCCGCGGCGGCGTCGAAGGTAATGGCGTCGAGATTGAGTGTCACGCCGCAATGGCCGGCGAACGACATCTCGCACACGGTGGTGAAAAGCCCGCCGTCGGAGCGGTCGTGGTACGCGAGGATGACGGGGCGCAGGTCCTGGATAGCGGCGAAGAAGCCCTTGAGGAGCGCCGGGTCGTCGAGGTCCGGGCAGGTATCGCCGAACCCGGTATTGGTCTGCGCGAGGATCGAGCCGCCAAGGCGGTTCTTGCCGCAGCCCAGATCAATGAGCACGAGCTCTGTGTCGCCGGCATCGGTGCGAAGCTGCGGCGTGAGCGTGTGCCGCGCGTCTTCCACCGGCGCAAAGGCCGACACGATGAGCGACATCGGCGCGACGACCTCCTTGCCGTCCCACGAGGTCTGCATGGATAGCGAATCCTTGCCGACCGGAATGGAAATGCCGAGCGCCGGGCAAAGTTCCAGGCCCACGGCGCGCACGGTGTCGTAAAGCGCGGCATCCTCGCCCGGATAGCCCGCCGCGGCCATCCAGTTCGCCGAGAGCTTCACTTGTGAGAGCGCTGCGATGCGCGCAGCGGCAATATTGGTGATCGCCTCGCCCACTGCCATGCGCCCCGACGCCGGCGCGTCGATCAGCGCGAGCGGCGTGCGCTCGCCAATGGCCATCGCTTCGCCGGCATAGCCTTCGTAGTCGAGGAGCGTGACGGCGCAGTCCGCGACCGGCACCTGCCACGGGCCGACGAACGGATCGCGCGAGCAAAGGCCGCCCACCGTGCGGTCGCCGATCGATACCAGGAAGTGCTTCGCCGCGACGGTCGGATGGCGCATCACGCGGTGCGCGGCCGCCTCTGGGCTGACCGTCACCGATATCGGTTCCGGGGCGGGCTTCGCATGCCGCGCGTCGCGCAGCATCTTCGGCGGCTTGCCGAGGATCACGTTGAGGTCGATATCCACCGGCCTGGTGCCCAGCTTCGGGTCGTCGACCACAAGGCGCCCATCGGCGGTTGCGGTGCCGAGCACGGCGAACGGACAGCGCTCGCGCTCACACAGGCCGCGGAAGGTGTCGAGCGCCGTGGGGGAAATCGCGAGGACGTAGCGCTCCTGCGCTTCGTTGCACCAGATCTCGCGCGGCGACATGCCGGTGTCTTCGGATGGGATCTTGCGCAGGTCGAGCTGCGCGCCGCGCCCCGCTGACCAGGCAAGCTCCGGCAGCGCATTCGACAGGCCGCCGGCGCCAACGTCGTGGATGGAAAGGATGGGATTGCGCGCGCCCAGCTGCCAGCAGCGGTCAATCACCTCCTGGGCGCGCCGCTGCATCTCGGCATTGCCGCGCTGCACCGAATCGAAGTCGAGGTCGGCGACGTTCGCGCCCGCTCCCATCGACGAAGCCGCGCCGCCGCCCATGCCGATGAGAAGTCCCGGGCCGCCGAGCTGGATGAGGAGCGCTCCCTCGGCAAAATTCTCCTTGCTGGTGTGGGCGGCCGAGATGTTGCCCAGGCCGCCGGCGAGCATGATCGGCTTGTGGTAGCCGCGGTTTTTCCTCTCGAAGGTGCGGAAGTAGCCGCAGAGATTGGGCCGGCCGAACTCGTTGTTGAACGACGCCGCACCGATGGGGCCTTCGAGCATGATGTCGAGCGCCGAAGCGATGCGATCGGGCTTGCCGACCGGATCCTTCTCCCACGGCTGCTCGTGCCCAGGGATGCGCAGGTTCGATACCGAGTAGCCGACGAGCCCGGCCTTCGGCTTCGCGCCGCGGCCGGTGGCCCCTTCGTCGCGGATCTCGCCGCCCGCGCCGGTCGAGGCGCCTGGAAAGGGCGAGATGGCGGTCGGATGGTTGTGCGTCTCGACCTTCATCACCGTGTGCGTGAGCCCGGCATGGCGCGCGTAGGAACCGTCCGCCTTCGGATGGAAGCGCTGCGCCTCGCGCCCATGCATGACGGCGGCGTTGTCGGAGTACGCGACGACGGTGCCTTGCGGACTGACCGCGTGCGTATGGCGGACCATCGCGAAGAGGGACTGCGGCTGGCGCTCGCCGTCCACGATCCAGTCGGCGTTGAAGATCTTGTGGCGGCAGTGCTCGGAATTCGCCTGCGCGAACATCGTCAGCTCGGCATCCGTCGGGTCACGGCCGATCGAGCGGTAGGCGCGCTCCAGATACTCGATCTCGTCCTCGCTCAGCGCCAGGCCCAGCCGGGCATTCGCCGCTTTGAGGTCCTTTACGGCGATGAATCCAAGGGGCCGTGGCAGCACATGCTGGAAAAGCTGCGCTGCCTCGTCAAAGGAGCCGAGCACCGTCTCCGTCATGCGATCGTGCAGCAGCGCGGCGATGCCGGCGTTGCTCGAATCGATGGTGTAGGCGGTCCCGCGCTCGATGCGCTTCACGGTAGCGAGTCCGCAGTTCTGCGCGATGTCGGTTGCCTTCGAGGACCACGGCGAAAGGGTGCCCAGGCGTGGGACCACGAGGTAGAGGGTGCCGCCCGCATCCGCCGGCCGCTCGCCATAGTCGAGGAGGCGTTCGAGGAGCGCGTGCTCCGTTTGCGTCAATGATCCTTCGAGCTCGACGAAATGGCGGTACTCGGCGCGGACCGAGCGGACGCCCGGGTCGACCTTTTGCAGCGCTGCGACGAGCTTGGCGAGGCGGAACTCCGAAGCCGCGCGCGGCCCGCGGAGCTGAAGGATCTGTGGCACTAGTTGCGGACCTGCGGCTCCTTCACCGTGCCGCCGAGCAAGATCGTCGCTTGCAGGGAACGCGACGAGGTCTTCATGTCGGCGACGATGCGGCCGGAGAGCGCGCCGCTCGCGGCAATGTCGGCGCTCGCGCCGGCATTGAGCGCACCCGCACCGATGCTCACGTTGCGCAGCGCCACGGCACCGCGGTCGTACACCGCCTGCCCTGTCATCTCGGTGAATGGCGTCGTACCGGCGGCCTGCTTGCCGCTGCTCTGGATGCCGCGCGCGAGGTCGAAGCTGCCTAGCGTGCCCTGCGTGATGGTGAAGTTGCCATCCAGCCGCCCCGCGGAGCCGAGCTTCGCCGGATCGGGCCCAGTCATCGAGAACCGGCCGGTGCCTTCGCCGGTGCCGCCGGAAACAAGCGCCGGCGCGAACACGGCGGCGTTGATGCCGCGCACGGTCACTACTCCGTCCACGTTCCACGTGCCGCCCCAGCGGATGTTCGCCGTGCCGGAGATGCCGCCGTTGAAGATGGCGCCGCCCCACTCGTCGACTTTCATGCCGCGCGGCGTGGCCGTGCCCTTCATCCCGAACTTCGACAGCGTGATCTCCGGCGCGATGGGCAGCGTGAATCCCGCGGCGACGACGTCGAACTCGAACGCCTCCTGCTTCGGCACGATCTTCGCCACCAGGCCGTCCGGTCCGCGCACCGTTGCCGTACCCACCGCGCCCTTCGCGTCGAGGGCGATGTCGGCGAGCAGGCTTTTGGGCATCACGGCCGGCCCGGGGAGCTCGAGGTTCTTCACCACGATGCGGTGGATCACGAAGTTGTCGGTCTTCACGGTAGCGAACAGCGATTCCCCGAGCGCCTGTTGCGGGATCGTCAGGCCGTCGAGGTCGACGCGCGTGAATTCCTTGCGGTCACCGAAAAGCGAGCCGATCGCCACGGCCGCGGCGACATGCGCAATCTTCGCGTCGCCGATGCGCACGTCTTCGAAGCGCACCTCCGGTCCCGTCAGGAGCCACACCTTTGCGCTTGCGATCTTGACCGGTCGGCCCAGCGCTTCGGTGGCGGCGCGCTCGTAGTCAGGAGTCGGCAGCGGCATTACGTGCACGGCGACCAGGCCGATGACGAGCACGAGGCCCAGGGTCACGACAATGCGCTTGCCCCAGTTCGCGGGCTTGCGCAGCCGGACAGAGTCGTCGGCGACCGGCGCCTTTTTCCTTTTCTCGGGCTTCGCCTCCGGCTCCTTGGGCTTCGCCCGGGCGAGCGCGGCCTGCTCTTTCTTGACCTCGTCCATGTCGAGGTCGTCGTCGGTCACCGGGATGTCCTCGGCCTTCGCCGCCCCGGTCTTCGGCGCCTTGCCCTCCTTCGCCATCGCGGCGGCGGTCGCGGCGGCCGCCTTGCGCTGGATCTCCTCGGCCTCGCGCCTGCGCCGCTCTTCCTCCTGGGCGCGGCGCTCCTCTTCCTCGCGCGCGCGGCGCGCTTCCTCTTCCTGGCGGCGGCGGTCCTCATCCTCGCGGCGCTGGCGCTCGGCCTCTTCCTTCGCCTCGCGCGCCGCCTCCTCTTGCTGGCGGCGCTGCGCTTCGGCCTTGGCCTTGCGCTCCTCTTCCGCCTTCGCCTTGAGATCTTCCTCGTCGCGGTTGGTGAACGAGTCGAGGTCGGCCAGCAATGAGTCGCCGAAGCTCTCCTTTTTGGCTTCTACCTTGGGTGCCGGTTTGGGCGTCGGACGCGCGGCCGCTGCTTGCGCGGCCTCTGCCTCGCGCTGCTTGCGACGTGCCTCGCGCTCGGCTTCTTCCTGCCGCTCGCGCGCATCTTCCTCCTCGCGCTGCTTGCGCTTGGCCTCGCGCTGCGCGGCCTCCTCGCGCTCGCGCTCGGCTTCCTCTTCCTCGCGCTTCTTGCGCTTGGCGGCACGCTCTTCTTCCTCCTTGCGCTCGTCCTCCTCGCGCTGCCGGCGGCGGGCCTCGGCTTCTAAACGCTCGCGCTCGCGCTCGGCCTCCTCGTGCTTCTTGCGCGCGGCCCGCTCCTCCTCCTCGCGCTTGCGCTCGGCCTCGAGCCGCTTGCGCTCTTCCTCCAGCTCGCGCCGCACGCGCTCGGCTTCTTCCTTCGCCTTGCGCTCGGCTTCCTCGCGCGCCTTGCGCTCTTCCTCCAGGCGCTGCCTGAGCTCTTCCGCCTCGCGGCGCGCCTTCTGCTCAGATTCTTCCTTCGCCTTGCGCTCGGCTTCGAGGCGGCGCTCCGTGTCTTCACGCGCTTTGCGCTCGGCGTCGAGCTTGGCCTTGGCCTCTGCCTCGGCCTTGACCTTAGCCTCGGCGGCGCGCAATGCGACGTCGCGCGCGGCCTTGACCTTGGCCTCGGCTTCCGCCGTCGCCTTGGACGCGACTTCGTCCTTGAGCTTCTTCTCGGCCTCGGCGCGCATCTTGGCTTCCATCTCGGCGCGCGTCTTGGCCTCGACTTCCGCCTTGATGCGCTCGCGCTCGGCCTGCGCTTTTGCCTCGGCTTCCTCGCGCGCCTTGTTGAGTGCGGATTGCTGTTCCTTGGCAGCCGGGGTGGGCGTAGTCGGCGGCGGTGGCGGCGCCGGCGGCGCCGCGGGACGGGGCGGCGGGGCGGCGGGGCGTGGCGGCGGCGGGGGCGGCGCGGCAGGCCGCGACGGTGCCGGCGCCGGCTTCGAACCGCCACCCATCGAGCTGAAATCGAGATCGGCGCCAAGGTCGCCCGAGGGCGCCGGGGCAGCGGGCTTGGCCGCCGCGGGCCGAGCCGCGGCAGCAGGCGGGGCAGCGGCCGCACCCGCCGAGACTTCCCGGATGAAGCCGTCCTTGTCGAGCTGGGTGATCAGCTTCTGGAAAGCGGCGTCGAAGGTCTTGCCGACCTTCTGCGCGACTTCGCCAAGGTTCGCGCGCCCGTCGATCGCGGACAGGACGGCACGGTCTGTCCGCTGAAGTAGGCTCGTCTTGCCCGAAGCTTCCTGGACTCCCTTGCCCGACTTCGAATAGATGGCGGTCGGATTCATTTCTTAGTGGCTCATTATATTAGCCGGGGGAGCCGTACCCGCCGCCGCCCGGACTCTCTATAACGAACGTATCGCCGGCCGCCATCTCGGTCTGGTCGAACGGACCGAGCTCGGATCGCGAGCCGCTCGTGCCATCGGCTGCGCGCAACACATAGTTCTGCCCCGGTGATCCGGCCGCGCCACCCGCCATGCCGTGCGGCGCCACGAGGCGGTGTCCGGAGAGGATGGCGGCAGTCATCGGCTCGAGGAACCGCACGCGGCGCACAGCCCCGTTGCCGCCGTGCCAGCGGCCGCGGCCGCCGGAGCCGCGGCGGATCTCGAAGCTCTCGAGCCGCACCGGGAAGCGCCACTCGAGGACCTCGGGATCGGTGAGGCGCGAGTTGGTCATATGGGTCTGCACCACGTCCGCGCCATCGAAGCCCGGGCCGGCGCCGGACCCGCCGCCGATGGTCTCGTAGTACTGGTAGCGCGCGTTGCCAAACGTGAAATTGTTCATCGTTCCCTGCGCGGACGCCATGACGCCGAGCGCGCCATACAGCGCCTCCGTCAGGCACTGGGAAGTCTCCACGTTGCCGGCGACGACCGCCGCCGGGTAGCGCGGCCGCAGCATGCAGCCGTCCGGAATGATCACCTTCAGGGGCTTCAGGCAGCCCGAGTTGAGCGGAATATCCGCATCGACGAGCGTGCGGAAGACGTAGAGCACCGCCGCCATGCACACCGCCGACGGCGCATTGAAATTGTTCGGCAATTGCATTGACGTGCCGGTGAAATCGATCGTCGCGCTGCGCCGGTCGGCACCGATGCTGACCTTTACCTTGATGCGCGCGCCGTTGTCGAGCGGCAGGTCGAAGGCGCCGTCTTTCAGAACGCCAATCACGCGCCGGACCGACTCCTCGGCGTTGTCCTGCACGTGCCCCATGTAGGCCTGCACGACGTCGAGGCTGAACTGGTCGACCATGCGGCCGAGCTCCTGCACGCCCTTCTCGTTCGCCGCGATCTGCGCGCGAAGGTCGGCGATGTTCTGCTCGACGTTGCGCACCGGATAGCGTCCCGACCTGAGAAGCGCGATGGTTTCGCGCTCGCGGAACCGGCCCTCCTCCACGAGGAGGAAGTTGTCGATGAGCACGCCCTCTTCCTCCACCACCTTCGAGCCCGGCGGCATCGACCCCGGCGTGATGCCGCCGATATCGGCGTGGTGGCCGCGGGAGCCCACGTAGAACAAAACAGAGTGATTTGAAAAAACAGGCGTGATCACGGTCACATCCGGCAGGTGCGTGCCGCCGTTGTACGGCGCGTTCAGCACATAGACATTGCCGGGCTTGATGCGCCCGGCATTTTCGCGGATCACCGTCTTGATCGACTCGCTCATCGAGCCCAGGTGCACCGGCATGTGCGGCGCGTTAGCGATCAGATTTCCCGACCCGTCAAAGATGGCGCAGGAGAAATCGAGGCGCTCCTTGATGTTCACCGAGTAAGCCGTGTTCTGCAGGCGCAGGCCCATCTGCTCGGCGATCGACATGAAGAGGTTGTTGAAGATCTCTAGCCGCACCGGATCCACTTGCGTGCCGATGGCGTGCTCGGACTTGCGCGCCTTCACCCGCTCGAGCACCAAGTGGTCCAGCGCGGTAACCGTGACGCGCCATTCGGGCTCGACCACCGTGGTCGCATTGGCTTCCGCGATGATCGCCGGGCCGTCGATCGCCTGTCCGGCCGCGAGCTGCTCGCGCCGATAGAGCGGCGTCTCGTGCCATGCGCCGGCCGTGAACATCCGCACCTTGTCGACCGGCTTCGCCAACGCGCGGCGCGGCGCGGGCGCCTCCTGCGGGGCATCGCCCGGCGCAATGGCCTCAACCGACACCGCCTCGGCTATCAGGGCGCGCCCCGGCATGAGGAAGGAGAACTGCTTGCGGTAAGCGGCTTCGAACTCGGCCACCATCTGGTCGAGCGACGCCAGCTTGACGATGAGCGCGGTATCGGTGCCGTCGTACTTCAAATGCACACGCCGCTCGACGCGCACCCGGTCGGCCGGGACGCCTTGCAGCGCGAGTTCCTGCCTCGCCTGCACCGCGAGCTCCTCGGCCGCATCATTCAGCTTGTTGGAGGCATCGAGCTTCATCTCGACCGCGCGCTCGCGCATCGCGGTCTGGTCGGCGAGTCCCATGCCGTAGGCCGAAAGCACGCCGGCATGCGGATGGATGAACACCCGGGTCATGCCCAGCGCATCGGCGACAAGGCAGGCATGCTGGCCGGCGGCGCCGCCGAAGCAGCAAAGGGTATAGCGCGTCACGTCGTGGCCGCGCTGCACCGAGATGTACTTGATCGCGTTCGCCATGTTGCCCACCGCGATCTGGACGAATCCCTCGGCCACCTGCTCGGCGCTGCGGCCGTCGCCGATGGTCCGGGTCAGCTTCTCGAATTCGCGCGCCACTACGCCGGCATCGAGCGGCTGATCGCCTTTCGCACCAAAAACGTGGGGAAAGTAATGCGGCTGGATCTTGCCGAGCATCACATTCGCGTCCGTGACGGCCAGCGGGCCGCCGCGGCGATAGCTTGCCGGGCCAGGATTCGCGCCGGCCGAGTCCGGGCCCACGCGGTAACGTGCGCCATCGAAATGCAGGATCGACCCGCCGCCCGCGGCAACGGTGTGGATCGACATCATCGGCGCGCGCATGCGCACGCCGGCGACCCGCGTCTCGAACTCGCGCTCGAAGGCGCCGGCGTAGTGCGACACGTCGGTCGATGTGCCGCCCATGTCGAAGCCGATGATGCGCTCGAACCCCGCGCGCTCCGAGGTCCGCGCGGCCCCCACAATGCCGCCCGCCGGCCCCGAAAGGATGGCGTCCTTTCCCTGGAAGCGGCGCGCGTCGGTGAGCCCGCCGCTCGATTGCATGAAGAAAAGGCGCACGCCCTCGAGCTCGGAGGCGACCTGGCTCACGTAGCGGCCGAGGATCGGCGACAGGTACGCATCGACCACCGTGGTGTCGCCGCGGCCGACGAGCTTCATCAGCGGGCTCACGCGATGCGACACCGAGATTTGCGTGAAGCCGATCTCCTGCGCCAGCTCCGCGACGCGCCGCTCGTGGGCAGCGAAGCGATAGCCGTGCATGAAGACAATCGCGATCGACCGGTAGCCTTCACCGTACGCCGCCTGCAAATCGCTTCTGGCTTGGTCGACATCCAACGGCAGCACGACTTCGCCCCGCGCGCCGACCCGCTCCTCGACCTCGACCACCTTCGCGTACAGCATCTCCGGCAGCACGATGTGCCGGTCGAAAAGGCGCGGGCGGTTCTGGTAGGCGATGCGCAGCGCGTCGCGGAAGCCGCGCGTGGTGAAGAGGATTGTCGGCTCGCCCTTGCGCTCGAGCAGCGCATTGGTCGCGACCGTCGTTCCCATCTTCACGGATTCGATCAGCCCTTGTGGAATGGGTTGGTCTGGTTCCACGGAAAGCAGTTGCCGAATGCCGGCCAGCGCGGCGTCGCGGTACCGGCCCGCATTTTCGGAAAGGAGCTTGTGGGTAACGATCGCGCCATCGGGGCGGCGCGCGACGACGTCGGTAAAAGTGCCGCCGCGGTCGATCCAGAACTGCCAGCGATTGATCATTTCAGTGAAGCTTCAGGCAAGGATACGGGGGAGCCACAGGGCGATGTCGGGAATCGCCATGAGCACGAAAATAGCAAGGATGTAGAGAACCACGAAAGGGGTTACGCCCAGGAACACATCCGCGATCGAGCCGCGATCCGAGCGCATGCCCTGCAGCACGTAGAGCACCGTGCCGTCGGGCGGGCTGATCATGGCGATCTCCACCAGCATGGTAATGATCACGCCGAACCAGATCGGGTCATAGCCAAGGTGCTTGACGATGGGGAACACGATTGGGATGGTCGTGATGACCATCGAGAAGCCTTCC
>DATLDY010000333.1:0-5824 GCA_035525655.1 Burkholderiales bacterium
ATGAAAAAGGTCAGGGCATCGATGATGAACGCGATCCACGACTTGCCGCTTCTCGTGGCGCGCGACGAAGGCTTCTTCAACGACCAGGGCCTCGACGTCGAGATCCTGAAGACGCCGGGCTCCGGCCAGAAGGACTCCGACCACCAGGCGCTGCGCTCGAACATCTTCCAGCGCACGATGGAGGCGCTCTACGACCAGGGCGCGTGCGACCAGTTCCGCATGTGCGAGTGGGGCATCATGAAGCGCGCGGTCGAATCGAACGTCGAGAAGGGCCACCGCCCGGCGAAGATCGTCGCGCTCGGCTCGGCCATGTCCACCTTTGCCCTGGTCACCGACCCGAAGGCCGGCATCTACGAGCCCGAGCAGCTGAAAGGCAAGCAGATCGGCGTAAGCCCGTTCAACGGCTCGCATTTCACCACGCTCAAGCTGCTCGAAGGATTCCTCAAGCGCGAGCAGATCACCACCACCTTCGCCGGCACCATGCGCGAGCGCATCGAGGCGCTGAAGCGCGGCGAGGTCGCCGCGGTGAGCCTGATGGAGCCGTGGATCAGCGTGGCCGAGAAGCAGGGCCTGCGCGTGCTGATGGAATCGCACTCCACCCGCAGCGAGGCGGCGGGCGACGAGCTCGACGGCCCCACTTTGCACAAGATGTTCCTCGCCGAGGCCGAGGCGGCCAAGGCGATCGACAGGAATCCGCAGAAGTACGCGCACTATCTCGTCGAGGAAGCCGGCGGCATGATCGAGCTGAAGGACCTGAAGCTCGCGCGCATCCTGAATGCGCCGCCGGAGCCCTACACCCGCGAGCGCTTCCAGCATACCTACGAGTGGACGCGCGACTGGGGGCTGGTGCCCGCCGGCGCGACTTATGAGAGCACGGTCGACAACCGCGCCTGGCAGTAAACAAAACAACCCTGGAGGAGTGATGGCTCGTCGCATTGGCCTGCTGTATTTCATTGCCGCTTTGCTGGTCACCGCTGGAGGCGCATCGGCGCAAACGGCCGAGCCGATTCGCATCGGTGCGATCCTCGATCAGAGCGGACCGGTGGCACCCCTGGGCCAGTACGCGCGCGTCGGCATCGACATGGCGGTCGCCGAGGTGAATGCGGCCGGCGGCGTGCGCGGCCGGCCGATCGAGCTGGTGGCGCTCAATTCCGAAAGCAAGCCCGAGCTGGCCGCTAGCCTGGCGGTGCGCCTCGCGGGTAATGCGGACGTCATGGCCATCATCGGCGGCAACTTCGCGCCGGCGTCGAATTCGATTGGCGCAACGGTCGAAAAGCTCGCCGTGCCGTACGTCACGCCGACCGCGCTCCTCAGCGAAACGCAGGCGAAGTGGCGCTACAGTTTCTTCACCCTCGCCGACTTCTCGGAGATGGCGCGCTCGATCCTCGTATACGCGCAGAAGAAGGGGTACAAGCGCCTGGGCCTGATCCGCGTCGAGCGCGAGTACGGCGAGCAGGGCTCGAAATTCCTGCGCGAGTTCTCTCCGAAGCACGGCGTCGAGATCGTGGCGGAGGAGCGCGGCGCCGACGGCGACCGCGACTTCACCGCGCAGCTCACCAAGATCCGGCAGGCGAATCCGGACCTGATCGTGGTCTGGTTCGCGAACCCCGGCGGCTCGCTGGTCATCAAGAACGCGCGGCAGCTCGGCATGAACCAGCCTCTGGTCGCGCCGATCTCGATGGACGGCAATGTCACCGTGAAGCTCGCCGGCCCGGTCGCGGAAGGGCTCGTCGTCACTTCGCAGATCGCCGGCAGCGAAGGCCTGCCGCGCCAGCAGGCATTCATCAGCGCCTACGCGAAGGCGAATCCCGCCAATCCGGAGCCGAACTCCTTCGAGGCGGTGGGCTACGACCTCGTCAAGATCGTAGTGGAGGCCCTGAAGCGGACCGATCCGCCTTACACGCGCGCGAAAGTGCGCGACGCCATCGCGGCCCTGCAGTTCGAAGGCGCGGGCACCGTGGTGAACTACAAGAACCGCAACGCGCCGACCGGCGAAACGCTGGTCATGATCCAGCTCGTCAAAGGCAGGTACGTGCTGGCGAAGTAGCGCGGGATCAGGGTGGACGCCTCGGCGGCCCTGCAGTTCCTCATCTCCGGGTTGACGATCGGCGCGATCTACGCGTTCGTCGCGCTGGGCGTGTCGATCGTCTACTCGAGCTGCGGCATCGTCAATTTCGCGCAGGGCCAGTTCGTCATGATCGGCGGCATGGTGGCCGCCACCCTGAACGCGGCGCTGAGCTGGCCCGTGCCGCTTGCCATGCTGGCGGGCGTCGTCGCAGCGGCAGCGACCGGCGCCGTCTTCGGACGGCTGTTCATCCTGCCGATGCTGGCCGCCGGCGAATTCCCCCTGATCCTGGTCACGCTGGGCCTGAGCGTGGTGACCGAGGCAGTTGCGGTGGTGGTGTGGGGCACCGATCCGGTGATCCTCGATTCGCTCGTCAAGGTGGATCCCATTCGCATCCACGGTGCCACGCTCGGGCCGGACAGCATCATGATCGTGACGGTGATCCTGGCGGGCCTGGGTCTTTTCTCCCTTTTCCTGACGCGTACACGATGGGGCCGTGCCATGCGCGCGACCGCGGTGGATCGCACCGTGGCGGCATCGCTCGGCATCAATGCGCGCTATGTGATCGTCCTCGCCTTCACGCTTGCGGCCGCCTTCGGCGGCCTCGCCGGCGCGCTGCTCACCCCGTTGATCTCGACCAGCGCGCAAACCGGCCTTCTGATGACGCTGAAAGGCTTCACCGCCGCAGTGCTTGGTGGCATGGCGAGCCCGGCCGGCGCGGTGGCCGGGGGCTTTCTGCTCGGCATCATCGAAGCGATGGCGAGCGGATACATCTCGTCCACCTACCAGGGCGTCATCGCGTCGGCGATCCTGATCCTGCTTCTCGTCCTGCGCCCGCAGGGCCTGTTCACCGCCTTCGCGCGGCAGGCCTGAATGAGGACGGCCCTCGCCATCCTGGTGCTCGTCTTTCCGCTCGTCTTCGGCGGCTATGCGTCGGCGCTGCACCTGGCCATCCTGGTGGGCATCTACTACACCGTCTGCGTCGGCCTCACGCTCATCTTCGGTATCGGCGGCCAGCTGTCGCTTGCCCCGGCCGCGTTCTACGGCCTGGGCGCCTATACGTCGGCGCTGCTCGCGGTGAAGCTCGGCGTCCCGGTGTTCATCGGCTTTGTCGCCGCCGCAGTGCTTTGCGGCGTGACAGGCTGGCTGCTCGCGCGTCCCCTGCTGCGGCTGCGCGCGGTATACCTTGCCATCGCAACGCTCGCGTTCGGCGAAATCCTGATTACGCTGATTCGCGCGAACACTGCCATCACCGGCGGATCGACCGGGATCGTCGAGCTGCCGGCGCCCTCCCTGGCCGGCTTCAGCTTCAGCACGCCGGGGCGTTACTACTATCTGGTGTGGACCCTCGCCCTATTGTCGGCCTGGATCGGCGCCAACATCGTCAAGTCGCGCCTCGGCCTCGGGCTGCGTGCGCTCGCCGAAAGCGAGATCGGCGCGGCGAGCTGCGGCGTGCACGTCGCCCGCTACAAGGCGTGGATGTTCACCATCGGCGCCGTGCTGCCCGGCCTGGCGGGCGCGCTTTTCGTGCACTACCTGGGCTTCATCAGCCCGGACAGCTTCACCGTGCAGTTCTCGATCCTGATCGTCATGATCCTTGCCGTCGGCGGCCGCGACAGCTTCCTCGGCGCGCTAATCGGCGCCGTTCTGGTGACCGTGCTGCCGATCGCGCTCGCTTCCTATGAGCGCTACAGCCCCCTCATCTTTGGCGTGCTGTTCCTCGCCTCCGTGATGTTCGTGCCCAAGGGACTCGCCGGCCTGCTCATGGCGGCCGTGCCGAAGAAAAAATGATCCTGCAGATCGAGCAGCTGACGCGGCATTACGGCGGCGTGCGCGCCGTGGACGGCGTGTCGTGCAGCGTGGAGGAAGGCTCGGTCACCGCGCTCATCGGCCCCAATGGGGCCGGCAAGACCACGCTGCTGAACGTCGCGTCCGGCGTCACGCCGCCGAGCTCCGGGCGCGTGCTCTTCGGCGGGACCGACATCACCGGCGAGCGCGCCGACGACATCTGCCGCGCCGGAATCGCGCGCACGTTCCAGACGCCGCAGCTCTTCCCGACGATGAGCGTGCTGGAGAACGTCCTCGTCGGTGCCACGCCTCGCGGCCATATCAACCTGATCGAAAGCGCGCTCCATCTGCCGCGCGCCGCGCGGGAGGAAGTGCAATTGCGCGCAGAAGCCATCGAGCTCTTGCACGGGCTCGGCTTGCCTCAGCTCGCCGACGCCGCGGTGGGAACGCTGCCCTTCGGCCTGCAGCGCCGCGTGGAAGTGGCACGCGCCCTCGCCTCGCATCCGAAGCTCGTCATGATGGACGAGCCGGCTTCCGGCCTATCGCGCGCGGAAACCGAGGAGCTGCGAGCCCTCGTTGCGACCATCGCCGGGCGCGGCATCACGGTCCTGCTGGTCGAGCACAACATGCGCCTTGTCATGTCGATCGCCTCGCGCGTGCTGGTGCTGGACAAGGGAAAACTGCTTGCCGCTGGCTCGCCCGCGGAAGTGCAAGCGAACCGCGAAGTGCAGCGCGCCTATCTCGGCTCATGATGCTTGGCGTGCGCAACCTGCGGGCCGGCTATCGGACGGTGTCGGTGCTCTTCGATGTGACGCTCGCCGTGGCTGAAGGCGAATGCGTGGCGCTTCTCGGCCCGAACGGCGCCGGCAAGACGACCCTGCTGCGCACGATCTCCGGTTTCCTGCGGCCCTCGGCTGGGGACATCGACTTCTCCGGCCGGCAGATCGGCGGCATGCCGCCGCACGAAATAGTCGCGCTCGGCATCTCGCAGGTCCTGCAGGGCCGCCAGGTCCTCGGACCGATGAGCGTGCGCGACAACCTCCTCCTCGGTGGCCACGTCGCTTTCGCCAGACGCGACGGCCAGCGCGACGTGCAGGCGCGCCTCTCCGAGGTGTACGAGCTGTTCCCGATCCTCGCCGAGCGCGCCACGGCCCACGCCGGCTCCCTGAGCGGCGGCGAGCAGCAGATGCTGGCCATCGGCCGCGCGTTGATGTCGCGTCCGCGAGCCTTGCTGCTCGATGAGCCGTCGATGGGCCTCGCGCCGCTGGTCGTGGCGCAGATCCAGGCCGTCCTGCAGCGGATCAAGCAAACCGGCATCGCCATGCTCCTCGTCGAGCAGAACCCCGACCTCGCGTTCGCGCTCGCCGAGCGCTGCTGCGTGCTGGAAAGCGGCCACCTCGTGCTCGAGGGACCGACGGGCGAGCTGCGCAGCCATGAGCGCATTGTCGACCTCTATCTCGGCCGCGCAGCGTGATGCGATAATGCAAAACATGAAGCCAGCCATCGAAGACCTGCCAGTCGAAGAGAAAATCGCCTCCGGGCGCTCGCACCTCGTGAACGTCAAGGCGATGCCTTGGGCGCCAGGACCTTTCCCCGGCGTCGAGATCAAGGTGCTGTTCAAGGATCCGGCGAGCGGCATGTCGACCGTGATGGTGCGCATGGCGCCGGGAGCCAAGATCCCGCTGCACCAGCACATGGGCATCGAGCAGGCTTTCGTCCTCGAGGGCAGCATCATCGACCACGACGGCGAGGTCACGGCCGGCAATTACACCTGGCGCGATGCTGGCAGCACGCACGTCAATACGGCGCCCAATGGCGCGGTCGTGCTCGGCTTCTTCACCAAGCCCAATGAGTTCTACGGCGATCACCAGCACATCGCCGATTACAAGCCGAAGTAGCCATGCGGCAGTTTGCGCTGCTGATCGCGCTAGCACTGGCGGGCGCGGCTCACGCCCAGGACAAGCTGCCGCT
>DATLDY010000336.1:0-5656 GCA_035525655.1 Burkholderiales bacterium
GGCGACGGCATCAACGATGCGCCGGCGCTTGCCCAGGCCAGCGTCGGCATCGCCATGGGCACGGGCACCGATGTCGCGATCGAGAGCGCCAGCGTCACGCTCGTCAAAGGCGACCTGCGCGCCATCGCGAAGGCCATCCGCCTGTCGCGCGCGACGATGCGCAACGTGAAGCAGAACCTGTTCTTCGCTTTCGTCTACAACGTGCTCGGCGTGCCGATAGCCGCCGGCGTGCTGTATCCGTTCTTCGGCATCCTGCTTTCGCCGATCTTCGCCGGCGCGGCGATGGCGATGAGCTCGGTCTCGGTCGTCAGCAACGCCTTGCGCCTGCGCAATGTGAAGCTGTAGTTCCCGGGGGCGTTACACTGGGCGCCGCATGATTCGCCTGCTGATCTTCCTCGCTTTCGCCGCCGCACCGCTGGCGGCGGGCGCGCATGGCGGGCACCACTCTACCGATGTAGCCGAAACGGCCGTCGTCCCGGCAGCCGAGCGCGTCGTCGTCGCGGTTGCCGCCGCTGCGCATTGCCCGACCGGTGGCGGACAGGAGCTGTGCTCGTGCCACGGGCTGTCCTGCACGCCATCGTTCCAGCCGATCGCCATCGCCGCCGCGCCGTCGCGGGAGGTCGCGATCGTTCGTCCGACAGGCCTCTTCCCTCATATCGCCGTTGCGGCGTTCCGCTCGTGGGCGCTGCTCGGCTTTTCGCCGCGAGGTCCGCCGCCCCTCTCCTGAGACCGGTTTGCAGCAGTCTCCAACCGTTTGGGAGAGAAAATGTTCAAGGCTTTCTTCGCGGCCCTGCTCTGGCTGCCCACTGCCGCGTTCGCATCCTGCGGCGCCGCATTCTGCTCGGTCAATACGAGCTGGGACTCGCACGGCGCATGGCTCGAGCCGGGCGCGCGCCTCGACCTGCGCTACGAATCGATTCGCCAGGACCAGCCGCGCGCCGGGCGGCGCAACGTCGGCGTCGGCGAGCTCCCGCACCACCACGACGAGCAGCTCACGGTGAACCACAACCTGCTCGCGACGCTCGACTACACGATCAACCAGGATTGGGGCGTAAACGTCCTGCTGCCAATCGTCGATCGCCACCACGAGCACATCCACAACCATGGCGGAGGGCAGATCTTCGATAGCTGGGACTTCACGCGCCCGGGCGACATGCGCGTCATGGCGCGGCGCCGGCTCACCTCGAGCGAGAACCACGACACGCACGCGCTTTCCACGTCCGGCGTGAGCTTCGGCATCAAGCTGCCGACCGGCCAGACCAACGTGCGCAATTCCGGCGGCGAGCTCGCCGAGCCGAGCCTGCAGCCCGGCAGCGGCACGACGGACTTCGTCGCCGGCGCTTCCTATTCGGTGGCGCTGCCGGCGCGGGACCTGTCGTGGTTCGTGCAGGCGCTCACCCAGCTGCCGATGAATGCGCGCGATGAGTACCGCCCCGGCCATCGCCTGAACCTCGACCTCGGCGGCCGCTACGAGCTCGGCGACAAGCTCGGCGCGCTGCTGCAGCTCAATGCACTCTTCAAGGCGCGCGATCGCGGCGCCGAAGCGGAGCCGGCCGACAGCGGCGGCAAGTTCCTGTTCCTCAGTCCGGGCCTCAGCTACGCATTCTCGCGCCAGGTCCAGGCTTACGCTTTTGTCCAGCTGCCGCTCTACCAGGACGTGAACGGCGTGCAGCTCGTCGCGCGCCATGCGATCGCCGTCGGCCTGAACACGCGGTTCTAGTTCGGACGGGTCTGGCCGGCCTCGGCTATCGCCTTCCAGGTACGGCCCGCGTCGGTGCTGAGGTAGACGTTGCGCTGAAACGTGGCGAGCGCGTACTCGGCGTGCCGTACCGGGTTCTGCGCGATGTAGGCCACCGCGTCCTGGGTTAGCGGCGGCAGCTTGAATTGCGCAGGCGATCCGCCATCGAGGGGCGCGCGCGCAAGGTGCGGCTGCCGGCCGTCGTAGCTGCCGTACCAGAGGTGCTTGCCGTCGAGATCGTAGAACACTGCCGTGCCCTGCTGGCTGGTGCGCGCAGTGAACGTCTCGCCCGCATCGCTCGATGCATAAACGCCCTTGGACGTCGCCATGGCGACCGATTTCGCGTCCCGCGGGTGAGCCGCGAGCGCGAACGGATCGCCGTCGATGCCTTTGGCGGCCGCCGCTTTCCACGCCAGCCCGTCGTCCAGCGTGTAGTGCAGTCCGGCGCGCGGCATGCGCGAGTTGGGTGCCGCATTCCACACGTAGATCGCATTCGCGTGCCAGCTGGTCGCGAGCAGGTGGAAGTCGCTCTCGCCCTCGAGGCCGAGCTTGTCCCAGGTCTTGCCGCCGTCGCGGCTGCGCAGCAGGCCGAAAGGATTCACCAATCCAGAGCCGGGCGCGGGGTGCCCGCTGCTGTAGAGCGACTTCGAGGTCGCGGCAAAGCCCATGTAATCGTGCTGCGGTCCCGGTGCCTTCGACCATTTCCCGTTCTCGTAAACGGCCAGGCCGTGATGGCTCGGGATCACCAGGCGCTGGCCGTCGGGACTGTAGGAAAGGCCGTGCACATGAACCAGCGTGACCTGCGCGTGCGCTGCGCCGATCAGCAGCAAAGCGGCGGCGAGGAGCCATTTCATGAGCTGTTCTTTCGGAGCCATCGCATTGCGAGCCAGGTCATTATGGCGAGCACTAGCACCGCCGCGCCGATGGCCCAGTAGTTGAGGCTGGAGAGATCCTCCATGGCCGCGGCGATCTGGGTGCCGAACACGCTCGTCGCGAGCAGGCCCGGCGCCATGCCGAGGAAGGTCGCCGCGCTGTAGGAGACCACGTTGGTGCGCGCCGCTCCCGCGAGCATGCTGCCAACGATGAACGGCGCGATGGGAGCGATGCGGATGGCGAACATCGCGGCGAAGCCGTGCTCCTTGAGCAGCCCCCGCACGCGCTCGAAGTGATCGCCTGCGATGGCTTTCACGCGCTCGGCGCTCAGCCACCGGCCCAGGTAATAGGTGACCAGCGCAGAGATGAGGACGCCCGCCATCGCTAGGCCGAAGCCGACCCACGGACCGAACGCGATGACCCCGATGAGCGTCAGCACCGGCCGCGGCAGCATCACGAAGGCGGTCGGTATGTAGGCGAGCACGAGCACGAACGGCGCCCACGGATGGCTGCGCGCGGCGCGCGCCCACGCGACGAGGTGCTCGCCGGTGATGGCTTCGGAGAGCGGCGTGTAGCGCCAGGCGAGCGCGAGGGCTGCGATGGCGAGGGCCACCGCCGCGAGTTTTCCCCAGGCGGGCTTGCGTTTGCGTTTCAGCGGGATGGACCGGCGATGGACGAGCAGCGAATTCTAGCCTTGTAGAATCCGCGCATGAAACCTTCGCTGAAGGCCGGGCTCTCCGCGCGGCGCGAGATCGTGGTGGACCCGGAGCGCTGCATCGGGTTCATGGGCAAGGAAGGCGCGGTGTATGCCACGCCGCGCATGGTGAGCGACGTCGAGTACACCTGCCGCGACTTCCTGCTCCAGCACCTCGACGAAGGCGAAGACTCGGTCGGCACCCATGTGACGATCGATCACCTCGCGGCGACGCCGATGGGGCTCAAGGCGGTGGTGGAAATCCGCATCGCCGAGATCGACCGGCGCAAGGTGACGTTCGAGTTCACCGTGAGCGATTCCATCGAGCCGGTCGGGCGCGGCAAGCACGTGCGCTTCGTGGTCGAGACCGCGAAGACGCGCGAGCGCCTTGCGGCGAAGCGCGCCAAGGCGGGCCTCTGAAACTGTTCGAGGGCGAAGGCGCCCTCGTGACCGGCGCCGCTCGCGGCATCGGCCGCGGCATGGCGGACGCGCTCAGGGCCGAAGGCGCCCGTGTGCTGGGCGCCGACATCGAAGACAGCGATGTGCGCTGCGATCTTTCCACGGGAGAGGGCGCACGCCGGTTGGCCGAGACGGCGATCCAGAACCTCGGCACGGTGTCGGTCTTCGTGCACTGCGCGAGTCCGCGCCGGCAGGAAAGCCAGCACGTGCTCGCGGTCACCGAGGCGCAATGGCGCGAGATGCTCGGGGTGAATCTCGACGCCGCGTTCGTGCTTTGCCAGGCGCTCGCGCAGCACATGATCGCGGCGAAGGTGAAAGGCCGCATGCTGCTCACGACCTCGCTGCACGCCGAATCGCCGCGCAACCTGCCCCACTACAGCGCCGCCAAGGCGGGCGAGACGATGCTGGTGAAGGAGCTCGCCAAGGCCCTCGGGCCGCACGGCATCCGCGTGAACGCGATCGTGCCCGGCGCCATTCCCGGCGGCGGCTTCAACGCGCCGCCCGGCATGGTGGAGAAGATCCCGCTGCAGCGCTTCGGCACTCCGGCCGACGTCGCGGCGATGGCCGTCGCCGTTCTCTCCGAGCGCTTCGGCGCCTATGTCACCGGCGCTTCGATCCTTGTCGACGGCGGCATCGCGCTCCACAACTGGATCGACCCGCCTAAAATTTAAATAGGGACAGACCCCAATTATTTTTAAATTAGGGTCTGTCCCTATTTAATTTAATGGACTTCAATCCGACTCCCGAGCAGGAAAGGATCCGCGAAGCGGTCGCGAAGCTGTGCGGGCGCTTCGGCGACGATTACTGGCTCGCGCGCGATCGCGACGGCGAGTTCCCGACCGAGTTTCACCAGGCGTGCGCGCGCGACGGCTGGCTGGGCGTGGCGATGCCCGAGGCGTACGGCGGAGCGGGGCTCGGCATCGGCGAAGCGGCGGTGATGATGCAGGCCATCGCCGAGTCGGGCGCCGGGTTCTCCGGCGCCTCGGCGGTGCACCTGAACAACTTCGGTTTGAACCCGGTCGTGGTGTTCGGCACCGAGGAGCAGAAGAAGCGCATGCTGCCGCCGCTCATCGAGGGCACGCATCGGGCGTGCTTCGCGGTAACGGAGCCGAATACCGGGCTCAACACGCGAAAGCTGAAGACCAAGGCGGAGAAGAAGGGCGACAAATACATCGTCTCCGGACAGAAAGTGTGGATCTCCACGGCGCAGGTGGCGGAGAAGGTGCTGCTCCTCGCGCGAGCCGAAAAAGGGCTGACGCTCTTCTATACGGACTTCGACCGCAGCCGCATCGAGGTACGCGAGATCGACAAGATGGGGCGCCACGCGGTCGACTCGAACCAGGTGTTCTTCGACAGCCTGCCGGTGCCCGAGGCCGATCGCATCGGCGAGGAAGGCAAGGGCTTCGAATACATCCTGCACGGCATGAACCCGGAGCGGATCCTCATCGCCGCCGAACTCGTCGGGCTCGGGCGCTGCGCCGTCAAGCGCGCCGCGCAGTATGCGAAAGAGCGAGTCGTGTTCGACCGGCCGATCGGGCAGAACCAGGGCATCCAGCATCCGCTCGCGCAGAACTGGCTGGCGCTCGAGGCCGCCGGCCTGATGGCGCAGAAAGCCGCATGGCTCTACGACAACGGCAAGCCCTGCGGCGCCGAGGCGAACGGCGCGAAGTATCTCGCCGGCGAAGCCTGCTTCGATGCCTGCCAGCAGGCGGTAATGACGCATGGCGGCTACGGCTACGCCGCCGAGTATCACGTCGAGCGCTACCTGCGCGAATCGCTCGTCGGGCGCATCGCGCCGATCACGCCGCAGCTGATCCTCTGCTACATCGCCGAGCGCGTGCTCGGCCTGCCGAAATCCTATTGAAGAAGAACGCCCTCGACCTGCCGCCGGT
>DATLDY010000337.1:0-7526 GCA_035525655.1 Burkholderiales bacterium
AGCGGCATCGCGCGCCGCAGGAACTCGGCCGGATCGGTGGACACCGGCGGCGTGATCTCCGCGGTGATGACGAACTGCCCGCTACGCAGCTTCGCCAGGAGTTCGCTCGCCGCGCGGCGTTCAGGCACCATGGGCCGGCGATCTTAGCATCGGAAATTTACGAAATCGGGGTCAGAGCCCGATTAAAAATAGGGCTCTGACCCCGATTCATTCAGGTCGTTAAACTCACCGCATGCCCGAGCTGCCCGACGTCACCGTCTATATCGAGGCGCTCGAGCGGCGCATCGGCGGCCGGCGCCTGGTGCGCGTGAAGATCCTCAACCCGTTCATCCTGCGCACCGCCGTCCCGCCGATCTCCAGTGCGGAAGGCAACCTCGTCACCGGGATCCAGCGCATCGGCAAGCGCATCGTGCTGGTCCTCGAAGGGCCGCTGTACCTCGTGCTGCACCTCATGATCGCGGGACGGCTTCGCTGGATAGAGCCGAAGGCAAAGGCGCCCGGGCGCATCACGCTCGCGCTGCTGGAGTTCGACAACGGCTCGCTTGCCTTCACCGAAGCGGGCACGAAGCGCCGGGCGTCTTTGCACCTTGTGTCGACGCTCGCCGGCATCGACCCCGGCGGCCTCGAAATTTTCAGCGCCGACCTCGGCGCCTTCGCCGCGCGGCTGAAAAGCGAGAACCACACGCTCAAGCGCGCGCTCACCGATCCGCGACTTTTCTCCGGCATCGGCAACGCCTACTCCGACGAGATCCTGCATCGCGCGCGCCTTTCGCCAGTCATGCTCTCCTCCAGCTTGAGCGATGAGCAGGTGCGCGCCTTGTACGAGGCGACGCGCGCGACGATGCAGTTGTGGATTGACAAGCTGCGCGCCGAAGCGAAAGACGGACTGCCCGAGAAAGTGACCGCCTTCCGGGAAGGCATGGCGGTGCATGGCCGCTTCGGCCAGCCTTGCCCCGTATGCGGCGCGCCCGTGCAGCGCATCGTATTCGCTGAAAACGAGACTAATTACTGTGCGCGCTGCCAGACGGGCGGCAAAATACTGGCAGACCGGGCACTATCGCGCCTGCTCAAGAAAAGCTGGCCCCGCACGCTGGAGGAACTGGAATAAAAAGGGGTCAGAGCAATTTTCCTGTAACACGTACGTGGGCCGCCTTAGGTGTTACAGGAAAATTGCTCTGACCCCTTTTTGGGTCCTGCACGCTGAGAGGAAGTGCAATGAAGCGTAGATCGGTTCTCGGACTTTTAGGCCTCGCCGGCGCGGCGCCGGCCTTTGCGCAGCAGAAGAAGAAGCCCCCCGCGAAGCAGCGCGTGCTCTTCCAGGTGAGCGACGCCGATCCGGTGAAGTGGAACCTCGCGCTCAACAACGCGAAGAACGTGCAGGTCGAGCTCGGCAAGGACAACGTGCAGATCGAGATCATCGCGTACGGGCCGGGCCTCGACATGCTGAAGGCGGAGTCGAAGGCGGCCGATCGCCTCGCGGGCGCGCTCGATGACAACGTCGGCCTCATCGCCTGCGAGAACACGATGACCAATAACAAGGTGAAGAAGGACGACATGTACAGCGGCATCGCCTATGTGAAGACAGGCGTAACGCACATCATGAAAAGACAGCGCGAAGGCTGGGCCTACATCAGGGCGTAGTTACCGCCAGTCGCTCTACAGCGACAGCGTCGTGATTTTTCTTCATGCTCCTCGGACTATGCATCGCGGTGGATCGCCTGTGCCCTGCGCCGGTTAAATGACTGCGCAATGGAAAACGCGCTAGAAGACACAGTCGAACTCGTCGCCGACAACGTCGTGCGGCTCTCCGAATACCGCAAGCGCCGCAAGGGCGCTCGCCAGCCCGCCGTCACCCAGGACTGGGGCCCGCAGTACTACTGCCTGCGTTGCGACGCCGACGATTTCAAGCTCTACGCCTCGGGCGTGGTCCATTGTGCCCACTGCGGCTCGATGATGCGTAACCTGCTCGTCAACGGCAGCAAAGCCGAAGAAGCGCCAAACCAGCCGTAAATCCCGCTTCCGAGCCGGTAAAATTGCCGGCGGTGAAGCAGGAACAGCTCTCCGGCGACGCGATAGTCATTCGCGGCGCCCGCCAGAACAACCTCAAGAACCTCAGCCTAGCGATCCCGACCGGGGAACTGGTCGTCGTTACCGGCGTTTCGGGCTCGGGGAAGTCGTCGCTCGTCTTCGACACCCTGTACGCCGAGGGCCAGCGCCGCTACGTCGAGACCTTCAGCCCGTACGCGCGGCAGTTCCTCGATCGCATGGACAAGCCGCAGGTGGATGCCGTGGAAGGCATTCCGCCGGCGATCGCCATCGACCAGACCAATCCGGTGCGCACCTCGCGCTCGACGGTCGGCACGATGACCGAGCTGAACGACCACCTGAAGCTCCTCTTCGCGCGCGCCGCCAGGCTCCACTGCCGCGGCTGCGGCAAGCCGGTGGTGCGCGATACGCCGCAGACGGTTTTCGAATATCTGAAAACACAACCCGACCAGCGCCTGCTCATCACCTTCCCGATCCCGGTGCCGAAGAACTTCAGCGAGAAGGAAGTGCTGCAGCTCCTCGAGGCGCAGGGCTACACGCGCATCCACCAAAAAACTGCGGAGTGCGTCGAGGTCATCCAGGACCGCGTGCGCATCTCGTCGACTGAGAAGCCGCGGGTGATGGATGCGCTGGAGTCTGCCTTTCGCGTGGGCCAGGGCCGCTTGAACATCTACCCGGAAGAAATGGGGTCTGTCCCCATTTATCGCTTTTCGTCCGGCCTGCATTGCGCGGATTGCGACATCCACTATTCGGAGCCGACGCCGGCGGCGTTCTCGTTCAACTCGCCGCTCGGCGCGTGCGACGCGTGCCGGGGCTTCGGGCGAGTGATCGGCGTCGACTTCGGGCTCGTGGTGCCCGATGAGTCGAAGACGCTGCGCGAAGGTGCGGTGCGCCCGTGGCAGAGCCCGAGCTTCAAGGAATGCCAGGACGACCTGGAGAAGTACGCCAAGAAGCGGAAGATTCCGCTCGACACGCCGTTCCGGGATCTGACGGAAGCGCAGCGCATCTGGGTGCTCGAAGGCGAGCCCGAGTGGCAGAACTGGAAGAAGTCCTGGCCGGGCACCTGGTACGGCGTGCGCCGCTTCTTCAAGTGGCTCGAGACCAAGGCCTACAAGATGCACATCCGTGTGCTGCTCTCGAAGTATCGGGCGTACACGGAGTGCCTGGCCTGCCACGGCACGCGCCTAAAGCCCGACTCGCTGCTGTGGAAGCTCGACGAGCGCTCGATCCACCAGCTCATGCTGATGTCGATCTCGCAGGTGCGCGAGTTCTTCAAAGACATCCAGCTGCCCGCGCCCATGGACGAGGCCGCCGACCTGCTGCTGACCGAGGTGCGCACGCGCCTGGGCTATCTGTGCGAAGTCGGTCTGGGCTACCTGACGCTGGATCGGCAGTCGCGCACGTTGTCGGGTGGGGAGGTGCAGCGGATCAACCTCACCACCGCGCTCGGCACGTCGCTGGTCAACACCTTGTTCGTGCTGGACGAGCCCTCGATCGGCCTGCACCCGCGCGACATGGGACGCGTGATCGAGGTGATGCAGCGTTTGCGCGACGCGGGTAACTCGCTGGTGGTGGTCGAGCACGACCCGCAGATCATGTTCGCCGCCGACCGCATCCTGGACATGGGCCCCGGACCCGGCGAGCGCGGCGGCGAGATCGTGTTCTTCGGGCCGGCGGACAGGCTCGCGGCCGAGCACACGCTCACCGGCGACTACCTCTCCGGCCGCAAGAAGGCGATCGAAGTTCGCGACGCCTCGCCTCCGCGCATCTTCCTCACGCTCGAAGGCGCGGCCGAGCACAACTTGAAGAACGTCGACGTGCGCCTGCCGCTCGAGCGGCTGGTGTGCGTCACCGGCGTTTCCGGCTCGGGCAAGTCGACGCTGGTGCAGGATGTCCTGTACCCCGCGCTCCTCAAGAATAAAGGCAAGCCGACCGAGACGCCCGGCGCCCATCGCGCGCTGAAAGGCGCGCACCAGGTGAGCGACGTCGTGCTCGTCGACCAGTCGCCGATCGGCCGGACCACGCGCTCCAATCCCGCGAGCTACGTCGGCGCCTTCGATTGCATCCGCGACATCTTCGCCAAGTCGTCTTCGGCAAAGGAGCGCGGCTATACCGCCGGCACCTTCAGCTTCAACTCCGGCAACGGTCGCTGCCCGGCATGCAGCGGCAACGGCTTCGAGCACGTCGAGATGCAGTTCCTCTCCGACGTCTACCTGCGCTGCCCGGATTGCGACGGCCGCCGCTACCGCAGCGACGTGCTCGAAGTATTGGTGCGCGGCAAGTCGATCGCCGACGTCCTCGACATGACGGTGTCCGAAGCCGCGCGCTTCTTCAACAACCACCCCGAGCTCCAGCAGCGCCTGTGGCCGCTGATCGAGGTCGGCCTGGATTATTTGAAGCTGGGCCAGCCGGTGCCGACGCTCTCGGGCGGCGAGGCGCAGCGCCTCAAGCTCGCCGGGCATCTGGCCGACACCGAGGCGGGCTCGGAGCCCAAGCTGTTCCTGTTCGACGAGCCGACCACCGGCCTGCACTTCGAGGACGTCGCCAAGCTGCTGCGCGCCTTCCGCCAGCTCCTCGACGCCGGCCACTCGCTGGTCGTCATCGAGCACAACCTCGACGTCATCCGCTCCTCCGACTGGATCCTGGACCTCGGCCCGGAAGGCGGCGATGCCGGCGGCTACCTCGTGTGCGAAGGCACGCCGGCGCAGGTGATGGCGCACGAGAGCTCGCACACCGGCAAGGCGCTGCGCGAATACCAGGACAAGATCGGCTCCCTGCAGCCCATCGCCGTGAAGGAGCCCAGCGGCAAGTACCTCGGCACCGCGATCCGCATCCACAACGCGCGCGAGCACAACCTCAAGAACATCGACGTCGAGATCCCGCGTGGGCGCTTTACCGTGATCACCGGGGTTTCCGGCTCCGGCAAATCCACCCTCGCCTTCGACATCCTGTTCAACGAAGGCCAGCGTCGCTACCTCGAATCGTTGAACGCCTATGCGCGCCAGTTCGTCCAGGCGGCCTCGCGCCCGGATGTGGACGCCATCTTTGGCATCCCGCCGACGGTAGCAATCGAGCAGCGCACGAGCCGGGGCGGCCGCAAGTCGACGGTGGGAACGCTGACCGAGGTGCACCACTTCCTGCGCCTGCTCTTCGTGAAGCTCGGCACGCAGTACTGCCCCGACTGCGAAGTGCCGATCCAGCCGCAAAGCCCGGAAGTGATCGCGGCGCGCATCATGCGGGAGTACCGCGGCAAGCAGGTCAGCATCCTGGCCCCGCTCGTCCTCAACCGCAAAGGCGTCTACACCGACCTCGCCAAGTGGGCGGCGGGCAAGGGCTACTGGCATCTCCGGGTGGACGGGAAGCTCCTGCCGGTGCGGCCGTTCCCGCGCATCGATCGCTTCAAGGAGCACACCATCGAGCTGCCGGTGCTCACGCTGAAGATCGATGCCAAGGCGGAGGAAGCGATGCGCAATGCGCTTCGCACGGCGCTCGAGATCGGCAAGGGCGTCGTCCACGTGCTCGAGAAAGAGGTCCAGGTGTTCTCGACCAAGCGCGCATGCCGGTCCTGCGGCCGGAGCTTTCCCGAGCTGGATCCGCGCCTGTTCTCGTACAACTCGAAGCACGGCTGGTGCGCCGCCTGCTACGGCACCGGCCTGCAGATCGACGAAGTGCAATGGGACGACGAGCGCTCGAAGACCGGCGCCGAGGACAACGTCCTCGACTCGTGGATCGACTGGCTCGAGATCGACGAGACGTGCCCCGAGTGCAAAGGCAAGCGCCTCAATCCGGAGGCGCTCGCCGTGCTCTGGCGCGGCAAGAACATCGCCGAATATGGCCATTTCCCGGTTTCGATGCTGGAGGGAATGTTCTCGAGAATAAAAATGGAAGGGCGCGAGGCCGACATCGCGCGCGATCTGGTCGCCGAGCTGCGCTCGCGCCTGGGATTCCTGCGCGAGGTCGGCCTTGGCTACCTCACCCTCGACCGCTCGGCGCCGACCCTCTCCGGCGGCGAAGCGCAGCGCATCCGGCTGGCGGCGCAGCTGGGCTCAAACCTCCGCGGCGTGTGCTACATCCTCGACGAGCCGACGATCGGCCTGCACCACCGCGACAACCAGGTTTTGCTCGACGTCCTCGAGAAGCTGGAGGCCAAGGGCAACTCGCTGGTGGTCGTCGAGCACGACGAGGACACCATCCGGCGCGCGCAGCATGTGATCGACCTCGGGCCCGGCGCCGGCAAGCTCGGCGGCCGCGTCATCGCTCAAGGCCATGCCGACGACCTCATCAACAATCCGGATTCGCTCACCGGCCGGTTCCTGCGCGAGCCGCTCAAGCATCCGCTGCATCCACGCCGCGGCGCGACCAAGAGCTGCCTCGAGGTCAAATGCGCCACGCTGCATAACCTGAAGAGCGTGGACGTCAGCTTCCCGCTCGGCCGCCTGATCGCGGTCACCGGGGTTTCGGGCTCGGGCAAGTCGACCCTCGCGCGCGACGTGCTGTACGAATCGCTGGTCCACAAGCAGTCGGTCGGCTGCAAGGCGGTGAAAGGCCACAAGCAGGTCGAGCGCGTGCTGGAAGTCGACCAGACGCCGATCGGCAAGACACCGCGCTCGTGCCCCGCGACCTACGTCGGCTTCTGGGACCAGATCCGCAAGCTCTTCGCCGACACCACCGAGGCGCGCATGCGCGGCTGGACGGGGAGCCGCTTCTCCTTCAACACGAGCGGCGGACGCTGCGAGGAGTGCGAAGGCCAGGGCCTGAAGAAAATCGCCATGTCCTTCCTCCCCGACGTGCGCGTGACCTGCGAGGCCTGCGGCGGCGCGCGCTTCAACGCCGATACGCTGAGCGTGAAGATGCGCGGCAAGAACGTAGGCGAAGTGCTCGCCATGAACGTCGACGAGGCGCTCGAATTCTTCGCCGCCCATCCTTCGATCCAGCGCTGCCTGAAGCTCCTGCAGGACGTCGGCCTCGGCTACCTCACGCTCGGCCAGCAAAGCCCCACGCTCTCTGGCGGCGAGGCGCAGCGGATCAAGCTGGTGAGCGAGCTCTCGAAATCCAACTGGACAAAAACCCTCTACGTGCTCGACGAGCCCACCGTCGGCCTGCACATGGCCGACGTCGAGAAGCTGATCCACGTCCTGCACCGCCTGGTCGATGCTGGCCACACCGTGCTCGTCATCGAGCACAACCTCGACGTGATCGCCGAAGCCGACTGGATCGTCGACCTCGGCCCCGAAGGCGGCGACGGCGGCGGGCGCATCGTCTACCAGGGCGCGCCAGACAAATTCCGCGCCGGCCACACCGGCAAAGCTCTTAGCGCCTTCCTCGCGGAACGGCGCAATTCCGTACCCGGTACGTAATTATCTTGTCAGCATGACTCGCGCCGGCGCCCTCGCGCTCATGGTCGCTGCGCCCATCCTGTGGAGCACAGCCGGCGTCGTCACGCGCCACGTCGAGCGCGCCACCCCGTTCGAGATGGCCTT
>DATLDY010000009.1:0-6420 GCA_035525655.1 Burkholderiales bacterium
CCCAACCAGTTTTCAGTTCTCACTCAATTTAAGGAGCGTATCCATGAAGATTCGTCCCCTTCATGACCGCGTGATCGTGAAGCGTCTCGAAGAAGAGCGTGTATCGGCCGGCGGCATCGTGATTCCGGACTCAGCCGCCGAGAAGCCCGTCCAGGGCAAGATCGTCGCAGTGGGCAAGGGCAAGATTTTGGAAGACGGCAGCGTCCGCGCTCTCGACGTCAAGGTCGGCGACAAGATCCTGTTCGGCAAGTACTCCGGCACCGAAGTGAAGGTGGATGGGGATGAACTCGTGGTCATGCGTGAAGAAGACGTCATGGCCGTCATTGAGGGCAAGTAATCATGGCTGCTAAAGAAGTACGTTTCGGCGACGAAGCCCGCGTGAAGATGTTCCGCGGCGTCAATATCCTCGCCAATGCCGTCAAGGCGACGCTCGGCCCCAAGGGCCGCAACGCGGTCCTCGACAAGAGCTTCGGCGCCCCCACCGTCACGAAGGACGGCGTGTCGGTTGCGAAGGAAATCGAGCTCAAGGACAAGTTCGAGAACATGGGCGCGCAGATGGTGAAGGAAGTCGCCTCCAAGACCTCGGATGTGGCCGGCGACGGCACCACCACCGCCACCGTTCTCGCGCAGGCGATCGTGCGCGAAGGCATGAAATACGTCGCCTCGGGCATGAACCCGATGGACATCAAGCGCGGCATCGACCGCGCCGTGACCGGCATCGTCGAGGAGCTGAAGAAGATCTCGCGCCCGTGCAGCTCGTCGAAGGAAGTGGCGCAGGTCGGCTCGATCTCGGCGAACACCGATACCGAGGTCGGCAAGATCATCGCCGACGCGATGGACAAGGTCGGCAAGGAAGGCGTGATCACGGTCGAGGACGGCAAGTCGCTGCAGAACGAGCTCGAGCTCGTCGAAGGCATGCAGTTCGACCGCGGCTATCTCTCGCCCTACTTCATCAACAATCCCGAGAAGCAGAGCACCGTGCTCGAGGACTCGTACGTGCTGCTCTACGACAAGAAGATCAGCTCGATCCGCGAGATGCTGCCGCTCCTGGAGCAGGTGGCCAAGGCCGGCAAGCCGCTCCTGATCATCGCCGAGGAAGTCGAAGGCGAGGCGCTGGCGACGCTGGTGGTGAACAACATCCGCGGCATCCTCAAGACGCTCGCGGTGAAGTCGCCGGGATTCGGCGATCGGCGCAAAGCCATGCTCGAGGATCTGGCCGCGCTGACGGGCGGGACGGTGATTTCGGAAGAACTCGGCCTGCAGCTCGAGAAAATCACGCTGAAGGACCTCGGCCGCGTGAAGAAGGTCGAGAGCACCAAGGAGAACACCACCCTCATCGACGGCGCCGGCGACAAGAAGGCGATCGAAAGCCGGGTCAAGCAGATCCGCGCGCAGATCGAAGAGGCGACGAGCGACTATGACAAGGAAAAGCTGCAGGAGCGCCTGGCGAAGCTGGCCGGCGGCGTGGCGGTGATCAAGGTCGGTGCCGCGACCGAAGTCGAGATGAAGGAGAAGAAGGCGCGCGTGGAAGACGCGTTGCATGCGACCCGCGCCGCAGTCGAGGAAGGCATCGTGCCGGGCGGCGGCGTGGCCTACCTGCGCGCACGAGCGCAGCGCACGGCGCTCATGGGCGACAACCGCGACCAGGACGCCGGCATCCATATCGTGCTGCGCGCCCTGGAAGAGCCGCTTCGGCAGATCGTCGCGAACAGCGGCGCCGAGCCTTCGGTGGTGCTCGCCAAGGTCGTCGCGGGCAAGGACGCCTTCGGCTACAACGCGCAGACCGGCGAATACGGCGACCTGGTGCAGATGGGCGTCATCGACCCGACCAAGGTCGTGCGCTTCGCCCTGCAGAACGCGGCCTCGGTCGCGAGCCTGGTGCTGACCACGGCGGCGATGGTTGCCGAGCGCACTGACGAGAACGAAGCGGGCCATGGCGGCGGCGGCATGGGTGGCATGGGCGGAATGGGCGGAATGGGCGGCATGGGCGGCATGGGCGGGATGGGAATGTGAGCGACATCAAGCCCCCTCCCAAGACGACCGCGTTCGACAAGGTCATCGCCCATGACGGCGGCAAGAAGTTCGCCGACATGACCGGCCTCCAGAAGACCGTCTTCATCCTGAAGCTGATCATCTGCATCTGCACCTTCGGCTTCGCCTTCCCCAACGTACAGAGCGACTGAACATGGCCAAAGGTCAGCTACGCAGCAACAAAGAGAAGAAGAAACCCAAGCAGCAGCCCAAGCCCGCGGCCCCGCGGGCCCCGGGCCTGCCGCCGCAACCGTGGAAGAAGTAACAACGCTAGGGAAAATCCTGAGATAAGCCCTGTAGGGCTGTGCTAGCCTTTGAGTTGGGGGACGGCTAGGGGAAAGCCCGTTGCAGGTCAAAGGGATAAGCGGGAAAGCGCAAGTCAGATCTACCTGGCGTCGGGGTTGATCTGATGCGCCTCAAGCTCGCCTCGAAGTTCACGCTGACGGTGCTCGTGATCCTCGTCGCCACGATGGCGGCGAACACGCTGTACTTCCTGCGCGCGTCGGCTCAGCTCCAGGAGCAGCAGCTCGTCGAGCGCGGGCGCGCCCTGGGGCGGCTGATCTCGCTGGTCAGCCCCGAGGCGATCCTCGGCTTCGACTACCTGCTGCTCAACGACTACACGCGCGAAGTGGCCCAGCAGCGCGATGTGGTCTATGGGGTCGTCGTCACGCCGCAGGGCATACCGATCAGCTCCTCGCTGGGGGCCGCCCGCCCCGGCGAGGCCCGCCCCGCGCTCGAGCGCCTGCGCCATGACCCCGAGGTCATCCACCTCGAGTTCCCGATCGCGCACGAAGGCGTGCAGCTCGGCCGCTTCCTCGTCGGCCTCAGCCGCCACTCGGTGCAGGCCGAGCTGCGCCACCAGCTCGTGATCCAGGCGCTGATCGTGACGGCGATCGTGCTGTTCCTGAGCGCCGCCATCTACGCCGTGTTCCGGTTCAACGTGCTCTCGCCGATCCGCCGGCTGATCGCCGCATCCGGCGAGGTCGCACGCGGCGAGTATCCGGTCGTGGAGGTGAAATCCTCCGACGAGTTCGGCGTGCTCGCCCGCGCCTTCAACGCCATGGCCGGGGAGGTGAAGCAGAAGCAGGAGAAGCTGCACCTGCAGGCCAACTACGACGCCCTCACCGGCCTGCCCAATCGCATGATGGCCTTCGACCGCATCAGCCAGGACATCAAGCGCGCCGCGCGCGCCGGCGAGCGCCTCGCGATCTACTTCATCGATCTCGACAACTTCAAGCACGTCAACGACTCGCTCGGCCATGCCGCCGGCGACGCCCTGCTGATCGCCATCGGCAAGCGGCTGCAGGGGGCCTTGCGCGACAGCGACACCGTCGCGCGCCTGGGCGGCGACGAGTTCCTGGTCGTGGCGCCGGCCATCACCGACGAGCTGCAGGTGAAAACGATCGCCGAGCGCCTGCTGCAGGCGGTCGCGGAGCCGCTCGACCTCGCCGGGCGCCGGATGGTCGCGCAATGCAGCATCGGCATCGCGATCTACCCCGACACCGCCGACACCGTCGAGACGCTGATGGTGAACGCCGACGAGGCCATGTACCAGGCCAAGACCATCGACCACGGCTCGGCGATCTTCTTCACCGAGGCGATGAACGTGCGCATGCGCGAGCGCATGCGCATGCAGCGGGACCTGGAAGTCGCGATCGAGCACGGGCAGCTGTCGCTCCACTTCCAGCCGATCCTGGTGACGGCGAGCCACGCGCACCACGGCGCCGAAGTGCTGCTGCGCTGGCACCACCCGGAGCGCGGCATGGTTAGCCCGGCGGAGTTCGTGCCGCTCGCCGAAGCGAGCGGCGAGATCGTGCGCATGGGCGACTGGGTGCTCGAAGAGGCGTGCCGCGCCTGGTCGACGTGGAACAACGCGGGCATCGACCCCGGCGTGCTCGCGGTGAACGTGTCGCGCGTGCAGTTCCGCAGGCGCCTTTCCAAGCGCCTCGCCGAGCTCCTCCACACGTACCGCATGCCGGCGCAGGCGCTGGAGCTCGAGATCACCGAGAGCGTGCTGCTCGATGACCACCGCGAGGTGGCCGACGAGCTCGCCAGCCTGCGCGCCCTCGGCGTGAAGCTGTCGCTGGACGACTTCGGCACCGGCTACTCCTCGCTCAGCTACCTGAAGCGCTTTCGCTTCGACATGCTGAAGATCGACCGCAGCTTCGTCGCCGGGCTGCCGGAGAACCCGGACGACGTCTCGCTCGTCAAGGCCATCCTCGCCATGGCGCGCGGCCTCGACCTCAAGGTGGTCGCCGAGGGCGTGGAATCCGCGGCGCAGCTCGACTTCATCCGCGCGCGGCGCTGCGAATATGCGCAGGGCTGGCTTTTCTCCAAGGCGCTGGACGCAGCGCTCTATACCGCTTACCTGCAAGGCGCGGGCGCCGGCGTGGGGCGGCTGCCACAGGAGGCGCGCGCATGAGGTGGCTGCTCGCTTTCTGCCTGGCGGCCGGCGCCAGCGCGCAGGCCGCCGAGCAGGAGCTCAAACTCGGCGTGTTCCCGCGGCGCAACGCGGTCGAGACGACGCGCATGTTCACGCCGATGGCGGAGGAGATCGGCGCGCGCCTCGGCCGCAAGGTGAACCTCGCCACTTCGCGCAACTTCGATTCCTTCTGGCGCGGCGTGCGCGAGAGCCGCTATGACATCGTGCACTACAACCAGTACCACTACATCCGATCTTCCGACGCCTACCAAGTCGTCGCGCACATCGAGGAAGGCGGCAAGAGCACGATCGCCGGCGCCATCTTCGTGCGCAAGGACAGCGGCATCAAGCACCTGCGCGATCTGCGCGGCCGCACCGTGCTCTTCGGTGGCGGCGAGGATGCGATGGTGGCCTATATCGCCACGCGCTTCATCCTGCTGCAGGCCGGGCTGAAGAAGGACGAGTTCAAATCCCTCTTCGCCGTGAACCCGCCGAATGCCATGTTCGCCCTGCAAGGCGGCCAGGCGGACGCCGCAGGCGCGGGTGACCGCGCGCTCGAGCTGCCGGTGGTGCGCAAGACGGTAAACACGCAGGACCTCGTGATGCTCGGCGTCTCGCCGCAGTTCCTGCACCTGCCGATCGCGGTGAAAAGCAGCATGCCCGCGTCGGAGCGCGCCGCCATCGAGGCCGCGCTCCTCGAACTGCCGCAGAGCGAGCGCGGCCGTCAGGCGCTCGCGTTCGCGGCCATCACGGGCATCGGAAGAGCGCGCGACAAGGACTACGAGCCGCATCGCAGGATGGTGCAGGCGGTGATGCGTTCCGACGGCACGGCGAAGTGAAAACGCTCGGCGCGCTGGCTGCCATTCTCGCCTTCGTCCTGTGGGCGCATTTCAGCGGCGCCTACACGGTGTTCCGCTCGCGCGTCGCGGTCGAGCCGGGCTGGGAGAAATTCCGCGCCGCCTATCGCCTGAACGAATTCGGCGACGACGGCCATTTCGTGCGCGCCGCGCAGAACGGCTACAACACGTTCTACTTCACGCACAAGTACGCCTGGCGCTTCACGCGCCGGACGGCGGCGGATGCGCAGAACGCCTGCGCGAGCTGCCACAAGGCGGAGGACCTGGCCTATGCCTTCGTCAACTCCGATCGCTACGACGCCGCCGCCGGCAGGCGCCTGTCCTTCGAGGAGCGCATCATGCGCTGCTTCGCCGGGCGCATGGACGGCTTCGTGCCGACGCTCTATGACCCCACGGTGCGCGACCTGCGCATCCTCGCGCGGGCCGTGGCGCACCACCTGCAGCTCAGCGAAGGCGCCGTGAGGCCGCCCGGCTAGCAAAGTGGGGCACGGCTCGATTCTCGTCGCGAAGATCGGCGCCATCGCCCTGGCGGCCGGGGGCTTTTATCTCTTCGCCGAGGTCGAGCACGCCGAGCGCGAAGCGCTGCGCCAGGCCAGCGTCGCGCTCACCCCCGCCTGCCGCGCCAAGCTCGACCAGCATGGCCTCGCCGCGGGCGGGACCTACCGCCAGGCCCGCGGCTACAGCGCAGAGGACGTGCGCGCCATCCAGCGCGGCTGCAACCTCGTCGACGACATGCAGGGACATGCGGCCGCCACCGGCGAGCGCGAGCGCTGGAACGCGAGCCGCTTCAGCCGCAGCCAGACCGCCACCTGCCAGCACTGCCACCAGAGCCTCGGCGACAAGCAGGATGCTAGTGGCCAGCGCGTCGTCGGCTCGAACGGCCTCGCCGCCTCCTGGGTGATGGCGGACATGTACGACCGCTTCACCGGCCTCCTGCTGCCGTACGAGCTGCGGCAGATGCAGTGCTACATCAACTCGTCCAACGGCTTCAAGCCGAACGCGGCCGACGATGTCCTGCGCGACGTCACGGCCTACACGCGCTTCCTGTCCGCCGCGGCGGACCTCAAGATCGGCAACCGCTATCCCGAGCAGGGCATCGACGAGATCCCG
>DATLDY010000013.1:0-4016 GCA_035525655.1 Burkholderiales bacterium
TTGTAGGAGTCGTTCTCGACGATCCACTCGATCTTGCGGCCGTGCACGCCGCCCTGGTCATTGATCCACTTGAAGTACGCCTCGGTGCCTTCCTTCATCTGCGTCGCACCCGCCGCGAGGCCGCTTTGCAGCGGCAGGTACGAGCCGAGCTTGATGGTGTCCTTGCTGATCCCCGGTTCTCCCTGCGCCAGCGCCGCAAAGGCCAGCGCAGCGGCGCCGAAGGCCAGTGTTTTCGTATTCATGCGTTCTCCTAGGTTCCAAGGTAACTTGCCACAACGGCAGGATCGCTCGCAAGCGATGCAGCGACTCCGCTGGTCGATACGCGACCTTTCTCGAGCACATAAGCGCGATGCGAGATGCGCAGCGCTTGCCGCGCGTTCTGCTCGACGAGCAGGATTGTCACGCCGTTTTCGTTGATGCGGCGGATCAGGCGGAACATTTCGCCCACCAGCTTGGGCGCGAGGCCGAGGGACGGCTCGTCGAGCAGCATGAGGCGCGGCCTTGCCATCAGCGCACGGCCGAGCGCCACCATCTGCTGCTCGCCGCCGGAGAGCGTCTGCGCGAGCTGGTTGCGCCGGTCCTTGAGCACCGGGAACAGGCGGTAGACGTCTTCCAGCGCCGTGCTGCGGCTGATGTACGCGCCCATCAGCAGGTTCTCGTGCACGGTGAGCTCGCCGAAGAGCTGCCGGCCCTCGGGCACCAGCACCACGCCGGCGCGGATGATGGCCTCCGTGTCCTTCCCCAGCAGCTCGGCGCCATCGAGCACGATGGACCCGCTTGCCTCGCACGGCGCGCTCGCCGTGATGCAGCCGAGGAGCGTCGACTTGCCGGCGCCGTTCGAGCCGAGCAGCGCCACGATCTCGCCTTGCGCCACCTCGAGCTCGACGCCGGCCAGCGCAGTAATTCCGCCGTAGTGGGCGCGCAGTCCAGTGACCTTAAGCAACGGCTTCTTCCTCGCCGAGATACGCGGCGATGACTGCCGGGTTCCCCCGCACCGCCGCGGGCGCGCCCTCTGCGATCTTCTCGCCGTGATCGAGCACCACGATGCGGTCGCAGACGCTCATCACCAGGCGCATGTCGTGCTCGACTAGCAGCACGGTGATCCCCAGTTTTTGTAAGTTATGGATGTTCTGGCCCACGCGGCGACTTTCTTCCGGGTTCATGCCGGCCGCCGGCTCATCGAGCAAAAGGAGCTTCGGCTCGCTCGCGAGCGCGCGCGCGAGCTCGACCGACTTCTGCAGGCCATAGGGCAGCGCCGTCACCCGGAGGTCGGCGTGCGCCTCGAGCTCGAGCACCTTGAGCATCTTGTCGGCGCGCGCGGCGAGCTGCTGCTCCGCTTTTTTCGACACCCCGAGGAGGTCAGCGAGCACGCTGGCGCGGTACCGGGACGCACCGCCGAGCACGATGTTCTCGCGCACCGTCGCGTCCTTGAACAGCTCCAGGTTCTGGAATGTGCGCCGGATGCCGAGCGCCGGCAGCTCGTGGATCTGCCGGCGCAGCAGGTCCTCGCCGCGGTAGCGCACGCTGCCAGCCGACGGCGTGTGGACGCGGGAGATGCAATTCAGCAGCGTCGACTTGCCCGCGCCGTTCGGTCCGATGAGGCCCAGCACCTCGCCCTCGCGCACCGAGAACGTGACGTTGTCCAACGCCTGCAACCCGGCGAAGGCGATGGAGAGTCGGTCTATTTCGAGAAGGTCCATCGCCTTCCCAGGCTCGCCAATCCGTGCGGCAGGAACAGCATGCACAGCACCAGGATCGCGCCGTAGATCACCATCTCGGCGTCCTTGAACTGTCGCAGCACCTCGGGCGCCGCCGCGAGAAACGCCGCACCCAGGAGCGCGCCGACCTCGGAGCCGAGGCCGCCGATCACCGCCATGGTGAGGAACGAGAGCGATGCGGTCAGCGAGAACGTCTCGGTCGACAGGCGCCCGATGAGCGAGCCGTAGAGCGCGCCGGACAAGCCGGTGAGAAACGCCGACAGCGCGAAGGCGAGGATGATGTGGCGCGCGCGGGCGATGCCGCAGCATTGCGCCGCCACCGCGCTCATGCGCAGCGCCATCATCGAGCGCCCGGTGAGCGAGCCGCGCAGGTTGCGCGTGAGCCACGCCGCGCCGAGGAACAGCGCGAGCAGGAGATAGTAGTAGCCGAAGTCGCTATTGATTTCGACGCCAAACAGGGAAGGCCGAGGCACCGCGAGCCCCTGCCGGCCGCCGGTCACGCTCTCCCACTCGAACAGCACCTGCTGCACCAGGATCGCGAAGGCCAGCGTGGCGATGGCGAGGTAATGCCCGCTCACGCGCAGGGCAGGCAGCGCGACGAGGGCGCCGAACACGCCGGCCACCGCGCCGCCGACGAAGATCGCCATGATGAATGGCACGCCGAGCTTGGTTATGCAGATCGCCGACGCGTACGCCCCGAGTGCCCAGAAGCCGGCGTGCCCGATAGAGATCTGGCCGGCCATGCCGATGAGGATGTTGAGGCTGAGCGCGACCAGGGCATACACCATGGTCACGCTGAGGATGTACCAGCCGTAGTTCGAGAGAAACAGCGGAATGATCGCCAGCACTGCGACGCCGGCAATCCACGCCCATTTCATACCTTGACTCCGGCGGTGCGCGTGAAGAGCCCCGCCGGCCGCGCCATCAGCACCACCACGATAATGCCGAACGCGAAGGCGTCCTTGAACGCGGTCGAGACATAGGCGCCGAACAGGTTCTCCACCACGCCGATGACCAGGCAGCCGATCACGGCGCCCGGCAGGCTGTTGAAGCCGCCGAGGATCGCGCCGGCGAACGCCTTCAGGAGGACGATCACCATCATCTCGAAGTCGAGGAAGGTGAGCGGCGCGATGAGCATGCCGGCGACGAGGCTCACGCCGGTGGCAAGGCCCCACGCGGTCATCGATACGCGGCCGACGTTCACGCCCATCAGGCGCGCCGCGCGCCGGTTCATGCTCGCCGCGCGCATGGCGATGCCGATCCGGGTTTTCTCAAAGAAGACATACAAGAGCGCCATCACGCCGAGCGACACAGCCAGGATGCCGATGCTCGCCTGCGAGATGCGCGCGCCGAGAAGGATCACCGGCGCGGGCGAAAACAGCGTCGGGAAGCGATACGGGTCGTAGCCCCAGATCCATCCCGCGAGGTGGTGAAAGACGAGGAACAGGCCGATGGTCGCGATGAGCGCATTGATCGGCGGGCCGCCGGCGAGCGGCCGCATCGCCACGCGCTCGACCAGCGCGCCGAACACGAGGCCGAGCGGAAACGCGCCGAGCATCACCAGCCACAGGGGAAGCTTGAGCGCCGACAAGGCGGCGAGGCAGGCGAAGGTGCCGAGCATCGCCATCTCGCCCTGCGCGAAATTCACCACGTCGGTCGCCTTGTTGATGATGACCAGCGACAACGCGATGAGCGCGTAGATGCTGCCGATCGCCAGGCCGGAGACGACGAGCTGCAGCGCGACCGACACTATTTTTGCTGCGCGAGAAAGTCCAGCACCGCCTTGTTGAATGGCTCCGGCACCGCTTCCGAGGCGCAGTGCCCGCCGTCAGGAAGGATCTGCAGCTTCGCACCCGGGATGAGCTTCGCGAGCTCCTCGGAGAAGTACGCCGGCGTGATGGCGTCGTCTTTCGCGCACAAGATAAGAGTGGGAGTCTTGATGCGGCCGAGCTCCGCTGAGCGGTCGAAGGCGACGATGCCGTCGATGCGGCTCGCCACCACTTCCACCGGCGGGAAGTTCTGCACGGTGAGTGCCTCGCGCTCGGTCAGCATCTTCTCGTTCTTCTGGATCCACCACGGCGGATAGAGGAACAGCGTCGCGCCCTTCACGTACGCTTCCTTGCCGACCTTGGTGAGGAGGTCGCGGCGCACCGAGAAGAGATGCCGGAAGAAGAAGTCGGCCTTCGTCCAGGTGGCGAAGAGCACCATGCTCTTCACGCGGTGCGGATGCAGGAGGGCGAGCGTCTGGCCGATCGCGCCGCCGGTCGAATGGCCGACGAGATGCGCGCGCTCGATCTT
>DATLDY010000022.1:0-17851 GCA_035525655.1 Burkholderiales bacterium
AAAGGATCCGAAGCGCACCGGGCTCGACTGGAACTACGTCTGGTACTACCCCGTGACGCGCGAGAGGCTGCAGGACATCTGCACCGATGCGAGCGGCCGCAACCACGGCTACGGCATCCCGCCGCCGCTCATCCGCCCGGACGTCATAGCCGCGATCAAGGCCGACGCGCACGCCAAGCTTGCGCCGCCGATCGCCGAGCTCGTCGAGCGCTCGCAGCCTTTCTTCCAGGCCATCTTCGACATCGAGTCGCCGCGGCTCGTCTCCGGGCGCGCCGTGCTCCTCGGCGACGCCGCCTTCGTCGCGCGCCCGCACGTGGGCATGGGCGTCACGAAAGGCGCGCTCGATGCGCTGTGCCTTTCCAACAGCCTTCAACGGGAGCACACCCTGGACGCCGCCCTTGCGCGTTACGACCGCCTACGCAGCGAGTTCGGCCGCCGTTGCATCGCGCGCGCCCGTCGCCTCGGCTCCTACATCGAAGCGCGCTCGCGCCCCGCCGCCGGCTGGACGCCCGATCAGCTCGACCAACGCCCGCAGCGCGTCCTGCACGAGGTCGCCGCCGCGCTCGCCGACATCCCCGAACTCGCGGTCGAAATTTAAATAGGGACAGACCCTATTTTTAAATTAAATAGGGTCTGTCCCTATTTTTCTGATTTGGCTTTCGCGGCCATCTCGGCGGCGCGGCGCTTCATCTCCTTCGGAGGCACATCCTCGACGTGCGTGGCGAGGTGCCAGACGTGGCCGAACGGATCCTCGATGGTGCCCAGCCGGTCGCCGTAGAACTGGTCCTGCACCGGCCGCACGATCTTCGCCCCGGCCTTCACCGCGCGCTCGACGGTCGCATCCGCATCCTTCATGTACACGTGCAGATGCACCGTGCTGCCGCCGCGCGCCTGCGGCCCGAGGAACTGCATCGCCTCGTACTCGTCGGCGAGCATCACGCGTGAGCCGCCGATGGCGATCTCGGCGTGGCCGATCCTCCCCTCCGGCCCCGGCATGCGCATGATCTCCTTCGCCCCGAACGCCTTCTTGTAGAAATCGATCGCCGCCGCAGCGCCGCGCACGCTGAGGTACGGCGTCACGTCGTGATAGCCCTTCGGAATCGGCTGCACCTTGCGCTTCCTGGCCTTCGCGTTCTTCATTTCGGCTCCTTTGAAACAATTGCGTACCGGGTACGGGATTATGGAGATACTCCTGCCATGCCAACCATGAACGTCCGCGGCGTCGACATCCATTACCGGGTCATCGGGGAGCGCGGCCCCTGGCTCGCGCTCATCACCGGCGGCCGCCGCGGGTTCACCGAGTTCGTCCCGCTCGCGGAGAAGATCGCGGCCCACGGCGTGCGCGTCCTCATCCATGACCGGCGCAACACCGGTGGGTCCGACGTCGTCATAGAAGGAAGCGACGGCGAAGAGGAGATCTGGACCGACGACCTCTACGAGATGCTCGGCAAGCTCGGCGCGCGCCCGGCCGTGGTCGGCGGTGCTTCCTCCGGCGCCCGCACTTCCGTCCTCACTTATCTCCGACACCCGGACGCGGTACGCGCCCTCTTCCTGATGCGCGTCACCGGCGGCGCCTTTGCCGCCGGACGCCTGCCGGAGATGTACTACGGCCAGTTCATCAAGGCGGCGAAGGAAGGCGGCATGGCGGCAGTGTGCGCCACCGAGCAATACCAGGAGCGCATCGCGGCCAATCCGTCCAACAAGGACCGGCTGATGAAGATGGATCCGAAGCGCTACATCCAGGTGATGTCGCACTGGCTGGAAATCTTCACCCGCGGCCCGGTCGCGCCGATGTACGGCGTCACCGAGGCGCAATTGAAATCGATCAAGGTGCCCGCGATCGTGATCCCGGGCAACGACAAGACCCACGCGAGCGCCGAAGGCCGCGCGATCCAGAAGCTCATTCCCGGCAGCCAGCTCGTCGACCTCGGCCTCGCCGACCAGGACCTGCCGCTCGTTCCGTTCACCGACTGGGCGCCGCAGGAAGCCGCCATCGCGAAGACCTGCGCCGACTTCGTCCATCGCCATTCGAAATGATGGATCGGCGCCGCGTCATCGGTGCGCTGCTCGGTCTGGGATTGGCCGCATTCGCACGCGCCCAGCCGAAGAAAGGCATGGCGCGCATCGGCTTCCTCAGCCTGAGCAGCGCCAAGGCGATCTCGCACCTCGTGCACGCCTTCCGCGAGGGCATGGAGGACGTCGGCTATAGCGAGGGCCGCAACCTGGCGATCGAATACCGCTGGGCCGACGGCGACGCGGAGCGGCTGCCGCAGCTCGCGCGCGAGCTCGTCGCGCTCAAACCGGCGTTGATCGTCGCGCATGCCACGCCGGCCGCCTCCGCACTGAAGCGAGTGACGAGCGACATCCCCTTAGTGATGGTCAACGTCGGCGATCCCGTGCGCAACGGTTTCGCGAAAGGCCTGCGCCGGCCGGGCGGCAACATGACCGGCGTGGCGAGCGCGGAGCTGGATGCGAGCGCCCGGCAATTCGAGCTGATGACGCAGATCGTGCCCAAGGGGTCGGTATTTGCGGTGCTCGTGAATCCGGCGAACGAGTCCAACGAATCGGCTTTCCGCGTCGTGGACGAGCAGGCGAAGAAAGCGAAGCAGCGGGCCGTGCGTGTCCCGATACGCGCTGCCGGCGAAATCGACAAGGCCTTCCAGGCGATGCGGCGCGACAAGACCCAGGGTGTGATCGTGCCGGGCGATCCGCTGTTCGTCGCCGCGCGAGCGCAGCTCGCAAAGGCGGCGCTCGGGGCAAGGATGCCGTCCGTCTACGCGCAGCGCGAGCACGCCGAAGCCGGCGGCCTCGCGAGCTACGGATCGAACGCCGCGGCCAGTTTCCGGCGCGCCGCCGCGTATGTCGTGAAGATCCTCAACGGCGCGAAGCCGGCCGAGATGCCGATCGATCAGCCGACGACGTTCGAGTTGGTCGTCAACCTGAAGACCGCGCAGGCGCTCAAGGTGTCGCTGCCGAAGGAACTGCTGTCGCGCGCAGACCGGGTCATCCAGTAAGCGCCCTCGCTCCCTTTCGCGTCCGCAGCTTCCGCTTCCAGTGGCCGGCGGATCTCGCCACATCCATCGGCTTCGAGATGGAGGCGCTGATCCTCGGCTGGTACGTCCTCACGACCACTGGCTCGGTCGAATGGCTGGTCGCATTCGGTGCGCTGATGTGGGCCGGCGCGGTGTTTTCGCCGTTCCTCGGCATCCTCGGCGATCGCATCGGCCTGCGCGCGCTCCTGTGCATCACCCGCGGCGGGTACGCCGTGCTTGCGGGCATCCTGACCGCGTTGACGCTCACCGGCGCGCTGGTGCCGTGGCATGTCTTTGCGATCTACGGCGTTGCCGGGCTGATGCGCCCGTCCGACCAGGCGATGCGCAACGTGCTCATCAGCCAGACGCTGCGCTCGGAGGCATTGATGGGCGCGATGGGTCTGTCGCGCACCACCGGCGACATGGCGAAGGTGGCGGGCGCCTTTGCCGGCGCCGGCGGCGTCGCGCTCATCGGCATGGGCCCGGCGTACGTGATCGTCACCGTGCTTTACGCGACGGCGTTCGTCCTCTCGCTCGGCGTCGCGCGCTCGCCGCGCCACGAGTCGCATGTGCACGACGTGCTCGTCAACCTGAAGGAAGCCGCGCGCTACCTGTGGACGAAGCCGGACCTCCTTGGCGCGTTGAGCATCGCGTTCCTCGTCAACCTGCTCGCCTATCCCTTCTTCCTGGGCCTGCTGCCCTATGCGGCCAAGGAGGTCTATGACATCGGCCAGTCGGGACTCGGCTACCTCGCCGCCGCCTTCGCCTTTGGCTCGCTCGCCGGCTCACTGGTCGTCGGCGCCAACTACATTCCGCTGCGCGCGGGGCGCGTGATGCTCGGCGGCGCGACGCTGTGGTTCCTGGGGGTCCTTCTCTACGGCCAGACACGCTCGCTGCCCTTCGGCCTCGGGCTCCTCTTCATCACCGGCTTCGTGCAAAGCTTCTGCATGATCCCGCTCGTGGTGGTGCTGCTGCGCGGAGCGAGCCCGGAGATGCGCGGCCGCGTGATGGGCATGCGGGTACTGGCGATCTGGGGACTGCCGATCGGGCTCCTCGCGACAGGGCCGGTCATCGAGCATATTGGGTACGCCGCCTGCACGGCCCTGTACGCCGGCCTCGGGCTGGCGGCAACGGTGGCGATCGGCTACGGCTGGCGCGGCGCGCTGTGGCATCGCTCGGCGCAGGCGAACTCACCGAACTAGAATCCCCACATGCCGCTCTACGACTACGCGCCGAGTTCAGGCAAATGCGAGCGTTGCCACGGGCGCTTCGAGGTGCACCAGCGCATCGCCGACGCCAAGCTCACCCGCTGCCCCACCTGCGACAAGCCGGTCGAGAGGCTGATCAGCGCGGTGAAGGTGGGCGGCAAGTACTCGACTTCCGACAGCCGCGTGAAAGAGCTCGGCATGACGAAGTACAAGAAGGCGGGCGACGGGGTCTACGAGAAGACCACCGGCTCGGGGCCCAAGGTCATCCGGCGGAAGTAGGCGGGCCGCGCATGACCAGGAACGTTCCGGCGATGATGAGCGCGCTCGCGCCCAGTGCATGCCAGGTCAGGCTCTCGTCGAGGAAGAGGTAGCCCCACAGCATTCCGAATACGGGAATGAGCAGGGAGACCGTCTGTGCGCGCGTCGCGCCGATGTCGGCGACCAGGCGGAAGAACAGCACATACGCGATCGCGCTGCCGAGCAGGCCTAGCGCGAGCAGGTTGCCAAGGACAAGGGGAGACGGCTCGGCCGCCGGCGTCCATGCCGCGAGCAGTGGTACCAGCGCCAGCGCCGCACACACCTGCGCGCCGAGCGCCATGCCGCGCGCCGGAATGTCCCTGCCCCATCGCCGGATGGCGAGCGAGGCCAGCGCGTAAGCCATCGACGCGCACAGGCTCGCGACGACCGCCCAGTAGAAGAGCGGACCGGAATCCGCGACCGGCGAGGTCAGCAGCCACACCCCCGCCATGCCCAGCAGCAGGCCGAGGCATTTCGCGGCGCTGATGCGCTCGAGGCCGACCAGCGCGCCGATGACGAGGGCGAACATCGGCGCGCTGGTGTTGAGGATTGCCATCATCGACCCGGAGATGTGCATGCCGGCGAAGCCGAACAGGCAGAACGGAATCGCCGTGCCCAGCACGCCGATGAAGGCATAGAAGCGCAGGTGCCGCCACTGCGGGTCGAAGCGCGCCACGCGAAACCACGCCAGCAATACCGCGGCGCCGATGAGCAGGCGTCCTTCCGTCGTCCATATCGGCCCCAGTACCGGAGCGACGACGCGGATGAAGATGAACGCCGCGCCCCAGATGGCGGCTAGGGCGACCAGTCGGACGACGTTGCTCAGGTGATGCCGACGTAGCGGCGATTGCTATACACGAGGGGCATCGCCGACTCGGCACCAGAGGCGGCGTCCACGATCTCGCCGAAGAACAGCGTCTGGCTGCCGAACTCCTTCGACTCCGTGACACGGCAGTCGAAAGCGGCGAGCACATCGGGGAGGACCGGGGCACCCGTGGTCAGGGAAGTCCACGTCGCCCCCTGGAACCGGTCGTCTCCTTTGTGCCCGCCGAACCCGGCGAAACGATCGGCGATCTCGCGCTGATCGTCGCGCAAAAGATTTACCGCGAACACGCGGCTGCGGTCTATGGGATCGCGCGATGAACCGCTGCGGTTCACGGTGATGAGGAACGCGGGCGTGTCGAACGCGATGCAGGCGACGGCGGTGGACATGAACCCGTACCGGCGACCTTCGTGCGCAGTGGTCACCACCGTCACGCTGTTGGCGAAGCGGGCGATGGCCTGCTTGATGTCCTGCAGCTCCATCGCGCTCATCCGGGGATGACCGGCAGCATGACGTAGGGCGCGCGGCTGGCATCGATGTGCAGGGTGGTGCGGCCGGCGAAGAGGTCGGCCGGGCGATCGGCGGCCTCGTTGTGCTGGAACGGACCGGCGCCGCGCATGCTCTCGCCGCCCCATGGCGAAGGCACCGGCTCGAGGTCGTTCTCGAAGTCCTTGCCTTTGACGCTGAGCGCTATGCGATAGCCGGCCGGCACGACGATGCACGTCGGCCAGATCTCGACGTCGAGCTCGACCACCTCGCCCGGGTCGAGCGGCAGCTTGCGATCGTGGCTGTGATAGGGGCGGTACGGCAGCGACAGCGACGGATCGAGCTGGCGGTGCGAAGCGCGCAGCCACCCCATCGCGATCGGCATGCCGGGGTCATTGGCGCCGTGGAACAGCACTTCCTTGCCGGCGGGATCGAACACGCGCAGGACGAGGAACAAGTCGGCATCTTTCGTCGACGACGAGATGAAGAGCTTCGCGGCTACCGGCCCGGTGATCTCGAGCGGCTTGGCGAGCGGCGCCGTCCTGAAGGTGAGGCCGGGGCCCTGCGCGTCGAACTCGATCTTCGCCGCTTTCCCCGGCACATCGGTCGCGAGCATGTTGTCCGACGGGTTGAGGTAGAAGCGAGTCCACTTCGTGCGCGCGAGCGGCCATTCCTTTTCGTGGCGCAGGACATATTTTTCGCCCGGATGGCGGATCTGCAGCTGCACCTTCGGCTGCTTTGTCCAGCCGGTGTCCTTCCCCTGCAGGTAATGGCCGAAGAAGCGCTTCTGCAGGTCGAGCCCGTAATTCGTGTAGAAGTGCGTCCAGTGGGCGAAGCCGTGGATCTCGAGCCACTTCTCCTTCGACGCCGCGCGCATGAAGCCTTCGGTATTGCCGCGCAAGTGCAGGCCGTGCCCGCCCCAGTTGCCCGACGAAAGGAGCGGCGCCTTGATCCGGTCCCAGTAGGCCGAGCGCTCGCGGTAGTACTCGTCCTCGAGCGGCCGCTGCAGGAGCTCCTGCCATTGCGGCGCGCGGTTGCGTGCGAGCTCCTCTTCGGAAAGGGTTTCGGGCCCGGCGACGTACTCGCCGGTATTGGGGTCCTTCGGGCCGCGCGAGCCGACGCCGTGCTGCACGCGCAGGATCTGCCGCGGCTGGAAGTCCCGCGCGAACGTGCAAAGCATGCCGCCGTGGTGCGTGGCGTCGCGGTAGCGATCGGCATAGCCTTCCCAGACGCAGATCGCGGAAAGGTGAGGCGGCTGCATCCCGGCCACCCGCCACTGGTTGACCGCGAAGTACGAGATGCCGTTGAGGCCGACCCTTCCGTTGGACCACGGCTGCGCCGCGGCCCATTCGATGCAATCGTGGAAGTCCTTCGCCTCGCGCGGGCTGTGCGCGTCGATGTAGCCCGGCGAGCGGCCGGCGCCGCGGCTGTCGACGCGGATGCACACATAGCCATCGGGCACCCACTTCTCCGGGTCCACCATCTCCCAGTTCTGGTACTTGTTCGTCGAGCCCTCGGCGACCTCGGGGAACTGCTTCACCATCTGGTTCCACTGCTTCGGGAAGTACTCCTGGAACGAAAGGCCCTTGGCGTAAGGCCCGTAGGCGATGATGCTCGCGTACTTGCCGTCGTCGAGCGGGCGGAACACGTCCGCGCGCAGCACGAGGCCGTCGTCCATCGCGATCGGCACATCGCGCTCGATGCGCATGCCGTCGCGCACTTCGCTCGTCTGCTTCATCTGCTCCCCAGCGCCGCGATGGCCTCAATCTCGATCAGGACACGCGGATTCGGCGGGTTCGCGATCAGCGTGGTGCGCGCAGGGAAGGTGCCGCCGCCGAAGAACTCGCGGTAGATGCGGTTGAACTCCGGCATGTCCGACTCGCGCCGCACATAGCACAAGCATTTCAGGATCTGCTCGAGCGAGCTGCCGGCCTCCACCACGGCGCCGCGCACCGGCACCTGCCCCGACACGTAGACAGTGTCGCCGTGAACGCGGCAGCGCGACAGCGGGAACGCGGCGGGTGTTGCTGGTTTGTCAGTGGCCATGGAACGATCCTTTCATCGCGCTCGCCAGATGTCTAATGCAGATCAGAGAGGAACCTCATACAATTTTTTGATGCCCGGGCGCCGCGCATGGACTTACGCACACTCAATTACGTAACCACCGCAGTGCGGCTGGAGAGCATCACCAAGGCGGCGGCGCAACTGCACGTCGCCCAGTCGGCGGTGAGCCGCGCCATCAAGCTCCTCGAGGAGGAGCTCGGCGTGGTGCTTCTCCTGCGCCACACGCACGGCGTAAAGGCGACCGCCGAGGGCCTGCAGTTCGTCGAAGCCGCCGAGACCATGCTGCGTCTTGCGCGGCAGCTGCGCGAGCAGATGCGCTCGCTCTCGGCCGAGCCGCTGGGCACCATCCGCTTCGGCTTCCCGCCTTCGCAGGGGCACAACTTCATCGACGTGCTGATCGCGGATTTCGCCCGCACCTATCCCAGCGTGAGCTTCCAGCTGCGCGAGGCGCTGACCGGCGACCTGACGGAGGCGCTGCTGGCCGACAAGCTCGACCTCGCCGTCATGCTGTACGACGTCAAGCATCAGGACCTGCAGCGGAAGCCCCTCTTTGCCGAGGACACCTGGCTGGTGGGCGCGGCGTCGAAATGGCCGTTCGGCTCCAAGCCGCTCAACGCGGCGCAGCTAAATGGGCTGCCGCTGATGCACACGCGCCTGGTCGGCGAAGCGCTGCGCAAGCTCGGCGCGAAGCGCAAGCTCAACTGGCGCGTGGTGGCCGAAGGCGACGTGGCCCGCGTGGCGCCGCAAGTGGTGCGAACGGGCGGCGCGTATTGGCTCATCCCCTACGCGATGATCGCCGACGACATTGCCCGGGGCGTGCTCGCGGGCGCGCCCGTGAAGGGGCTCGAGTTCCGCCGCGGGCTCTTCTGGCGCGCCGACCGGCCGCAATCGCGCGCCGTCACGGTGTTCGTGGAGGCACTGGACAAGGCGGTCGCCACGTTGAAGGCGGCGCGGCCCGACATCATCAAGCCCATCCCCGCGGGCGCCTGAACCGGGCTACTTCAGCCCGCCTTTGTATTTCTCCGCCAGCTGGTAGACCTTCTCGCGGTCGAACTTGTTGGCGTAGTCGATGAAGCGGTTGTCGAAGAAGGTGGCCGGGTCGACCTTCTTCTGCAGCGAGCCGACCCGCAGCAGGTTGCTCTGCATCCGCCCCCAGGCGTCGAGGCTGTTCTCGCCCCAGCGGTGCTTCATGAGCTGCGCCTTGGTGGGATTGGGCGCGATGCCGGTGATCGTGTTCTGCTGCTTCACGCGGGCCATGTTCTGCTCGAACACGGTGGCCTTCTGGTCTTCCTTCGGCGCCTGGTCGGGGTACTGCTTGTAGAACGCCTGGATGGTGAGCTCGGGCGATACGTGCGTGAGCATCTGCGCCCGCGCCATGGCGCGCAGGGCCCTCTGCAGGGCATCGGCCTTCTGGTCGATCACTTGCTGGGTCGTGACCGCTATGTACTGGTACAGGCCGCTTTCCCACTCCGCCTTCGGCAGGTCGTTCAGCTTGATGCCGGCATAGCGGAACTGGGCGATGGCGTCGCTCCAGTAGAGGATCGCATCGACGCGCTTCTGCTGCAGGGCGGCGATCACCTGGCCGGCGAATCCCGTCGGCACGATCTCGATGTCGCTGACGGTCATGCCGGCGTCCTGCAGCCGCGCCTTGAGGTAATCGATGCCGGAGACCGGGCTCGCCATGCCCAGGCGCTTGCCCTTCAGGTCCTGCACCGACTTCACCGGGCTGCCCTCCGGCGCGGTCAGGATGTACTGCGACACCTGCACCACGAAGACGCTCTTCAGGTTGGCGCCGCGATCGGCCACGAGCTGGATGACCGGCTCCGGATTGCAGTAGACGAGGTCGACGGTGCGGCCGACGAGCAGGCCGAGGATCTGCGGCGAGTTCTGGCCGTGGACCACCTCGACCTTGACGCCCTCCTCCTCGAACATCCCCAGGGCGAGGGTGCTGCTGATGTACGGGTAGGTGACCGTCATGTTGGCGTTGGCCATCCCGATCTTCAGGGACGGCTGCTGCGCGCGGCCCGGCATGGGCACACCCAGGGCAGCCGCAGCGATTGCCCCGCCCATTAGCCTGCGCCGCGCGATGTCGATAGTCATGGTTCCCCCTCAGTATTCGTACACGTTGTCTCGGAAGGTCTTGCCGCTGTATTCCTTGCGGAACGCGCCGCGCCGCTGCAGCGCGGGCACCACGCGATCGACGAAGTCGAGCAGGTACGCCGGCAGCAGCGCCTCGCGGATCATGAACCCGTCGGCGCCGGTCTCCTCCACGATCTCGCACATGCGATCGGCCACCTGCTCCGCGGTGCCGACGATCGGAATGGTGACCTTGAGCGCCTCGCGCAGGCCGATGTCGCGCGGCGTGGTGTCGGGGCGCTCGTTGAAGTACTGGAACAGGATCGAGGGCATCGACTTGAACTGGGTGCCCTGCTTCTCCAGCTGCTGCTTGATCGGCACGTCCATCTCGAACCTGGAGAAATCGACCCCGAGCGACATCGAGCCGAACGCGAGGCCGCCGTGGACGTACGCGTCGGTCTTGGCGAGCGCGAGGTACGCCTTCTCCTTCTCGCGCGCCGCCTCCGGCGTCTCGCCGATGATCGGCTGGATGCTGAACATCACGCGCGGCGGGCGCTTGCCGTATTTCTCGGCGCGCTTCTTGACGTCGTCGACGTACTCCTTCATCCCCTTGGTCGAGTTCTGGTTGCTCAAAATGCACTCGGCATGCTGCGCGGCGAACTCGCGCCCGCGCCCCGAGCCGCCGGCCTGGAAGATGACCGGCGAGACCTGCGGCGAGGCGCACATGGGCAGCGGGCCGCGCGACTCGTACCACTTGCCCTTGAAGTTGATCTCGTGGACCTTCGCCGGATCGGCGAACACGCCGCGCTCGCGGTCGAGCAGCACGGCGTCCGGCTCCCAGCTTCCCCACAGCTTGTGGCAAAGCTCGATGTACTCGTCCGCCATGTCGTAGCGCAGGTCGTGCTCCGGGAGCGGCACGCCGAAGTTGTAGCCGTCGGTCTTGCGCGTGCTCGTGACGACGTTCCAGCCGGCGCGGCCCTTGGTCATGTGGTCGAGCGAGTTCAGCTGCCGCGCGAGGAGGAACGGCGGGTGGAAGGTGGTGGTCATCGTCGCCGCGACGCCCAGGTGCCGGGTCACCGCGCCCATCATCGCCATCGGCACCAGCGGATCGCCGCACAGGCCCTCGTAGCCGCTGCGCAGCGCCGCGTCGATCGAGCCGGTGTACGTCGTATCGATGGACGGCTGGTCGGCGATGACGATGCCGTCGAAGCAGCCGCGCTCGAGGGTCCGCGCGGCGTCCATGTACAGCTCCGGGCCGCGGAAATCGTAGTTGTTGCCCCAGCGCGGATCGAGCCAGCCGCGCGGCTGGTAGCCGGCGAGGAACCAGAAGAGATGAAACGGCTTCACGACTTGAGATTCCTCCCGCCGCGCGGCCCTGTCCAATGCAGAAGCGCGATGGGGCTCATATCAATTATGGATGCGCTCGCTTTCGTGCCAGAAGAGCGTCGCGCGCGCGACCAGGCGGATGATGAAGCTCAGCACGATGCCGAGCACGGAAAGCACGGTGAGGAGCGCGAACACCATGGCGGTATCGAGCTTGTGCATCTCCTGCAGGATCAGGTAGCCCAGGCCCTTGGTGGCGCCGACGAACTCGGCCACGATCGCGCCGATCACCGACAGCACCATCGCCATCTCGAGGCTGGCGAAGATGTACGGCATCGCGAACCTGAGCTTCACCCGGTAGAACGACTGCCAGCGGCTCGCGCGGAACACGCGCATCATCTCCAGCACCTCGCCGTCGACCGAGCGCAGGCCGGCGATGGTGTTGATCACCACCGGGAAGAACGTGATGCTCGCGGTGAACGCCACCTTCGAGCTGATGCCGTAGCCCAGCCAGATGATGAAGAGCGGGGCAATCGCGACCTTGGGAATCATCTGGAAGGCGATCAGGAAGGGATAGAGCGTCATCCGCGTCCAGGTCGACTCCGCGACGAGCGCGCCGAGGATGAAGCCGCCGAGCGCGCCGAGGATGAACCCGTAGGCCACCTCCTGCATCGTCGCCAGCGTGTGCGTGAGGAACATTCCACTTCTCACGCCGTACCACAGCTGGCCGAGCACTTCGCCCGGGCGCGCGAGCAGCGTCGACGGAATCTCGTAATGGCGAACCGCCCAATCCCACAGCACGAGCAGCAGGACGAGCGCGATCGACGGCATGAGCACCGTCAGCGCGCGGTTACGCAAGAGTCTGTGCGCCGAGGAGGTCGCGGATCCTGCTGGTGTAGCCATGGAAAGTCTCCGATGCATAGTCCTGCAGCGACCGCGGGCGCGGCATGTCGATGGTCAGCACCTCGGCCACGCGGCCGGGCCTGGGGGTCATCACCACCACCCGGTCCGAGAGGAGAACCGCCTCGGGCACGCTGTGCGTGATGAACAGCACCGTCGCCTTGCTCTCGGCGCAGATCTTCAGGAGCTCGAGGTTCATCGCCTCGCGCGTCATGGCGTCGAGCGCGCCGAACGGCTCGTCGAGGGCGAGGAACGACGGCTGGCACATCAGCGCGCGACAGATCGAAACCCGCTGCTTCATGCCGCCGGAGAGCTCGAAAGGGTACTTGGCCTCGAAGCCCGTCATGCCGGTCATGGCGAGGAGCTGGTGCGCGCGCTCCTCGTGCTCGCGCCGGCGCGACTCGCGCAGGTCCATCGGCAGCAGGATGTTCTCCTTCACCGTCAGCCAGGGCAGGAGGACCGCGTTCTGGAACACCACGCCGACGTCGTCGCGCGGCTGCTCCACCTGCTCGCCGCCGACGAACACCTTGCCGTGCGTGGCCGGAATCAGGCCGCAGACGATGCGCAGCAGCGTGCTCTTGCCGCAGCCGCTGGTGCCGACCACGGAGACGAATTCGCCCGAGGCGATCTGCAGGTTGATGTCGTCCAGGGCGACGACCTGCTCGCCCTTCTGCGTCTCGAACGTCTTGGAAACGCCCGCAACCTGAACGTCGCGCGCGCGGCTGTGCGTTTTCATTGCTCGTTTAGTCTATTCCATCTGAAGATGAGCCTCATCTAACGCGCTTAAGAGGCGCCGTAGAATTCCGCTCCATGACCCAGAGCGAAGAAGCATTTTTCAAAGAGAAGGGGTTCGGCCTCACGCTCGGCTTCGGCAAGACGCCCGTGCTCATCGTCGTCGACATCACCTACGCCTTCACCGACCCGGGCACCTTCCTCGGCTCCAACCTCGATGCGCAGGTCGACAGCATCAATCGCCTGCTGGATGCCGCGCACGCCAGCGGCGTCCCGGTGATCTTCACCACCGTCTGGTACGAGGACGACGATCTGCGCGATGCCGGCGTGTGGGCGAAAAAGCAGAAGGGCGTGCAGCTCCTGCGCGCCGGGACGAGGATGGTGGAGCTCGACGCGCGCCTGCATCGCGGGCCGAAGGACGCGCTCCTCGTCAAGAAATATGCCTCGAGCTTCTTCGGCACCGACCTCGTGCCGCGCCTGCTATCCCATGGCGCGGATACGCTGGTCATCACCGGCTGCTCGACGAGCGGCTGCGTGCGCGCGACGGCGGTGGACGCCTGCCAATGGGGCTTTCGCCCGATGGTGGTGCGCGAAGCGGTCGGCGACCGCTCGACGGCGGCGCACGAGCAGAGCCTGTTCGACCTGCACTCGCGCTATGCCGACGTGGTCGGCATCGAGCAGACCCTGGAATATTTCAAGGCATGAATCCGCTCCTCTTCACGCCGATCCAGCTGCGCGGCCTGGTGGCGCGCAACCGCGTCGTCGTATCGCCGATGTCGCAATACCTGGCGAAGGACGGCGCGCCGACCGACTGGCATCTCGTGCACCTGGGCAAGTTCGCCATGGGCGGCGCGGGAATTGTTTTCGTCGAGGAGACCTCGGTCGAGGAGGCGGCGCGCAAGACCTACTCCTGCCCCGGCATATACAGCGACGAGCAGGTCAAGGCGTGGCGGCGGATCACCGACTTCGTGCACCAGCAGGGTGCGCTGACGGCGATCCAGCTCGGCCATGCCGGCCGCAAGGTGAGTACCAAGGCGCCGTGGGAAGGATTTGCCCCGCTCACGGAGGAGGATGCGAAGAAGGGCAAGCCGCCGTGGAGCGGCTACGCGCCGAGCGCCGTGCCGGTGAAGCCGGGCGCGCCGGTGCCGCGGGAGATGGATCTGTCCGACATCCGCCACGTGATCGAGGCGTACGTCGACGCCTGCCGCCGCTCGCTCGACGCCGGCTTCGACATCGTCGAGGTGCATGGCGCGCACGGCTACATCATCCAGCAGTTCCTCTCGCCGATCACCAACCTGCGCAAGGACGCCTACGGCGGCGACATCGAGGGCCGCATGCGCTTCTGCCTGGAGCTCGTCGAGGCGGTGCGCGCGAACTGGCCGAAGGAGCTGCCGGTGTTCTTTCGCGCCTCGTGCCTCGACGGCAAGGGCGGCGCGTGGGAGATGGAGGACACCGTGCGCCTCGCCCGCGAGCTCAAGGCGCGCGGCGTCGACCTCATCGATTGCTCTTCCGGCGGCATCGAAGGCCCGCTAACCCTCGCGCTCGTGCCGCGCGTGCCCGGCTATCACATCCCCTTCGCCGAGCGCATCCGGCGGGAGGTCGGCATCGCCACCATGGGCCCGGGCCTCATCACCGAGGCGCGCCAGGCCGAGCAATACCTTCAAGACGGAAAGGCCGACCTCATCGTGCTGGCGCGCGAGCTCCTATGGAACCCCAACTGGCCCGCTCACGCCGCCCGGGAGCTCGGCGCCCCCGACCCCTTAGCCCTGCTGCCCGAGACCTATGCCTGGTGGCTGCGCCGACGCGAGGAGGTAAAAAAATTAGGGACAGACCCTAATTAAAAAATAAATAGGGTCTGTCCCTATTTATTTGAGTCGGTCGCGGGCGAGCTCGGTGGCTTTGACGATGCCGGCGTAGCCGGTGCAGCGGCAGAGGTTGCCGGCGAGCTCGGTGCGAATCTGAGTCGCATCGCCGCAGCGGCCACGCTGGATGAGGTCGCGCACGGTGATCACCATGCCGGGCGTGCAGTAGCCGCACTGCAGGCCGTGCGCCTCGGAGAAGCACTCGCGGATCACCGCCATCGCCGCGTCGTCCTCGAAGCCCTCGATCGTGCGCACTTCCCTGCCGCCGACCGCCGCCGCCAGCGTGATGCAGGCGCGCACCGGCTCGTCGTCGACGAGCACCGTGCAAGCGCCGCAAACACCGTGCTCGCAGCCCAGATGCGTGCCGGTGAGGTCCAGCCGGTCGCGCAGGAAATCGGCGAGCGTCATGCGGTCCTCGACCTCGGCCATCACCGCCTCGCCGTTCACTTTCATGGATAAAGGGGTCAGAGCAATTTTCCTGTAACACTACTTCAGGTCTGAGATCGCCCGCAGGACGATGGTCTTGTGCAGCTGAAACTCGTACGAAGAAGGCTCCACCGTTGAAAGATCCTCACGTACGAGGTCCTGGTTCGCCAGCTGCCCCTGCGCGAGGCGGGCAGAGGTTTTCACCAAGCGGACCGGCTTGCCGCCGACGGCACCGACCACCACGTTCGAAATGCCAAGCGCCGGATCGACCACCACCGCCGCGATCGAATGCGCGAATTCGCCGACCTTGCGCGTGAACTTGCGGTACGACCAGCGCGCGCGATCCGAAAGCCGTGGCACCAGGATGCCCTTCAGGATCTCGCCGATGCCGAGCGCCGTCTCCATCAGCCCGCGCTGGAATTCCGCCAGCGGCACCTGGCGCTCGCCTTGCGGGCCGTCGATCACCGCGATCGCGTCGAGCGCGAGCAGCGCCGCCGGCCAGTCGGCCGCCGGATCCGCGTGCGCGAGGCTGCCGCCGATGGTGCCGCGATTACGCACCGAGCGGTAGGCGATGCCGCCGGCGACATGGCGCAGATAGCCGCGCGCCGGATCGTCAATGCGGCCATCCTCGAGCATGGCGTGCGTGACGCCGGCGCCGATGAAGAATTTATCCTCGACAGCATGACAATCCCGGAGCGCCGCGATGGCCGAGACATCGATGAGATGCTCGGCGAACGACATGCGCAGGTTCATCATCGGCATCAGCGACTGCCCACCCGCCATCAGCTTCGCCGTGCCGTCGTAGCGCGTGCCGAGCTCGATCGCCTGCGCGATGCTCGCGGCGCGGTGATAGGTGAGCGGGGGTGCCTTCACGCTGGGACCCTCTCAGCTTTCCTACTCAAGGCCAGCTCGATGGCAGCGCGCACCCGCCGCGGCGTCATCGGCGTCTCGTTGATTTCCCCGCCGATCTTGAGGAGCGCATCGCGGATTGCGTTGGCGATAGCCGCCGGCGGCGAGATCGCACCGCCCTCGCCCATGCCCTTCATGCCGTACTCGGTATGCGGCGTCGGCGTGGCCATGTGGCCGATCTTGATCGCCGGAATCTCCGGCGCTCCCGGCATGAGGTAGTCGCCGAGCGTAGTGGCGAGCGGCTGGCCGGCCTCGTTGAACGGGATCTCTTCATAGAGCGCGGTGCCGATGCCCTGCGCGATGCCGCCGATGATCTGCCCGTCGACGATGAGCGGGTTCACCACCGTCCCGCAGTCCTCGATCACCGCGTAGTCGAGGATCTCCACCTTGCCGGTATCCGGATCGACTGCCACGACCGCGGCCTGGGTCGCATACGTGAACACGCCCTTGTCTACCTTCGGCTCGTAGGTGGCAGTGACTTCGAGCAGCGGCTCCACGCCCGGCGGCAGCGCCTCCTGCCGCAGGTGGGCGATGCGACCGATGTCGGCATAGCTGATCGAGCCATTCGGCCCGTGGGCGGCGCAGTCGGCGAACTTGATTTCTTCCAGGCCGCACTTCAGCGTGTGCGCCGCGATGCTGGCCATCTTGTCTTTCAACAGGCGGCAGGCCTTCGCCACCGCGCCGCCCGACATGACGATGCTGCGCGAAGCGAAGGTGCCCATGCCGAATGCCGACACCTGCGTGTCGCCGTGGCGCACCGAGACCTGCATCGGATCGACGCCGAGCTCCTCGTAGGCGATCTGCGCGAGCGAGGTTTCCATGCCCTGCCCGTGCGACACGATGCCGACCATCAGCATCAGCGAGCCGTCGGTCATCATGCGCGCGGTGGCGGATTCGTAGCCCGGGATCACCGGCACGCCGCGCGACACCCATTCGCCGCAGCCGTGCGCCGTCTGCTCGGTGAACGAGGCGAAGCCGACGCCGATCAGGCGACCGTCCGCCTCGCCGCGCTTCTGCCGCGCGCGAATCGCCTCGAAGCCGATAAGCTGCGCGGCGCGGCGCACGGACTCCGCATAGTCGCCGGTGTCGAAGTGAAGGTTGGTGATGTTGCGATAAGGCATCGCCGAGGCCGGCACCATGTTCTCCATGCGCACCACGTGGGCCTCGCGGCCCACCGCGTGCGCGATCTCGTCGATGGTGCGCTCGATGGTAAAGCACGCCGCCGGCCGTGCGACGCCGCGATACGCGCCGATCGGCGACTTGTTGGTCGCCACGGTGTGGCTGCGCGCCCGATATGCGGGGATCGTGTAAGGCCCGGGAATGTTGCGCGCCGCCATGCCCGTCTCCATGAACGGGCCGTTCGGCCAGTGCGAGTACGCGCCGGCGTCGACGTAGATATCCACGTCGAGGCCGAGGATCCTGCCCTTGGCGTCCGCGTAAGCCGTGACCTTGTGGTGATGCTCGCGGCAGTGGATCGCCGAGAGCAGATGCTCGCGCTTGTCGTCGAGCCAGCGCACCGGGCGCTTGAGCTTGAGCGCGAGCGCCGCCACCATCACTTCCTCGGGATAGAGCACGCGCTTCGAGCCGAAGCCGCCGCCCATGTCGGGCGAGATGAGGCGTAGCTGCCGCTCCTCGAGCCCGAGAACCTGCGCGAGGCCGACGCGCGTCTGGTGCGGCGACTGGCTGCCCGTATAGACGGTGAGCTCCTCCAGC
>DATLDY010000033.1:0-7673 GCA_035525655.1 Burkholderiales bacterium
CCGCCGCTGGGATGCGCCGGCGGTCATCGTGCTGCGCTTCTGCTATGGCTTGCGCATCGCGGGGCCGATCGTCATCGGCTGCTGCGGCATCTCGCCCTGGCGGCTCGCCCTGTTCAACTTCCTCGGCACCCTGATCTGGGCCCCACTCGTCGCCGGCATCGGCTACGTCGCGGGACAGGCGATCCAGCAGTGGCTCGGCAAGATCCAGCACGCGCAGATCGCCATCCTCATGCTCATCGTGCTCGCGGCGATGATCGCCTGGTTCGTCGTGCAGTGGCGCCGGCGTTGATGCCGGGCGTATAGTTTCCGGCACCTTCTGGGGAGGAGGGAGCATGAAACGCATCCAGCCGGTCGCGGCAAACGGACTTCTCGATCGCCGCGAGTTCCTGCGCGGCGGCGCGGGGCTTGCGGCGGCGATGATGGCCTACAGCGTGAAGGGCGAGACGCTCACCGAGCCGCCGTGGAGCAAGGAGCCCGGCACCACGGTCACCGCGTACGGCAAGCCGTCCAAGTTCGAGAAGGCGGCGACGCGCACGCTCAGCAATCCCAAAGGCGAGCCGCGCACGCAGCACGCGCGCACGCCGCATCACCTGCTGCAGGGCATGGCGACGCCGAACGGGCTGCACTTCGTCATCTCGCACGCCGGCAATGCCGAGATCGATCCGGCGCAGCACCGGCTGGCGATCCACGGCCTCGTGAAGCGCCCGCTCGTCTTCACGGTCGATGCGCTGATGCGCTATCCGATGGTGTCGCGCTTCACGTTCGTGGAATGCGGCGGCAACAGCGCGCCGCTTTTCTCGCCCGAGCCGCTCCAGGCCAACCCGCAGGCGCTGCACGGCCTCGTGTCGTGCGCGGAGTGGACCGGCGTGCCGCTTTCGATCCTGCTCGACGAAGCCGGAGTGGATCCCAAGGCGCGCTGGGTGATTGCCGAAGGCGCCGACTCGCCGCACCTCTCGCGCAGCGTGCCGATCGCCAAGGCGCTCGACGACGCGATGGTGGCCCTCTACCAGAACGGCGAGCGCGTCATGCCGGACAACGGCTACCCGACGCGCCTCCTGCTTCCGGGCTGGGAAGGCAACATGAATGTGAAGTGGCTGCGGCGCCTGCAGCTCACCGAGCAGCCGGCGATGAGCTACTACGAGTCGCGCACCTACGCGCCGATCCTGCCGAACGGCAAGGCCTACCAGTTCTATTTCATCCAGGAAGTGAAGTCGTTCATCACGCGGCCCTCGGTTGGCATGGAGATGAAGGGCGCGGGCGTCTATGAAATCTCCGGCATCGCCTACTCCGGCAACGGCCGCATCGCGCGCGTGATGGTTTCGGCCGACGGTGGCGAGACCTGGGCGCAGGCCGCGCTGCAGGAGCCGGTGCTGTCGAAGTCGTTCACGCGCTTTCGCATCCCATGGCAATGGAATGGCGGCCCCGCGGTGCTGCAAAGCCGGGCATGGGACGAGGCCGGCCATGTGCAGCCCACGCGCGCGCAGATCGTCGCCGCGCGCGGCCAGGCGTCACGCGTACCGCCGGTGGCCGCATTCACCAGCCAGCATTACAACGGCCCGACGAGCTGGGCGGTCGATGCGAGCGGAGGCGTACGACATGTATATGCGTAGCCTTCTCCTCTCCCTGCTGTCTTCCGCGGCACTCGCCGCGGGCCCGAATCTTGGGTTGCCGCTTTCGCCGGAGGAATTGAGCCAGTGGGATATCAACGTCCTGCCGGACGGCACTGGGTTGCCGCCGGGCAGCGGCACGTCTAAGCAAGGCGCCGCGATCTACGCGCAGAAATGCATGCATTGCCACGGCGAGGCCGGCAAAGGCGGCGTCAACGCGGCGCTGGTGGGCGCGCCGCCGATCAAGACCATCGAGGCGGCGAAGACCATCGCCAACTTCTGGCCGTACGCGACCACGGTGTTCGATGTCATCCGGCGCTCGATGCCGTGGCAGCAGCCGCGCACGCTGACGAACGAAGAGGCCTACGCGCTGACGGCGTACATCCTTGCGCAGAACAAGCTGATCGGCGAACAGGACGTCATGAACGCGCAGACGCTGCCGAGAGTGCGCATGCCCAACCGCGACGGTTTCATTCCTCGCTTCCCGGACAAGTTGCCCTGAGCCCGAATTATCGTCGTCCAGCGCCGACGCTGGTTTCGGGCGCCGTGCCAATGTTCGACGCCGCACAGTTCCAGCGCCGCCTCGAGCCCACAATGCGCCATGACACTCGCGCAATTCATCATCAGCAACATGGAGCAAATCCTGGGCGAATGGGAGAAATTCGCGCGCACGCTTCCGGCAGCTCAAGGCATGGATACCAAAGCGCTGCGCGACCATGCGGCCAAGATGCTGCACACCATCGCGGAAGACCTGCTGCGACATCAGAGCGCGGAGGAGCAGGCAGCCAAATCCAAGGGAAATGCGCCCCAGCCCGCCGGCAAGGCGGACACAGCGGCTACGAGTCACGGCACGGACCGCTACAGCGACGGCTTTGATTTGAACGCGCTGGTGGCAGAGTACCGGGCGCTGCGGGCAAGCGTGGTCCGATTGTGGACGCCGCAGGTGGGCGCCGAGGACCGCGAGCGGCAGTTGTCGCGCTTCAATGAAGCTATCGATCAGGCCTTGAACGAATCGGTGCTGCGCTATTCCGAAGAGGACAAGAAGGCGCGGGAGCTCTTTCTCGGCGTTCTCGGACACGATCTTCGCACCCCACTCGGCGCAACGCTGAACTCGGCGCATTACCTGCTGGATTCGAAGGGACTTTCAGGCGAACAATTGAAAGCCAGCGCCGCGATCCTCAGGAGCGGCACGCGGATCCAGAAAATGACGAACGAACTGCTCGACGTAACCCGCGCTCGGTTGGGCGGCACCCTGCCGCTCGATCCCAAGCCCATGGATCTGGTGCGTGCGTGCGAACAGGTCACCGAAGAGGCGCAAGCATTTCACCCGGACCGCATCGTGACGCTCACCTCGAGCGGCGACCTTCAGGGGACGTGGGACGAAACGCGCGTCTGCCAGCTCGTGTCGAACCTGGTGGAGAACGCTATTCGGCACGGATTACCCGACAGGCCGGTCACCGTTGCGGTCCTTGGTGAAGCAGAAGAGGTGGGGATCACGGTCCACAATGACGGCATTCCCATCCCGCAAGCGGAAGTCCATCGCATCTTCGAGCCCCTCCGCCAGACCGAAAACGGGTCAAGGCGAACCGAAGGTCTCGGACTCGGCCTCTACATCGCCCTGGCCATAGTCAAAGCCCACGATGGCGCTATGGATGTGCAATCGTCCAAGGAAGCCGGCACGACGTTCAACGTCCGTCTGCCTCGTCGCCACCATCACCATCGCAGAGCATCGGACGACCGCAGCGTGCTGCGCCAGACGGGAACTCGGTAACCGGCCTGGTAGCTAGGAGCGGCCGCGCGAGACGCGGCGGTTCCACTCGGCGTAGCCGGCGGCCCAGCCCGCATGGTATTGCTGCCCGTCGGGCGTCGCGCCGAAGCGCCTGCACTGCTCGACGTAGGTGTCGATCAGCGAGCGATCGCCCCTGAGCCCGTCCTGCTCGCCGCGCGCGTACCAGTTGCTGGTGCGGCAATCGCTCTCCGACACGGAGGCGCAGGCGGACAGCAGCACGACGAGGCAGGCACTATAGTATCGGCGCATAGGGAGGGACCATGGTTCGTATACTCGCTGCAGCAATTTTCGGGCTCGCCGTCTCGTTTGTCAGCCACGCACAAACCGACGAGCGCAAGAAGCTTGCCTTCGAAACCATCGAGCGCAACGCGGCGCAGCTCGAGACGGTGGGCGACTCGCTCTACTACTTCGCCGAGCTTGGCATGCAGGAGCACGAGAGCGCCAAGTTCCTGAAGGAGACGCTGGAGGGCATCGGCTTTCGCGTGCAGACCGGCGGGGCGGGCTTTCCCACCAACGTCTGGGCCGAATACGGCAGCGGCAAGCCGAAGATCGTGATCGTCACCGAGATCGACGCGCTGCCCGAAGGCTCGCAGACGCCGGGGAGCATCCCGCGCAAGCCGCTCGTGCAGGGCGCGCCGGGACACATGGAAGGCCACAACACGCACGGCGCGGTCGCGGTCGGCGCGGCGCATGCGGTGAAGCGCGTGATGGAGCGCTACAAGCTGCCGGGCACGATCGCGATTTCGTTCGGCCCGGCCGAAGAGCAGCTCGTCAGCCGCCCGTTCCTGGTGCGCGCGGGCCTCTTCAAGGACGCCGACGCCGCGATCCTCATCCATATCGGCGACAACTTCAGCACCGGCTCGGGACTGCTGAACTACGCCGCCATCAGCGCGAAGTTCACCTTCCACGGCAAGACCGCGCACGGTGCCGTCAACCCCTGGGAAGGGCGCGATGCGGTGGACGCGGTCGAGCTGATGTCCATGGGCTACGACAAGCTGCGCGAGCACCTGCGGCCGAGCCAGCGCGGGCACCGCACCATCACCATGGGCGGCATCCAGCCGAACATCATTCCCGACCTCGGCCAGATCTGGTGGTTCGTGCGCGATGCCAATGCGCCGTGGGCGAAGGAGAATTTCGACAAGCTGGTCAATGTCGGCAAAGGCGCCGCGCTGATGACGGGCACGACGATGGACATGGAGGTCGTCGCTTCCGCCTGGCCGCAGCTCGGCAACCGCGTGATAGCCGAGGCCATCCAGGCCAACATCGACGCCCTCGGCAATCCGAAGTGGACCGACGAGGAGCAGCGGTTCGCGCGCGACTTCCAGACGGCGCTCGGCCTCAAGGCGGTGGGCCTCAACGCCACCCCGGTGAAATTCGGCGCGCGGCCGCAGGGGTTCGCGTCCAACGACAGCGGCGACGTGACCTGGAACGTGCCGACCGCGCCGATCAATTTCCCGGCGAGCGTGCCGGGCGTCAACTATCACAACTGGCAGGCCGCGGTGACGCCGGCGAGCTCGATCGCCCACAAGGGCGAGGTCGCGGGCGCAAAGGTCCTCGCCGCGAGCCTCATCGACCTCCTGACCACGCCGACGCTGGTTGCAAAGGCGCGCGAGCAGTTCCAGCAGGACACGAAAGACACGCCGTACTTCTCGCTCCTGCCGGCGGATGCGAAGCCGCCGGTGGAGCTCAACCGGGAAACGATGGAACGGTTTCGCCCGGAGATGCGCAAGCATTACCTGAACAAGACGCCGCGCTTCCAATGACGCGGTAAACTCGCCGCACTCAAGGGAGAAGATCACATGTTTCGATTGCTCATCGGCGCTGCCGCGCTGGTCGTTGCCCATGCCGCAGTTGCCCAGAACGCCATCTGCTACAACTGCCCGCCGGAGTGGGCCGACTGGGCGAGCCAGCTCAAGTCGATCAAGGCGAAGACCGGCGTCACGGTGCCGCCGGACAACAAGAACTCCGGCCAGGCGCTCGCGCAGCTCGTCGCCGAGAAGGCGAGCCCGGTTGCCGACATCACGTACCTCGGCGTGACCTTCGGCATCCAGGCGAAGAAAGAAGGCGTCGTCACCAATTACAAGCCGGAGCACTGGGGCGACATTCCCGCCGGCCTCAAGGATGCGGACGGGGCCTGGTTCACGATCCATTCCGGCACGCTCGGCCTGATGGTCAACGTCGATGCGCTGAAGGGAAAGCCCGTGCCCAAGAGCTGGAAGGATCTGCTCAACCCGCAGTACAAGGGATTGGTCGGCTATCTGGATCCGGCGAGCGCATTCGTCGGCTATGTGGGCGCCGTGGCGGTTAACCAGGCCATGGGCGGCGATCTCGGCAATTTCGACCGCGCCATTCGATATTTCGCCGACCTGCAGAAGAACCAGCCGATCGTGCCGAAGCAGACCTCGTACGCGCGCGTGCTGTCCGGCGAGATTCCGATCCTGTTCGACTACGACTTCAACGCCTACCGCGGCAAGTACAAGGACAAGGCGAACATCGCGTTCGTGATTCCGGCGGAGGGCACGCTCGTCGTCCCTTACGTCATGAGCCTGGTGGCGAAGGGGCCGAACGCCGCCAACGCGAAGAAGGTGCTCGACCACCTGATGTCGGACGAAGGCCAGGCGATCTGGGCCAACGCTTATCTGCGGCCGGTGCGCGAAAAAGCCATGTCGAAGGAAGCGCAGTCCAAGTTCCTGCCGGCGGCGGAATACGCGCGCGCCAAGACCGTGGACTACAGCAAGATGGCCGAAGCGCAGAAGGCGTTCACCGAGCGCTATCTCAAGGAAGTGCAGTAGGGGTTTGAAGCACTACTGGCTGCTGGCGCCGGCCGCGGCGGTTTTCGCCGCGTTCTGGCTGCTGCCGATCGCGCGCCTCAGCCTGGTCGGCGCAAGCGGCCCGGACGGGATCGCCGCTTACGCGGCGGTCGTGACGCACCCGGCGTATTTCCGCAGCCTCGTGTCCACGCTCGCGCTCTCGGGCGCAGTGACGGCGGCGACGCTGGTCATCGCCAGCATCGCCGGGCTATTCCTGTCGCGCAATAAATTCCCGGGGCGCGCCTTCGTCACGGCCATGCTGACCTTCCCGCTCGCGTTTCCCGGCGTGGTAGTCGGCTTCATGGTGATCCTGCTCGCCGGGCGCCAGGGGCTGATCGGCCAGGTCTCGCAATGGCTCACCGGCGAGAACCTCGTCTTCGCCTACTCGATGGCGGGCCTGTTCCTCGGATACCTGTATTTCTCGATTCCGCGGGTGATCCTGACGGTGATGGCTGCCGCGGAGAAGCTCGATCCGAAGCTCGAGGAAGCCGCGCGCTCGCTTGGCGCGCCGCCCTGGCGGGTGGTGGTCGACGTCCTGATTCCCGGGCTCAAGCCGGCGCTCATCTCCGCCGGCGCCATCTGCTTCGCCACCGCGATGGGCGCGTTCGGCACGGCGTTCACGCTCGCCACGCGCATCAACGTGCTGCCGATCACGATCTATACCGAGTTCACCAACTACGCGAACTTCTCTACCGCCGCGGCGCTCTCCATCGTGCTGGGCGTGCTCACCTGGCTGGTGCTGAACCTGGCGCGGACCTTCGCCGGCTCGACGGTCGCCGCCGCCGCATGAGGGCGAGGTTCTGGGCGCAGCTCGCGTTCACGTTGCTGGTGTGCGCATTCCTGGTCGTGCCGGTGGTGATGTCGGTCCTGGCGGGCGTGACCGAGAATTTCTTCGTCGGGGTGAAAAGCGGGCTGACGCTGCGCTGGATCGCCCAGGTCTGGGAGCTCTATGCGCAGACCGTCTACCTTTCGATCGGCATCGCGCTCGCCTGCCTTGCAGCGACCCTGCTCCTCGGAGTTCCCGCGGCCTACGTCCTCGCGCGCTCGCAGAACCGCTGGACGCGCGCCTTCGAGGAGCTGCTCGTGCTGCCGGTGGCAGTGCCCGGGCTGGCCACCGCACTCGCGCTGATCCTGCTCTACGGGCAGATCCGCGAATTCCGTGCGAGCTGGACCTTCATCCTGGTCGGCCACGTGCTCTTCACCCTGCCCTTCATGGTGCGCTCGGTGCTCGCCGTCATGGCGGCGATCGACCTCAAGACGCTGGAGGACGCCGCCGCGAGCCTCGGCGCCAGTTTCCGCCAGCGTTTCTTCCACGTCGTGCTGCCGAACGCGCGTCCCGGAATCATCGCCGGCGCGCTCATGGTGGTGACGCTCTCGATGGGCGAGTTCAACATCACCTGGATGCTGCACACGCCGCTCACGCAGACGCTTCCGGTGGGCCTCGCCGATTCGTACGCCTCCATGCGC
>DATLDY010000044.1:0-5576 GCA_035525655.1 Burkholderiales bacterium
CTCGATGCCGCCGATCGAGTCCGCCATCGACTTCGCAGCCGCCATGGAAAGGCGCAGGAAGAAGTAATGGTCTTCCGTCATGGCGTTGAGCGCCTTCTCCACGCCGGCGCGATCGCGCTCGGCGATCTTCAGCAGGCCGGGAAAGACCGCGCGCGCGAACAGGAGCGACGCCGCCGTGTTCCGGCTGTGCAGGTCGTCGCCCATGTGCAACGCCTGCACCATGATCGGCTTCAGCGCAATGCCGCCGGCGGCGCGCACCGCCTGTCCCAGGACGGGAGCGACGACATCGCCGATGAATCGCAGGCGGTCGCGGACGCCGTCGTCGTAGACGCCGTAGTTGAGCCGGCGCCGGTTGGTGCCCTCGTAGATGTTGCAGTAGCCGTAGTTGCCGAAGGTCTCGTTGCGCACGACGAAGACCGGCATGGAGGCCGTATAGATGCCGGCCAGCGAGCCGACGCATTTCAGCTCCTGGCAGCCGCGAACCTTCACTTCGCCGGCGGCGAGCTTGCGCTCGGCCTCGGCGGCGTCCTTCGCCAGGCCCTCGAACAGTACCCCGCCGATGATCGCCGAGCGCTGTCCGCCCACGTAGCCCGACCACGGCAGGGTCGGGCCTGAGGTCAGCACGGTTTCGCGCGTGAACCCAGGCACGGCCTCGATCGCGGGCAGCACGTCCATCAACACCGGCTGCGATTCGCAAAGCCGCCGATGAGCCTCCTGGTTCGCCTGGGCGCGGCGCGATGCCATTATCGGGACGCCTTGCCGACGACGCGGTCGAGGATCCAGTTGTCGATCGTATGCACCAGGGGCTCGACGCTCGAGAAGCGTCCAGGACGGGCAAATGGGTTCGAGATGCCCCGGTAATGGATTTCGGAGATCTCGTTGTCCTCGCGCATCACGAGGTCGAAGCGCCGGTGGTAGTTCTCGACTACTTCCTCGAAATCCGGCCGCGCGACCGACTCGCGGGTGAAGCAGAACGAAGCGACCAGGCGCACCTTGTCCGGACCGTCCGGAAGCATCTGCTTGAACCACATGCTGTCGAGATCCGCGCCGATCACCGTGCACGGATAGATCAGGATGTACTGCGCGCCTTCGGCGGCCGGGCCGCGCAGCGTCGCAATGCGGTCGAACGCCTTGGAATTGCCCAGGGTGGCGCGCGACGCGTTCGTCTTCGAGCGCAGGATGACGAAATTCCCGGGCGCCCCGTCGACCGGCTCCCAGATCGCCTTCACGCCGCCGATCGTCTTCTGGTGCACCGTGGGAAGGTGGAAGTGCTCCAGCGAGTTCTCGACGTAGCTCTTCCAGTTGGCGCGCAGGGTGAAGTCGCGCCGCTTGACCGTCACCATGTTTTGGAACTCGTAGGACTCGGTCCAGTCGTCGAGGCCGACCAGGTAGTCCTTGAGCGGGGCGGCCTGCGGGTCGAAATTCACGAAGAGGAATCCCGACCAGGACTCGAGGCGGATCGTGATCAGGCCGTGGTCGGCCGCGACGAAGCCCTCGGTGTCCTGCATGCCGTTGGCCCCGCGAAGCGCACCCTGGCAGTTGTACAGCCACGAGTGGTAGGGACAGCGGATTGCGCGGCAATTGCCTTCGCCCTGGAGGAGCTGCGCGCCCCGATGGCGGCACACGTTGGCGAAGGCACGGATCACACCGTCCTCGCCGCGCATGATGATCATCGAGGTGCCGGCGACTTCGTGCGTGAAATAGTCCCCCGGCGCCTTGACGTAATCCTCGCGCCCGACGAGGTTCCAGCACTTCTGGAAGATCTCGGTGACTTCGCGGCGGTAGAACTCCGGCGACGTGTAGCACTCGGGCGGCAGCGTCTGCGCGGATAGCAGGGGCCCGCGCACGGCGCGGTAGCTCTGGGGATCGAGAAGGTCCATGCCGGGCCCTCGCCTCAATGGAGCGGCTGCGGCGCAGACAAGCCCAGCTTGTCCGCCCACTTCCCGAGCTCCGGAAATATGCTGGGATAGAGATCGACGCCCTTTTCAATCTGCCGGCGCCGCGCTGCCATTGCGGCATCGCCTGGCATTCGAACCTTTTTGCCGGGCTCGAGCGCTTTCGAGCCGCGACAGGCCTGCGCGAGCCACGACGTCTCCTTGCGCAGCGCATCCTTGCCGGCGAAGGCGTCGGGGTCGACGACCTGGAGGAATACGGGCGTGCCGTCCGAGCCCTTCGGATCGCTCGCGCGCCCGACGCCGGACAAGCCTGCCGTCAGCACTTCGACCATCAGGCCGAGCGCAAATCCCTTGTGCCCCATGTCGGCGCCGCCAAGCGGCAGCATCGCGCCGGCGGGCGGACCGAAGAAAGCGGCGGGATCATCCGACAGCTGGCCCTTGGCGTCGACCAGCCACTTGCCCGGCAGCTTCTTCTTCTCGGCATTCCAGCGCCGCACCCAGCCGTTCGCCACGGCGCTCGTGCTGATGTCGATGAGGACCGGATCGCCCTGCGTCGGGTAGCCGAATGCGAGCGGATTGGCCGCGAGTTGCGGCTCCGCTCCGCCCGGCGGCACCACCGTGCGCATGGAAGGGTCGGAGTTCATGATGGTGATGACGAGGCCCCGCTCGGTCGCCTGCCGAAGATAGGCCCCCAGCGCGGCTATGTGGGTCATATGGTTCAGCACCACGGTCACCACTGGATGCTTGTCGACGCGGCTCGCCGCCTCCGCGATCGCGCGTGTCAGGACCCAGGTCCCGGGCAAGCGATCCGCGTCCCACAGCATCGTCGAGCCGCGGTCCGATACGCGCACCGGTTCCCCGGTCGCGCGGATCGCCCCGCTCTCGATTCCGCCCAGCAAGCCGGGCAGCAGCGCGAGGCCGTGCGTGGTGTGGCCCATCAGGTCGCCTTCGAGCAGGATGGTGGCCTGTGTTTGTGCGCGGTCCTTCGGCAAGCCGGCTTTTGCGCCGAGCTCGGTGGCGAAAGCCAGCAGGTCTTTGTACGAATAGCGAGTGGTCGTCATCAATATCCCAGGTTGCGATCGATCTGCCGCAGGAGCGGCTTGCCCTTCATGAAGCGGGCGAGGTTTTCGAATGTCTGCTCGAGCGTGAGCGGCGCGTACTGCGCCATGTCCGAGGAAGTGCAGTGCGGGCTGACGATGAGATTCTTCGTCTTCCACATCGGCGACGAAGACGGCAGCGGCTCCGGATCGTGCGCGTCGATCACCGCGCCGCGGAGCTCGTCGCGCTCGAGCTTGCTCATCAGGGCGCCGTAGTCCATCGTGATCGCCCGTCCGAGGTTCACCACGCCAGCGCCTTTCTTCAGGCGGTCCAGCATCCGCGCATCGATGATGTTGCGGGTCTCCGGGGTTCCCGGCAGGGTGGTAACCAGAAAATCGGCTTCGCCGATGGCCTTGGCGAGCTGGCGCGGCGTGTACATGACATCGACGTGCCGGTGCTTGCCGCCCTGCCTGCGCACCCCGACCACGCGCATCCCCAGCTTCTTGGCGTAGCCCGCAACGGCGCCGCCGATGCTGCCGACGCCGACGATGGTGACGGTCTTGCCGGCGATCGCCGTGCCGAAGGCGGTGTGCCAGCGACACTCGCGCTGGTTGGTGGTCATGACCGGCACGTTGTTGTTCAGCATCAGCACGGCGGTGATGCCGAACTCGCCGTGCTTTTCGGCGTGCACGCCGCTGTTGTTCGTCATGACGACATGCTCGGGGAGCCAGTCGAACGGCATGATGTGCTCGACGCCGGCCGAGGTCATCTGGATCCACTCCAGCTTCGGCGCGCGCTCGGCGAAACCGGCGGGCTTGAAGTCCAGGCCCATGAAGACGAGCACCTCGGCGTCCTTCATGTGATCGTCGAAGTCCTTGTAGTCCCACCCGACCGTGACGTCCAGCCGGCGGGCGATGTCGGGATGACGCTTTGCCGCCCGGTCGTACGCGCTGCGGTCGATCTGCACGTGCCGGTGGTAGGTCGAGACGTTCTCGATGTGCACTCTGGTTTTTTTAGCGGGTGCGGCGCGACGGGCCATTCACTTCCTTTCGTATAGAACCGCTCAAGCGCAGACGCGGTCGAGTATCCAGTTCGCCATCCGGTGCACGGCCGGCTCGAGCGTGCTCACCCGCCCGGTCTGGCTAAGCGGGGAAGCGAGGCCGAGCTGCTGCTGCTCGGAGATCCAGTTGTCTTCCGGGATCGACTTGTCCCAGCGCGTGTAGTACTTCTGCACGAGCTCGGCGAAGTCCGGCCGCTCGACCGTGGCGCGCGGAAACGCGGAACCGACGACGAGGCGCGTCTCGCCCGGCCCCTGCGGATACAGCTCGAGCCACATCAGGCAGTCCTGGAAAAGCGCGAGCGTCGTGCACGGGTAGACCAGCACGAAATAAGTGCCACGCGCGGCTTTACCCGTCAGCGTTTTGATGTGCGGGAAGCCCGCCTTCTCGCCCGGCAGCGTGGCGACGGATTTTTCCGACAGCAGGTGGCCGGCTTCCCAGTTGCCCCGGCCGTTCTCGAAATCGAGCTCCTGGGCGCCGATCGAGCCGCGGTGCACCGTCGCGGTGTGGTACTCCTCCATGGAATTCTCCGTGAGGAGCTTCCAGTTGCAGCGCACTGCGTATTCTTTGCGCCGCACGGTGACCATGCTGGCGAGGTCATAGCACGCGAGCATCGCCGGCAGCTCGCCAAGGTATTCCGGCAGGCTCGCCGCGCCGGCATCGAAATTGACGAAGATGAAGCCGTCCCAGGTTTCCAGCCGCACGCTGCGCAAGCCGTGATCGCCGAGCTGGAATCCGGCGCTGCCATCCATTCCCCGGGCGGCGAGGAGCTTGCCGTCGGTTGAATAGACCCAGGCGTGATACGGGCAGGTGATCTTGCGCTGGCAGTTGCCCTGCCCCGAGAGGAGGCGAGCGCCGCGGTGGCGGCACGAATTGACGAACGCCTTCAGCGCCCCTTGCGCATCGCGCACCACGATGAGGGGGACGCCAACGATCTCGACGGTGAAATAGTCGCCCGGCTTCTTAAGCTCATCCGCGCGGCCCAGGAAGTTCCACTGGCGCATGAAAATGCGCTCGACTTCGTGCCGGTAGAACTCCTCCGAGCTGTAGCACCCTGGCGGGAGGTGACTCGCCTGTTCCAGGGGCCGGCGCACCTGCGCGAAAGTCGCGGCGTCGATCGTCATCGGCTGGCGTCGCTCAAGGTCCGGCCGGCGGAGATGCGCCGCGTCCACCACAGCGCGACGGCCGGCGCGACGCGATTCAACGCCAGGAGCGTCTTCGCCTGGCCGACGCGGATTTCCGAGCGGCCCTCGGCCATCTGCTCCAGCATCGCGGCCACGAAATGCGCGGCGGACATCTTGTTGCTGCCTCGCCCCCGCGTCATGGGCGTATCCACAAGCGGCGGAAACGCCACGAACACCCGCACGCCGGTGCTCGCCAGCAGCGCCTCCATGGATTTGGAGAACGCATGCAGCCCGGCCTTCGAAGCGCAGTACCCGGGCGCATTGGATTTCGGCATCACGGCGAGGAGCGACAGCATGTTCACGATGCCGCCGCGGCCGGCCACGAGATGCGGCAGCAGCCGCTTGGTGAGCTTGATCGGGCCAAGGAGATTGATGCGAAGCTCTTCCTCGATCGCCCCCAG
>DATLDY010000081.1:0-3057 GCA_035525655.1 Burkholderiales bacterium
CTGGACCTACCCGATGCGCGTCCAGGGATACGGCTATCCAAAGTGGTTCGTGGTGTACCTGTCGACCGGGGACCGTACCGTCCAGCAAACCGATCTGATGGATGACCCCACCGCCGTCCCGCGCAACGGCCGCGGCCGCCGGTAAGAAAAATAGGGACAGACCCTAATTAAATAAAAAATAGGGTCTGTCCCTATTTATGGTTTCAAGGGGGCGACGAGCTTCCTGAGTTCGGTCTTCAGTACCTTGCCGTAATTGTTCTTCGGCAAGGCTTCGACGAAGCGGTATTCGCGAGGGCGCTTGAAGCGGGCGATGTTGTCGAGGCAAAGCTGGTCCAGCTCCTCGGTCGGGATTTTTTTCTTGGAAACCACGAAGGCGACCACTTCCTCGCCCCATTCGGCATGCGGGCGGCCGATGACGGAGCACTCGGCGACTGCCGGATGCCGCAGGAGGACTTCCTCGATCTCGCGCGGGTAGATGTTCGAGCCGCCCGAGATGATCATGTCCTTCGAGCGATCGCGGATGGTGAGGAAGCCGGCGGCGTCCATGCTGCCGACGTCGCCCGTGTGCAGCCAGCCGTTGCGCATCGCCTTCGCGGTCGCCTGCTCGTTTTGCCAGTACCCGCGCATCACGCAATCGGAGCGCGTGACGATCTCGCCAATCTCGCCCGGCGGCAGCTCGCGGTCCTCGTCGTCGAAGATCTTCACCTCGCAGCCGGTGCGCGCGTAGCCGCAGCTGGCGAGCTTTTCAAAAAATTCCTTTTTATGGAAGTCCTGCGGCAGGCCCGTGATGGTCATCGGCGCCTCGCCCTGGCCGTAGAGGTTGTAGAGGCGCGAGCCGAAGAGCTCGATTGCCCGCAGCGAGTCGGCCACATACATGGGCGCGCCGCCGTAGACGAGCGTCTTCAGATGCTTCGGCGGGTGCGCCGCCTTGCTGGCGAGCAGCCGGACGACCATCGTCGGCGCGGCGAAGAGCGAGGAGCCGTGCCAGTGGTCGAGGAGCTCGAAGATCTCCTCGGGCTCGAAGCTCGCGCTCTCCGGGATCACGTTCACCGCGCCGGCCGCGAAGTGCGGCAGCGCATAGCAGCCCGAGCCGTGCGAAAGGGGCGCCGGATGCAGGATCGAATCCTGCGGCCCGAGCTTGTCGATGTCCGAGAAGTACGCCTGCGTCTGGAACAGCAGGTTCCGATGCGTGAGCGTCGCGCCCTTCGGCACGCCGGTCGTGCCGCTCGTATAGAAGAGCCACGCGCCATCGTCGGGCTCAACGTCGGCGACCGGCATCGCATCGGCGTACAGCTTCGCCAGCTCCCCGATGGGCATGGCGCCCGGAATGGAAGACTCCAGGTCGCTGGAGACGAAGCACGCCTTCGCGCCCGAGTTTTCGATGATGTATGCGAACTCGCGCGCATGGAGCTTGGCGTTCATCGGCACGGCGACAAGGCCCGCGTGCCAGCAGGCGAACATGACCTCGTAGTACTCGGGACAGTTCTTCGCAGCGATGCCCACCCGATCGCCGGCCTGCAGGTCGAGCTTCTTGCGCAGCCCCGCAGCCAGGCGCGCCACGCGATCGGCAAGCTGCCCATAGGACAGCACGGCCTGCTTGCCGAGCGCGATCGCCCGCGCGTCAGGCAGCTGCCGTGCGCTGCGTCTCAGTAGTTGCGCCAGATTCACGGATGCCGAACAGCCTTTGTGCGTTGCGCGTCGTCTCGGCCGCCACTTCTTCCGGCGGACGGCCGACGGCACGCGCGACAGTTTTCAGGATGTGCGGAAGAAACGCCGGCTCGTTGCGCCGCGCTTTCGGCTGCGGCTGCATGTCGCGCGGCGTGAGATAAGGCGCGTCCGTCTCGAGCAGCAGCCGGTCGCGCGGGATCTCTCGCACGAGCTCCAGCAGATGCTTGCCGCGCCGCTCGTCGCAGATCCAGCCGGTGATGCCGATGTACAGGCCGAGCTCGAGATAAGCATGGAGCTCGTCTCTGTCGCCGGTGAAGCAATGCGCCACCGCTCTCTTGACGTTGTGCTGGCGCAGGATGTCGGCAAAGCGCGGATGCGCATCGCGCGAGTGCAGGAACAGCGGCTTGTCCATCTCCAGCCCCAGCTCGAGCTGCGCGATGAACCACTTCTCCTGGTCGGGATGCGGTGAGTAATTGCGATTGAAGTCGAGGCCGCATTCCCCGATGGCGACGACCCGCGGATGCTTTGCGATCTCTCTTAATTCACCGATGGTGGACGGCCCACAATCCCGCGCGTGGTGCGGATGCACGCCGGCCGTGGCGTACAGGTCGAACCGCTCGGCGATTTCGCGCGCCGCCTGGCTCTCCTGCACGGTGGTGCCCGTGACGACTAGCGTGGAAACAGCCGCGCCCCTCGCGCGCGTGACGACCGCTTCGAGGTCGTCATGAAAGCTTGCGTGCGTGAGGTTGGCGCCGATATCGATCATTCGAAACCGTGCGGCAGACCGTATCCCAGGCGGATCTTCAGGCCCTTGATCGTCTCCTTCACCGTGCCGCAAAGCGGCAGGCTCAGCCGCGCGAGGTCCGCTTCGTGCAGCACGATGCTCATGTCCTTCTCGGCCCACGGCATGCCGGAAAGGTCGGCGCGTTGGTCCATCGCCCAGTTCTGACCGCTGCCGACCTTGAGCGCGGTGCGCAGCTTGTCGGGGCTGACGCCGAGCGCTTCGCCCAGGCGCAGGCCTTCGTCGGTCGCGGAGGTGCACGCCCATAAGAGAAGGTTGTTCACCATCTTCCCAACCTGCCCGGCACCCGCCGGCCCCAGGTGGAAGATGTCGGAGGCAAAGGCGCTGAACACGGGGCGGCAGGCTTCGAACGCGGCCTCTTCGCCCGCGCCGTAGATCAAAAGCTTGCCGTCCACGGCGGCCTTCTCGCCGCGCGCGAGCGGAATGTCGAGCAGCACGACTTTCTGATCCTTAAGGCGATCGGCGAGGCGCTGCGCATAGCGCGGCGCGACCGTCGAGCCGACGGCCACGCCGAGGCCCGCCCGCGCGGCTTCGGCGACGCCGTTCTTCCCGTAGATAACCGCTTCGACTTCGTGGTCGAAGCCCAC
>DATLDY010000107.1:0-5135 GCA_035525655.1 Burkholderiales bacterium
TGCGCGCCGGCGCCGATGCCGATGGTCGGAATCGAGATCCGCTCGGTGATCATCCGGGCGAGCGGCGCCGGCACGAGCTCGAGCACCACGCCCCAGCAGCCGGCGGCTTCGAGGGCCTGGGCGCCTTCCAAGATGCGCCGCGCATTCTCTTCGTCCTTGCCCTGGAGCCGGTAGCCGCCGAGCGCCGAGGCCGTCTGCGGCGTGAGCCCGACGTGCCCGAGCACGGGGACCCCGGCGCGCACCAGCCCCTCGACCAGCGGCGCGACCTCGGCGCCACCCTCGAGCTTTACGGAATCGGCACCTGCGTCCTTCATCAGGCGCGCGCTGTTGATGAGCGCGGCGTCGAGGGTGCCGTATGAAAGAAACGGTAGGTCGGCGATAAGGAACGCCTGCGGCGCGCCGCGCCGTGCGGCGCGCGTGTGATGGGCCATGTCGTCCATCGTCACGGGCACCGTGGAGTCGTAGCCCAGCACCACCATGCCGAGCGAGTCGCCCACCAGGATGAGATCGATGCCCGCTTCGGAAACGAGCTTCGCGGTCGGGAAATCGTACGCGGTGAGCATGGCGAGCCGGGCGCCTTTGCTGCGCCGCAGCTCCAGGACGGTCGGCTTCTTCACTTCAATGCGGCGAAATCAAATAGCTTGCGGTCGAGTAGATGCGAGGGACGCACTTCGGTGAGCGCGCGGACTATGGATTCGGTGCGCCCCGGATGGCGCTTTTCCCAGTCGGCGAGCATCTCGCCCACGATCTTGCGCTGCAGGTTGTCCTGCGAGCCGCACAGGGTGCACGGAATGATCGGGAAGGCCTTCTGCTCGGCGTAGGCGACCAGGTCGTCCTCCGCCACATACGCGAGCGGCCGGATGACGATGTGCTTGCCGTCGTCCGAGCGCAGCTTGGCGGGCATCGCCTTTAGCTGCCCGCCGTGGAAAAGGTTGAGGAAGAACGTGGCGAGGATGTCGTCGCGATGGTGGCCAAGCGCGATCTTCGTCGCGCCGAGCTCGGTCGCGGCGGAGTACAGCGCGCCGCGCCGAAGGCGGGAGCAGAGCGAGCACATGGTCTTGCCTTCGGGCACCACGCGCTTCACCACCGAATACGTGTCCTGCTCGAGGATCTTGTAGGGCACACCGCGGGACTCGAGATACTGCGGCAGCACGTGCTCCGGAAAGCCCGGCTGCTTCTGGTCGAGATTCACCGCGATCAGCTCGAAGCGAATCGGCGCCTTCGGCTGTAATGCGAGCAGCACGTCGAGCAGCGCGTGGCTGTCCTTGCCGCCGGAGAGGCACACCATGACGCGGTCGCCGTCCTCGATCATGCCGAAGTCGGCGATCGCCTCGCCCACCTGCCGGCGCAGGCGCTTGGCCAGCTTGCCGGCTTCGTAATCGCTTTTCCTGCGGTCGAGATGAACGGCGTGGACAGCCATGGAAAGCCCTAAAGGAAGATGGAGCGCCCGCCGTCGACCGCGATGATCTGCCCGGTGACGTAGGGCGCGCAGGCGAGGAAGTGTACCGCCTGCGCGATGTCCTCCGGCGAGCCGACACGTCCTAGCGGGGTGGTCGCCAGTATGCGGCTCCGCTCGGCCGGGTCGAGCTGCCCGTCCTCCGGCCACGCGATGGCGCCGGGAGCGACGCCGTTCACCCGCACGTGCGGGGCAAGCTCCACCGCAAGCGAGCGCGTCAGCGCAGCGAGGCCACCCTTTGCGATGCTGTAGACCGGGTAGCCCTTGAGCGGCCGCTCGGCGTGGATGTCCACGATGTTCACGATGGCGCCCGCGTTCTTCGCGAGCTCGGGTGCGGCCTCCTGGGAGATGAAAAGCGGCGCGCGCAGGTTCGAGCCGATGAGCTCCTCCCACTGCGAAGGCTCGATGCTGCCCATCGCAACCGGAAAAAAGCTGGAGGCATTGTTGACCAGCAGATCGAGACGACCAAACGAATCCAGCGCCGCGCTGACGAGCGCGCGCGGCGCGATCGGGGCGAGGAGCTCCGCCTTCACATGGGATGCGCTTTTCGGCCGCTGCGCATTCAGCTCGGCTACGAGCTTCGTCGCATCGGCGTCGGAATCGCGGTAGTGGATGAGCACCGAGGCGCCGGCCGCGTGCAGGCGACGCACGATCGCTGCGCCCAGGCGGCGCGCGCCGCCGGTCACCAGCGCGCTTTTCCCAGACAGCGAGTCAACCATCATCGCTTTGAATTCTAGGGTAAGTTTCCTGCATGCCGGCGCAGACCCGCATCCTCGAGGAGATTGCCCGCGCCGGCGGCTGGATCTCGTTCGCGCGCTATATGCAGCTCGCGCTGCACGAGCCGGGCGTGGGTTACTACGCGAGCGGAGCGCAGAAGTTCGGACGCGGCGGCGACTTCACCACCGCTCCGGAGCTCGGCGATCTTTTCGGGCGCACGCTCGCGCGCCAGTTGCGTGGCTTCGACCGCGTGCTCGAGCTCGGCGCGGGCAGTGGCGCATTGGCCGAGGTGCTGGTGCGCGAGCTCGACTGCGAGTACCTCATTCTGGAAACCAGCGCCGAGCTGCGCGCCCGCCAGCGCGAGCGGCTGGGCGATCGAGTGCGGCATATCGATCGCCTGCCCGAGCGCTTTCGCGGCGCGATGCTGGCAAACGAGGTCGTCGACGCGATGCCGGTGCACCTTGTGCATTGGACGCCGGGCGCAATCCTGGAGCGCGGCGTCGCCGCACCGCTCGCCTGGGCGGATCGCCCCGCCACCGGGGCGTTGCTCGACGCAGCAAAGCGAATAGACGTGCCCATGCCCTACGTGAGCGAGGTCAACCTCGCAGCGCGCGCCTGGATGCGCTCGCTCGTCGAAGCACTCGATGCGGGAGCGATCTTCATCATCGATTACGGCTATCCGCGCCACGAGTACTACCACCCGCAGCGGGACACGGGCACGCTGATGTGCCACTACCGCCACCAGGCGCACGCCGATCCTTTTGCGCGTCCGGGGGAAGAGGACATCACCGCGCACGTTGATTTCACGGCGCTCGCCGAAGCCGCGCACGAAGCCGGCGCCCAGGTCCTCGGCTACACCAACCAGGCGCAGTTTCTCGTGAACTGCGGCATCACCGAGGTGCTGGAGGAGGCCAACGTCGAGAATGCGCTGCACTACGCGCCGATCGCCGCGCAGGCGCAGAAGCTCCTTTCGCCGGCGGAAATGGGCGAGCTCTTCAAGGTCCTGGCCGTCGGCCGCGGCAAGGCAGGGCCACTCGCGGGGTTCACGCGCGGCGAGCGCTCGCATAGTCTCTAGGCTTGCGCTTCGCCCTTCTTTATCTACTGTGTACATCGCTCGCCGTTTCGGCCGATGAGGCCGCGGACGCGCGCAAGCGCTGGGCGGAGAGCCCGCATGGGCCGATGCTCGAGCGCATCCTGCCGCCCACCTTCGCCGCCCGGCAGCTGCCGCAGCCCGCGTCCCCCGGCGCGCAGCTCACGGTGCGCTATTGCGTGCAGTGCCACAACCTGCCGAACCCGGCGATGCACCACGCAGCCAAGTGGCCGGCGATCGTCGAGCGCATGGTGATGCGCATGAACGGCCGCGGTAATCTCGGGGCGCTGATGAGCGACATGATGGCCGGCGTGGAAGCGCCTACGGAGGGAGAGACGCGCACGCTCGTCGCGTACCTGCGCCGCCACGCGCAGGCGCCGCTCGATGCGAAACGCTATCCGGAGGTCAACGGCCCCGAGGGCGAAGCCTTCCGTGTCGCGTGCAGCCAGTGCCACGTCCTGCCGGATCCGCAGCGCCACACCCCGCGCGAGTGGCGCGCGGTGGTGGCGCGCATGCAGGAAAACATGGAGTGGATGAACCGCGTGGTGGGCACGAAGCCCGCATTGGACCGAGCGGCGGGCGAGCCACAGCTTCGCGTCGAGCAGATCAACGCCTTTCTAGCGAGGCACGCGCGCCGATGACGCCGCGCCACGTCGGGCTTCGCACCCGCCTTCTCTGGCTCGCCGCGGCCGGCATCCTGCCCCTCGCCATCGTCTCCGGCATTGGCTTGCTCGCGCTCATGCACCAGCAGCGGCAGCAAGCCGAGCGCGCCGGCATCGAGCTCACGCGCGCGCTCAGCATCGCGGTCGACGCGGAGCTTTATCGCTCGATGGCTGTGCTTGACGTGCTTGCCGCCGGACCGGCGCTGGAGCGGGGCGAGATGGCGCGTTTCTACGGGGTCATGCGCCGCGTGCTGGAAGCGAACCCGACGTGGCTTGCGGTGATCCTCGCCGACCCATCGGGACGCCAGGTCGCCAATTCGCGCTTCGAGTTCGGCGCGCGGCTGCCGGACCTGGTGGAGCGCGAGAGCTTTGACGAGGCGGTCCGCACGCGGCGTCCGGTCGTGGGCTACCTCGCGAAAGGGCCGGGCGTCACATTCGCCGTCCCCGTGCGCGTGCCGGTCGTGCGCGACGGTGAGGTGCGCTATGTGCTCACCGCCGCCGTCAAGCCCGACGGCGTGCTCGACATCGTGCGCCGGCAGCGCGTGCCGCCCGAATGGGTGGTCTCGGTGTTCGACCGCAAGAAGATGCGCGTCGCGCGCTCGCGCCAACACGCGGAGTTCGTCGGTACGCTGCCGAGCGCCACCCTGCAGGCTTTGATGGACCAGGGCGGAAGGGAAGGCACGGGGCTCACGACCGTGCTCGAGGGAGGCGCCGTGTACACCGCCTTCAGCCGGTCGGAGGCGACCGGATGGACGGTGTCGATCGGCGTGCCGCCCTCGATTGTCGAGGCGGGCGCGGTGCGCTCGCTCATTGTGTTCGGTGGCGGTATCGTGCTTTCGCTCCTCCTCGCCGCCCTCGCCGCCCTCTTCGTCGCGCGCGGCATAGCGCGGCCGATGGACGAATTGCGCGCCGCGGCGCAGGCCCTCGGACGGCGCGAGCGCCTCAAGCTTCCCGACACGACGATCGCCGAGATCCGGCAGGTGGCCGATTCGCTTGCCGTCGCGGCCGACGAGCGCGCCCGCAGCGAGGCGGAGCGCGACCGCCTCCTCGAGCGCGAGCAGCAGGCGCGCGCCATAGCGGAGGCCGCGAACCGCTCGAAGGACGAGTTCCTCGCGATGCTGGGCCACGAGCTGCGCAATCCGCTGGGCGCGATCTCGAACGCGAGCCAGCTGCTGGAACTGGGCAACGACGAGGCTCGCACCCACGCCCG
>DATLDY010000115.1:0-10500 GCA_035525655.1 Burkholderiales bacterium
CGAGTCGACCCTGCGCGCCTACAAGATCGCCATGACGCCGCCGTGCGAGCCGGTGCTGATCAGCGCCGACATCGACCTGCAGGAAGACCCCATCCACGAGTCCGACCTGAGGATCCCGAAGCTTTCGCTCTCCGTGCCGCCACAGGGCGAGCGCAATGCGCTCGCCGATGCCGCGAAGCTGCTCGCGAACGCGAGCTTCCCGGTGATCATCGCCGACCGCATGGCGCGCGACCAGCAGGGCGTGAAGTGGCTGGTGGAGCTCGCTGAAGCGTTGCAGGCGCCGGTGCTGGACCTCGGCGGGCGCATGAATTTCCCCAACACGCACTACCTCTCGCGCAACGACGGGCGCCGCGAGCTGATGCGCGAGGCCGACGTGGTCCTGATGCTGGAAGTAAGCGACCCGTGGGCGCAGTTCAACAGCTTCAACGACCCGCACAAGTTCCAGGCGTGGGAAGCGCGCAAGGACGTGAAGATCATTCACGTCTCGATGCAGGACGTGTACATCCGCGCAAATTACCAGGACTTCCAGCGCTACCAGGTCGCCGACCTCGCCATCAACGGCGATGCGCAGGCGAGCCTGCCCACGCTGATCGAAGAGGTGCGCAAGCTCGGCAGGAATTTCTCCGCCCGCACCGAAAAGCTGCGCGCGGCGTACAACACGGCGAAGCAGCGCTCGCGAGACGCCGCGGCGGTCGGTTGGGACGCGAGCCCGGTCAGCACCGCTCGCCTAAGCGCGGAGATGTGGCAGGCGATCAGGAACGAACCGTGGGCTCTCGTGGTGAGCGATCGCGTCGGCTGGCCGCGCCGGCTGTGGCCGGTTACGGAATACCACCAGATGCTCGGCGGCTCGGGCGGGCAGGGCGTGGGCTACGCCGCTCCCGGGGCGGTAGGGGCTGCGCTCGCGAATAAGGACAAGGGCCTGCTGTCGGTCACGTTCCAGCCGGACGGCGACCTCATGTACGCGCCCGGCGTGCTATGGACCGCGGCTTATCACAAGATTCCGCTCCTCTTCGTGATGCACAACAACCGCGGCTATTACCAGGAGGTCATGCACCTGCAGCGCATGGCGGCCGTGCACAAGCGTCGGCCGGATCGGGCGTGGATCGGCAACGTTATCGACAACCCCGCCATCGACTTCGCGAAGCTCGCACAGGCGCAGGGCGTTTGGGCCGAAGGTCCCATCAGCGATCCGAAGGCGCTCGCCCCCGCGCTGCAGCGCGCCTTGAAGGTCGTGAAGGGCGGCGCGCCGGCATTGATCGACGTCGTCTGCCAGGCACGTTAAATAAATAGGGACAGACCCTAATTATTTTAAAAATAGGGTCTGTCCCTATTTTCAGTCTCTCAGCGCTGGAATGTCCTTGGCGCCAGGCCCCGGCTTGATCGACGCGATGTAGGCGTAGATGTCGGCGAGCTCCGAGTCGCTCAGGAACTCGACCGGATAGCGCGGCATGCTCGAGCGGGGGCGGCGGGTCTGGTGCGCGAACGCCTCGTAGGGAAAAGGATTCGGCGCGAGCTTCGGGCCGGCGCCGCGGTCGCCGCCCTGGCCCAGGGTGCCGTGGCAGCTATGGCACCACTTATCCTGGTAGAGCTTCCGGCCACGGTCGACAGACCCGTCGGGCGTCTGGGCCCACGCGCCTTGGGCTACGAGCAGAAGAACCAGCAGCAGCTTCATCCGCTTTCCCCCTTCCATGAAATCACGCCCGCTACGAGCAGGAACGCGCCGGTTGCGAGGAACACTGGCGCCGCGCCCATCGCCGCGCCGAAGCCGCCGAAGGCGAGCGGCACTGCGATCTGCGTCACCTTGTTCGCCATGATGCGCATGCCAAGCGCTTCTCCCGAGCGGCCTGCCGGGGCGTAGTTATACGTGAGGATGATGGTCAGCGGCTGGGCCGAGCCGAGCGCGAGGCCGAGCGCGAAGGCGGCGAGCGCGAGGAGCGCCCCGCTATCGAGGCCGGGCATCAGGAAGTAGGACAGCGCGGCGAGAAAGAGCGAGGCGGTGAGCACCCCGACCTCGGTGAAGCGCTGCGCGAGGCGGTGCATCACGCCGCGCACCAGGAAGCCAGCGACCGCGTAGCTCGACAGGATGAGCCCGATGGCGGCCGGAGAAAGCCCGATCGAGCGCCCATAGATCGGCAGGTAGAAGGCAAAGAGCTCGATGCCGGTCAGCGCGACGCCGCTCATGATGAGCGTGCGGCGCAGTGCCGGGATGGCGAACAGGTCGAAGGCGTTCTTCGGCTGCGATTCCTCGTGGCGGCCGGGGCGCGGGGCGAGGCGTGGATTGAAGACGAGGTAGAGCGCTGAAAGCATCGACACCAGCGCGAGGAGCGCGAATGCCGACCGGTATCCGCCCAGCTCAATCGCGAAGCCGGCAGCGGCGGGGCCAATCGCGGCGGCGATCGAGCTGCCCAGGGCGAAGGTGGAGAAGTTCTTGGTGCGTGCCACATCGGTCCCCAGCGAGCCGACGAGGTTATGGATCGACACGTGGAAGTAGATGTGCCCGAGGCCCAGCAGCGCCGGGCAGACGAAGAGCCATGCGAGGCTGCCGGGGAACAGCAGCGGGATGACGAGGCCGGCGGCCATCGTCAGGCCGCCCGCGACCATCGGCACGCGCACGCCGAAGCGGTCGGAAATGCGTCCGGCATGCACGGCGAGGAACAGCGGAAAGATCGAGAACAGCGCCGCGAGCACGCCCACCGCGATCGCGCTCGCGCCGAGCTCGAGCGCGTAAAGGGAAACGGCGACCTTGCTGCCGCGCTGGCCGATCGAGTTCAGCACTGACAGCAGGACCACCCAGTAAACCGTGGTGAAGGCCCTCATTGCTATGTTCTGCTATGCCGAAAGACTTTCGCGAGGATGGGACGAGTATACTGAGCGCCGAAAAATGCGAGTTGGGCGCAACGATCCATGTCCTTGCGGCAGCGGCAAAAAATACAAGAAATGCTGTGGCACGACGATTCCGGTTCAGGCAGTGGGCGAGCGCCAGTGCGGCACCTGCACGGCCTGCTGCGACGGCTGGGTGGAAGGCACGATTCGCGGCCACGAGATGAAGCCGGGCGTGCCGTGCCATTTCCGCGGCGAGGGCTGCTGCACAATCTACGACGAGCGGCCGGAGGATCCCTGCCGGCGGTTCGTGTGCGGGTGGAAGATGCCCGGGAGCCCGTTTCCGGACTCGTTCCGCCCGAGCGAGCTCGGCGTGATGATCGTGGCGACGCGGTGGCGCGAGCGCCCGGCATTCATCCTGAAATCGGCGGGACGCGATCCCGACGAGGAGCTGCTCGGCTGGATGCGCGCGTTCAGCGTGCAGCGCGCCGCGCCGTTCTTCTACGAGAGCGGCGGCGAGCGCTTCGGCTTCGGGCCGACTGAGTTCCAGCAGGAGATGCTGGCCAAATTGGAATCCGGCGAGAGGTTATGGTGATGGACGCGAAAGTCAAAGACAAACCCCAAGGGGTGGAGTCGCACTACCACAGCAAGAAAGACCGCGTCTTCGTGCGCGGCATCCAGGGCCAGTACAGCCTGAAGGATGAATTGAAGCGCCTGCGCTCCATGCCGCGCGTGAGGAAAGGCAAGGAGCTCAAGTTCGTTGACGGGCCGCAGACCTACAGCCGCCATTACGTCGAGCCGAAGGATGGCATCTCGCAGATGTTCCACCTGCATCTGGAGGAATACGCGCCCGGCGGAAAATCGCAGAAGCACGGCCACGTCAACGAGGCGGCGTTCTACATCCTCGACGGCGTCGGCTACGAGATCCACGACGGGGTGCGCTACGACTGGAAGGCCGGCGACGTCGCCATCGTGCACAACAACTGCGTGCACCAGCATTTCAACGCCAGCCCGGACAAGCCGGCGCGCGCGCTCGTCATCAAGACGAAGCCGATGTACATGTTCATGAACATGCTCTTCCAGACGCTCGTCGAGCCGCGGCCGACCGAGCCCGCGCCCGGCGCGCCGGCTCACCGGGTGCGCGAGGCCGAGAGCAATTACAACCATCCCGAGGGAGACAAGTGATGGCCTGGGACGAATCCAAAGCCTGGCGGCGCGGCAAGAACCACCAGAAGCTGTACCAGGCGCTGCTCGATGACGCCGCTACGGCGCCCGCGCGCAACGCCAAGCGCAAGAAAGTCGTCCATCCCGAGGACATGCCGTGGGAGATGTCGCGCCAGGGTCTCCTCAAGCACCTGCTGAACGAGGGCATGAACACGCGCATGGAGACGGTGGACGCGTATATGGAGATCATTCCGCCCGGCAGCCGCTCCGGCAAGCATCGCCACCTCGCGGAAGAGTGCGTGTACGTGCTCGAGGGCCACGGCTACGACCTGCACCAGGATTGCGACGTCGAGATCACCGACACCTATCACTGGAAGCCGCAGGCCGAGATCAAGCGCTACGAATGGGAAGCGGGCGACGTCATCTACATCCCGCCCAATACGATCCACCAGCACTTTAATCTCAGCCCCGACAAGCCGGTGCGCCTCATCTCGGCCACCAACCGCATCTACAAGGCGTGCGGGCTGAACGACCTCGAGCAGATCGAGGATTGCCCGGAGTACGACGACAAGGTGCAGCTCACCGCGGAGCTCATCGACCAGTACCTGAAGGGCAAGAGCAAGGTGGCGGCGTGAGCGCAGTCGTCGCGGCGCACAGTGCGCCGCGGCACGCGTGGCGTGAGCTCTGGCTGATTACCATCGGCCACGGCCTCACGCATTGGTACCCCGCGACGTTCTATCTGCTCCTGCCGCTGATCGGCAACGAGCTCGGCCTGAGCTACAGCCAGATCGGGCTCATCATGACGTGCCAGTACATCGCCTCGGCGGTGGCCAACATCCCCGGCGGCGTGCTGGTGGACACCGTCGGCCGCAAAGGCCTGCTGATGGCGGTGTCGCTTTTCTGGGTCGGCTTTCCGTACCTGCTGATCAGCTTCACGCACAGCTACGCCATGCTCCTGGTGTGCATCGCACTCGTCGGCGTCGGCAACGCCCTCTGGCATCCGACCGCCATCCCCACGCTCGGCGAGCGCTATCCCGAGCGCAAGGGGCTCGTCCTCTCATTGCACGGCATGGGCGGCAACGTCGGCGACGCGATCGCGCCGCTCGTCATCGGCGCCGCGCTCGCGGTGTTTTCGTGGCGTGAAGTCGTCGTGATGAACGTGGCACCGGGCCTCATCGTCGCGCTGCTCATGTTCGCGTTCCTGGGGACCATCAGGCTCGGCGGCAAGAAGAGCGATGCGCAAGCGCAGTCGCTCGCGAGCTACGCCCAGGGTTTGAAATCGCTGTTGCGCAACCGCGCGCTGGTGCTGCTGTCGACCGGGTCGTCCTTCCGCACGATGACGCAGTCGGCGCTCCTCACCTTCCTGCCGGTGTATCTCGCCAACGAGATGGGCTATTCGCCGTTCTGGGTCGGTGCGTGCCTTTTTGCCGTGCAAGCCGCCGGCTTCGCGGCCGCGCCGATCGCCGGGCATCTGTCGGACAGCATGGGCCGCAAGCAGATCCTCATGGGCAGCATGCTCTCCAGCGCGGTGGTGCTCGTCTTCATGGCGCTCGCCGGCGGCTCGCCGGTGTTCATCGCGCTCATCGCCATCCTGGGCTTCTTCCTCTATGCCACGCGGCCGGTGATCCAGGCCTGGCTCCTCGACATCACGCCACGGAACATGGGCGGCTCGAGCATCGGCGTGCTTTTCGGCGCGCAAGCCGTCGGCGGCGCGCTCGGCCCGTTGTTCGGCGGCATGATCGCCGACCGGTACGGCCTGCTTTCCACGTTCTACTTCCTCGCCGCGACCATCGTCGTCGCCAACATCCTGGTCATCTGGGTACCGAAGGTCGAGCCCGCGCAATGAAGCGCTGGCTCGCACTGGTCCTCGGCGCATGGGTGGCCGGCGTTGGCGCAGCCGAGGTCACGGTAATCCGTCCGCGCGGCTTCGTCTCCGATGAATGGGCCTATTACGTCCTCGTGGGCGGAAACGCCGTCACCGATGTCCGTGCCGGCGAGCGTGTTGTGTTCCAGGTCGCGACGGATACGCGCTCGCTCGTGATCCAGTGTCCCAGGGCGGACGGACGGTACGAGGAAAGCCGCATTGATTACGACTTCAAGTCCAATGCGCACGCCTTTTTCGTCCTCCATACTACGCGCGATTGCGTGACGATCGAGGCGCTCGACGCGGCTCGCGCGGCGCCGCTGGTCCGCCAGACCGTGGCTCGCGCCAATCGGCGGCTCGAGTACGACAAGGCGAGCGCTGCCAGTGCGCCTGCCGCCACCCCGGCGCCCGCCATGGCCGCCGACGTGGCGCGCGACCAGGTTGCTGCGGCGACTACCGCGTGGGCCGATGCCTTCAACAGCCGCGATACCGCGCGCGTCGTCGCTCTTTACGACAGCGAGGCGATCCTGACCGATACGAGCGAGGCGAAGGCGCGAGTCGGCACGAGCGCGATCGTCGATTACTACAAGAGCGCAGCGCAAAGGCAGACGCAACGCGTGGCGCTCGGCGAGCGCACGATTCGCCTGTTCGGCGATACGGCGATCGACAGCGGCACCTTCACCTTTTTCGAGATGCGCGACGGGCAGGCGAGCACCACGCCCGCGCGCTATAGCCTCACGTATCGCAACCGCGGCGGGAAATGGCTGATCGTCGATCACCAATCCTCGCCCGTGCCCCGCTAACCGGATGATCGCCCTCGAGCCACGCCTGCGCGCGATCGTCGCGCAGGAGTACCCGCGCTTTTCCGACGCTGAATACGCGCGGCGGCATGGCGCCTTGCAAGCGGTCATGCAGCGCGCGGGCGTGGACCATCTGCTCATCGTCACCGACCACCGCACCGGCAATGCCCCGCAGTGGGTTACCGGCTGGCCCGGCACGGTGGAAGCCTATGTGGTTTTCAAGCCCGGCGAGACGATGACGATGCACGTCGAGTGGTTCAACCACTTCCCGCTGGCGAAGAAGATCGCCAAGGGGTGCGATGTGCGCTGGGGCGAGCACCGCGGCATCGCCCTCACCATCGCTGAGCTCAAGAAGCGGGGTGCCAAGCGCATCGGGCTGATGGGCCCTCTGCTCGCGCGCAAGCAGCGCGAGCTCGAGAAGGAGTTCGGCATCGTCGAGCTGGACGCCGACTATGTGCGCCTGCGCCTCATCAAGTCGGAGGAAGAGGTGGACTGGCTGCGCATCGGGGCGGCGTTCAGCGATGCGGGGCTGCAGTCGCTTCTTTCTGGCACACGACCCGGCATGACGGAGCGCGAGCTCGGCAACCTGGTCGAGCGTGCGTACGTCGGCGAGGGCGGCACGACCTTCATCCACTACATCGGCGTGACCGCGATGGCGCGGCCGAGCCTCTTCGTGCCGCCGCAGTTCCATTCGGCGCGCAAGGTGGAGAAGGGCGACGTCGTGTTCTGCGAGCTCTCCGGCAGCTTCTGGGATTACTCCGGGCAGGTGCTGCGCAGCTTCACCGTCGACGCCGACCCGACCCCGCTCTACCGCGATCTGCACGCGACAGCCGAGGCGGCATTCGATGCGGTGACCGCGGTGGTGCGCCCTGGCACGACGATGGATGAAATTCTGCAAGCCGCGGATGTCGTCGAGGAGCGCGGCTTCACGGTGTGCGACGATCTCATGCACGGCTTCGGCGGCGGGTATTTCCCGCCGATCGTAGGCACACGCAGCCGGCCCGCCGGGCCGCTGCCGAAGATGACGCTGGAGGAGAACATGACGGTCGTGGTGCAGCCCAATGTGATTGCGAAAGACCAGCCCGCCGGCGTGCAGGTGGGCGAGCTCATCCGCGTGACGAAGACCGGCTTCGAGCGGCTGCATAACGCTCCGCGAGGGTTTTTCCGGGCATGAAGCCGGTCACGATCGTCGGCGCCGGCCCGGTCGGCCTCGCCACCGCCCTTTCGCTCGCGCACCAGGGAATTCCCGTGCAGGTGATCGAGCAGGAGCCCGCGCTCACCATGGACCAGCGCGCCGGCTCCTATCACCCGCCGACGCTCGAGATGCTCGCGCCCTTCGGGGTCACGGACGAGATGCACAAGCACGGCATCAAGGTGCCGCGCTGGCAGATCCGCGACCGCAAGGAAGGCGTCATCGTCGAGTGGGACCTCGGCCTGATCGGCGACGTCACGCCGTACCCGTATCGATTCCACCTCGAGCAGCACCGGCTGACGCCGATCCTGTTCGAGAAGCTGCAGGACTTTCCGCATGCGATGGTGTATTTCTCGACGCAGCTGCTCGAAGCCACGCAGAAGGCGGACTGCGTCAGCGTGAAGACCACCGCGGAGAACTTCGACACGCCCTGGCTCATCGGGTGCGACGGCGGGCGCAGCACCGTCAGGAAGCTGATGGGCACGGAGTTCGAGGGGTTCACGTGGCCGGAGCGCTTCGTGGTTATCAGCACCCACGCCGACTTCCACCAGTTCGGCTTCACTTCGAACGCCTATGTCGCGGACCCGCGCCAGTGGGCGGCGGTGTTCCACATGCCCGGCGTATGGCGGCTTGCCTTCCCGGTGCATCCGGACGAAGACGAGGCCGAGGTGCTCGCTTCCGAGGCGGTCGAGTCGCGCATGCAGCGATTCGTCAAGCGCCGCGAGCGCTACGACGTGCCTTACAAGGGCATCTATCGCGTGCACCAGCGCGTGGCTACGGAGTGGCGCCAGGGACGCGTCATCCTGGCCGGCGATGCCGCCCACCTCAACAACCCGCTCGGCGCCTTCGGCCTGAACGGCGGCCTGCACGACGCGATCCTCCTGGGCGAGTACCTCGGCAAGATCTGCCGCAAGGAGGCCGACGACAGCCTGCTCGACCTCTACGTGCGCAAGCGCCGCACCGCCAACATCGACTTCGTGCAGACGCAATCGATCAGCAACAAGAAGATGCTGGAGGAAGCCGACCCGGCGAAGCGCAACAAGATCTTCGACGACCTGCGCCGCATCGCCGCCGACCGCGAGAGCGCCCGCGACTTCCTGATCCGCTCCTCGATGATCTGGAGCGTGCGGCGGGCGGGCGAAATCACCTAAATTCGGGGACAGAGCCCGATCTAGTTCGGGGACGACTTCTTCGGACCATCGCTAAGCAGCTTTTGCAGCCGCTCCTGCTCCGCGGGCTTCATGCCGTAGGAGTGCTCGGCGTCGGGGAACTTTCCTTCCCTTACCTCCGCCGCATATTTTCGAAGAGCTTCGACAGCCACATCGGAGATCTGCGCGTAGCGCTTGGTGAACTTCGGCTTGAATTGATCGAACACGCCGAGGAGATCGAAGGCGAGGAGGAGCTGGCCGCAGCTTGCCGGGCCGGCGCCGATCGCGAAGGTGAAGATGTCGACGGCGTCGTCCACCGCTTTCGCCACCGGCGCGGGCACAGCCTCGATCTCGAAGCCGACCGCGCCGGCTTCCTCGATGGCGATGCCGTCCTCGATGACGCGCATCGCCTCCTCGGCGGTGCGCCCCTGCAGCTTGAAGCCGCCGTACTGGTGCACGAAGTGCGGGCACATGCCGACGTGGCTCATCACCGGCACGCCGGCATCGGCGATGGCGCGGATCACCGGCACTTTCTCCTTGCCGCCCTGCATCTTGACGACGTCGGCGCCGCCTTCTTTCATCAGCCTGAGCGCGTTCACCACGCCGATTTCCGGGGTGGCGTAGCTGCCGTAGGTCATCGATACCATGATCATGCAGTTCGGCGCGCCACGGCGCACCGCCTGCGCGTGCGCGATCATCATGTCGATGGTGACGGGCAGGGTGTTGGGGAAGCCGTAGCTCACCATGCCGAGGCTGTCGCCGACCGCGGCGATGTCGATGCCGGCGCGCTCGGCCCACACCGCCGACGGATAGTCCGGGATAGACGCCATCACCACCTTCTCGCCCGCGGCCTTACGCAGGCGCAGGTCGGGGACGGTCAGCTTCTTTCGTTCCTCAGGCACGGAATTCCGCCTTGTTGGTGCCCTGATACAAGGCCTTCACCTGCCGCCCGACCGCATCGGCGTGCGCCGCGAGGGCCGCCGCATCCAGGTCCGCCTTCGGCCGCGGCTCTTCATCGAAGTGGTGGTACTTGTCGACGCCGCGCACCAGCATCGCCGAATCGCGCACCTTGGTCTGGCGCACGTAGGTCGGGATATAGCGGATCGACATGCCGATGCGCCGGTCGCCGGTGCGGTTGGCAGCGGAGCCGTGCACCAGCTTGATGTGATGCAGCGACATCTCGCCCGCGCCCATGGCCAGGCCCACCGCCTTCGACTTGTCGACCTCGACGGCGATCTCCTGTCCGCGCGACAGCAGGTTGTCCTTGTGGAAGGTGTCGACGTGCGGCAGCTGGTCCACCTTGTGGCTGCCAGGAATCACCTGCATGTAGCCGTTCTCCTCGGAGACCTCGGTGAACGCGACCCACGCAGTGACCACGTCGTCGGGCTCGAGGCCCCAGTAGGTCGAATCTTGGTGCCAGGAGACGAAGCCGGGACTGTTGGCTTCCTTGATGAAGAAGTTGGTGGTCCAGCACAGGATGTCCGGCCCGATCACGTCCTCGACCGCGTCGAG
>DATLDY010000121.1:0-3863 GCA_035525655.1 Burkholderiales bacterium
CAAGCCGCCCAAGCTGTATGTCGGCTTCGTGCCCGGCGGCGGCGTCGACCAGACGGCGCGCATCACCGCCGCCAGGCTATCGGAGGTCTGGGGCTCGCCGATCACGGTCGAGAACCGGCCCGGGGCCGGCGGCACCATCGCCGCGGACGCGACGGCGCGCGCCGCGCCCGATGGCTACACGATGGTCCTCTGCAACATCGGCTCGCACGGCATCGGCCCGTCGCTCTACAAGAAGCTCGGCTACGACGCGCTGAAGGACGTGACGTACATCGGCCTGATCGGCACCACGCCGAACGTGATGGCGGTGCATCCGTCGGTGCCGGCGAACAGCGTCGCCGAGTTCATCGCTTATGCGAAAGCCAATCCGGGGAAGATCAGCTACGGCTCCTCGGGCGTCGGCACGTCGACGCACCTCGGCGTGGAGCTCTTCCGCTCGATGGCCGGCATCAACATCGTGCACGTGCCTTACAAGGGCGGCGCCGCTTCGTCGGCCGACCTCGCCGGCGGCCAGATCCAGCTCGTCATCACCAACCTGCCCGAGCAGGTCGGCTACATCCGATCCGGCCGCACGCGCGCGCTCGGCATGTCCACCCCCAAGCGCTCCGCGCAATTCCCGGACGTGCCGACGATCGCCGAGTCGGGACTCCCCGGCTACGAAGTGACCGTGTGGTACGGCCTCTGCGGCCCCGGCGGCATGGCGCCGTCGCTGGTGGAGAAAATGAACGCCGACCTCGTGAAGGCCGTGACCAGCCCGGAAACCACCAAGCGCCTTTCCGATGTCGGCATCGAGCCCGCCAGCGGCACCTCCGCCGACTTCACCACCTTCGCCCGCGCCGAGATCGCGAAATGGGCGAAGGTCGTGAGGGACGCCGGCGTCTCCGCTGACTAAATTAATTAGGGACAGACCCTAATTAATAAATAAATGGGGTCTGTCCCTATTTATTTGGCGTAGGGCTTCGTGATGATCTCCAGGAAGTGCCCGCCCGGCTCCTCGAAGTAGACGCCGCGGCCGCCGAAGTGGTGGTTGATCTCGCCCTTCTGCCGCCTGCCCGGATCCGCCCAGTAGTCGATGCCGCGCGCCTGGATGCGGCCGAAGATGGCATCGAACTCCGCCTCGCTCACCAGGAAAGCGTAGTGCTGCTTCTCCACCTCGTAGTCCGCATCGCAGAAGTCGAGCGTGACCTCGTTCGCGACGTCGACGCTCAGGAAATGGATGAACGGCTTCGCTGCCGGCAGGCCGAAGAGCTCGGTGAAGAACGTGGCCGAGGCGCGCTTGTCGCGCACGTTGACGATGGTGTGGTTGAGCTTGACCGCCATTTCCTAAGCGGCTTCGTCGAGCCCCGAGTATTCGCGCAGCGTGTGGAACTGGATCTTGGTCCAGCGCTCCTGGCGCACCTCGAGCTCGGCCTTGGTCGGCGCGAGGAAAGCCGGCACGCCGGCGGCGTCGTTCGCGATCTGGCTCGGATGCAGGTCGATGAAGCGGCGCAGCTCGCTCGCATCCTCCGACGAGATCCAGCGCGCGCCGTAGAAGCTCGCCGGCAAGAGGCGCACCTCGGCGCCGTATTCGTGCGCGAGGCGATGCACCGCCACCTCGAACTGCAGCTGGCCGACAGCGCCGAGGATTGCCGCGCTGCCATCGTGCGGATGGAAGATCTGGATCGCGCCTTCCTCGCCGAGCTGCTGCAGCCCGGCCTTGAGCTGCTTCGACTTCATCGAGGTGGTGAGCTCGATGCGCCGGAACACTTCCGGCGCGAAGAACGGCAGGCCACGGAACTGCAGCACCTCGCCCTCGGTCAGCGTGTCGCCCAGGCGAATCGTGCCGCGGTTCGGGATGCCGATGATGTCGCCGGCGAAGGCTTCCTCGACGATGTCGCGCCGCTGCGAGAGGAAAGACACGACGTTGGCCGTCTTCACTTCCTTGCCGGAGCGGCAATTCACGAGCTCCATCCCGCGCTCGAAGCGTCCCGAGCACACGCGCACGAAGGCGATGCGATCGCGGTGCCCCGGGTCCATGTTGGCCTGGATCTTGAACACCACGCCGGAAAATTTCTCCTCCGTCGGCTGGACGATTCTTTCCACTGCAGGACGGCTGCCCGGCGCCGGCGCATGGTCCACCAGCGCATCGAGCACCTCCTGCACGCCGAAGTCGTTCAGCGCCGAGCCGAAGAACACCGGCGTCTGCTTGCCGGCGAGATACGCCTCGCGATCGAAGGCGTGGCCGGCGCCGCGCACGAGCTCCGCCTCGCCCTTTGCCTCTTCGTAGATTTCGCCTTCGAGCCCCTCGGCACCGAAGCGCTTCACCGCGTCGGTGCGCAAATCCAGCACGCCGCGAAACGAGCGCCCCATGCCGATCGGCCAGGTGAAGGGCGCCGCCGCCATGCCGAGCTCGCGCTCGATCTCGTCGACGAGCTCGAGCGGCGGCCGCGCGTCGCGGTCGAGCTTGTTGACGAAGGTGACGATCGGCGTGTTGCGCGCGCGGCACACTTTCAACAAACGCAGGGTTTGCGGCTCGATGCCCTTGCCGGCATCGATCACCATCAGCGCGGCGTCCACCGCGGTGAGCACGCGGTAGGTGTCTTCGGAAAAATCCTGGTGTCCGGGCGTATCGAGCAGGTTGATCACGCAGCCGCGATATTCCATCTGCATCACCGAGCTCGCCACCGAGATGCCGCGCTGCTTCTCGATCTCCATCCAGTCCGAAGTGGCGTAGCGGCCGGCCTTGCGCGCCTTGACCGTCCCGGCGATGTGGATCGCGCCGGAGAAGAGCAGCAGCTTCTCGGTCAGCGTGGTCTTGCCCGCATCCGGGTGCGAGATGATCGCAAAGGTCCTGCGCCGCGCGACTTCCTGCGCGATCCGGCTCTGGCTCATGGAAATCCGGTACTGCAACTCGGGGCCGCGATTCTACCAGCCGGGGTGCGATAGCATGGCGGCCCCACCCGTTAGGAACACGCAAGGATTGCCCCATGAGACACACGAGCAAGCACCGCAACAACCGCATGCGCCTGCAGAAGAACAAGAAGAAGCTGGTGAAGGAAGCGAAGCAGGCGAGGAAAGCCCAGCGCGCGCAGTCGAAGCCGGCTGCCTGAGCTCGGGTCTGAGCTGAAGGGTAGGGCCCTCGTCATCGGCGGCTCGTTGGGCGGCCTCTTCGCCGCCAACCTGCTGCGCGACCAGGGCTGGGACGTCGAGGTCTTCGAGAAGGTCGCCGACGACCTCGCCTCCCGGGGTGCCGGCATCGGCACCCACACCGAGCTCCTCGGCGTCCTCGCGAAGCTCGGCATCAAGGTCGACGAGCGCCTCGGCATCGTCGCCGGTGACCGGGTCTGCGTAGACCCCCAGGGCCGCGAGCTTTACCGCATGGCGTGGGGTCACACGATGAGCGCGTGGGCGAATGTCTACCGCCCGCTCAAGGATCGCTTCCCTGCCGAGCGCTATCACTTCGGCAAGGGCTTCGCCTCCCTCTCGCAGGACGCTGGCGGCATCACTGCGCATTTCGAAGACGGCACCGAGGCCCGCGGCGACCTGCTGATCGGCGCCGACGGCCTGCGCTCGGTCGTGCGCTCCCAGCTTTTTCCCGGCGTTGAGCCCGGATACGCGGGTTACGTCGCCTGGCGCAGCATTGTCGAGGAAGGCCTGCTTCCCGCCGCGACGCGCGACTGGCTCGGCACGACCTACTGGTTCGTGCTGCCGCCGAACGAGATGATGCTTTGCTACCAGGTGCCGGCAAAGGATCCGAAGCGCACCGGGCTCGACTGGAACTACGTCTGGTACTACCCCGTGACGCGCGAGAGGCTGCAGGACATCTGCACCGATGCGAGCGGCCGCAACCACGGCTACGGCATCCCGCCGCCGCTCATCCGCCCGGA
>DATLDY010000129.1:0-10522 GCA_035525655.1 Burkholderiales bacterium
CTGGGCCGCGGCAAGCGAGCCCCAAACAAGGCCTGCGCACAGCGCCAGACAGTGAAGCGGCAGAAACAAACGTTGCGTGAACATTTCGAATCCCTCTCCCGGTGCCGCTTCATGTTACCGGAAGGGGTGGAGTAGCATTCCAGCCGGAAGCGAACCTGCAGGCGGAACATGCTCATCGATTTTTTTCTCAAGCTCAAAAGCCACAAGCTGCCGGTCTCCATCAAGGAGTACCTGACGCTCCTGGAGGCGATGGACAAAAAAGTGATCGGGCAGTCGATCGACGAGTTCTATTACCTGTCGCGCATCGCGCTGGTGAAGGACGAAGCCAACTTCGACAAGTTCGATCGCGCCTTCTCGGAGTTCTGGCAGGGCGTGGAAACCATCCCCGGCATCGAAGCGAAGGTGCCGCTCGAGTGGCTCCTCAAGCAGGTCGAGCTCACGCTGAGCGAGGAAGAAAAGAAGCAGATCCAGGCGCTCGGCGGGTGGGAAAAACTGATGGAGACGCTCAAGCAGCGCCTGGAGGAGCAGAAAGGCCGCCACCAGGGCGGCAACAAGTGGATCGGCACCGGCGGCACCTCGCCCTTCGGCGCCTACGGCTACAACCCGGAGGGCGTGCGCGTCGGCCAGGACAAATCTCGCAACAGGAGCGCGGTGAAGGTCTGGGATGCGCGTGAATACCGCAACCTCGACGACTCGGTTGAGCTCGGCACGCGCAACATCAAGGTTGCGCTAAGGCGGCTGCGCAAATTCGCGCGCGAAGGCGCCCCCGACGAATTCGACCTGCCCACCACGATCGACAACACCGCGCGCAAGGCCTACCTCGACATCGCCATGCGCCCCGAGCGCCGCAACGCGATCAAGGTGCTGATGCTGATGGACATCGGCGGCACGATGGATGACCACATCAAGCTCGCCGAGGAGCTGTTCTCCGCGGCGAAGATGGAGTTCAAGCACCTCGAGTTCTTCTACTTCCACAACTGCCTCTACGACTTCGTGTGGAAGGACAACCGCCGCCGCAACTCCGAGCGCACGCGCACCTGGGAGCTCCTGCACAAGTACGGCCACGACTACAAGGTGATCTTCGTCGGCGATGCGACCATGAGTCCGTACGAGATCCTCCAGCCGGGCGGCTCGGTGGAGTATTTCAACGAGGAGCCCGGCGCGGTCTGGATCAAGCGCATCACCGAGGTCTACCCGAAGTGCGTCTGGCTCAACCCCGAGCCCGAGGAAATCTGGAACTACCGCCAGTCGATCGGCATCGTCAAGGAGCTGATGAACGGGCGCATGTACCCGACCACGCTCCTGGGCCTCGAGCGGGCGATGAAGCTGCTCGCGAAGTAGCGCTCAGTCCTGCGGCTTGATGCCGACGCGCTTGGCCACGTCGGCCCAGCGCGCCAGCTCGCTTCTTAGAAACATCCCCGCCTCCTGCGAAGTGCTTCCGACCGGATTTGCGCCGAGCTCGGTCATGCGCGTCTTGACGTCGTCCTGCCGCAGGGCCCTCGCCACTTCGCGCTGCATCCGGTCGATGACTGCAGAGGGAGTGCCCGCCGGCGCGAGGAGCATCTGCCATTCGCTCACGTCGAAGCCCGGCAGGCCGGACTCGGCGATCGTCGGCACATCAAGAGCCGCGGCAGAGCGCTTCGCCGTGCTAACGCCAAGGGCGCGCAGCTTGCCGGCGCGGACGTGCGGCAGCGCAGCGAGCGTGGTGGCGAATGCGGAAGTCACCTGCCCGCCGAGGAGGTCGGTCATTGCCGGGCCGAAGCCCTTGTACGGCACGTGCACGACGTCGATGCCGGCACTCGCGCGGAACATCTCCATGGCGAGATGGTTGGCGCTGCCGTTGCCCGCCGATGCATAGTTGACCGACCCCGCCTTCGCCTTCGCGAGCGCAATGAATTCCGCCGTCGTGTTCGCGGCCACCGACGGGTGGACGACCAGCACCAGCGGCACGGTGCTGATCAGGGTGATCGGCAGCAGGTCCTTCGCCGTGTCGTAGGGCAGCCTGGCAAAGAGGCTCGGGTTCGCGCCGAGCGCAATGTTCGTGAGGAGGAAGGTCGCGCCATCGGGCGCCGCGCGCGCCACCGCCTCGGTGCCGAGCTGCGTCGCGCCGCCGCCGCGGTTCTCGATCACCACCGGCTGTCCCAGGCTCGCCGCCAGCGCCGGCTGGAGCGCCCGCGCCACGATGTCGTTCGCCCCGCCGGGCGGGTACGGCACGACGATGCGCACCGGCTTGGTTTGCGCAACCGCGAGCGGCGCAATGGCCAGGAGGATTACGAACACGAGTTTCTTCATTTCGACACGCTCACTTGGAGGACATACACACCGCGCTGCAGATTCGTCGCTCCCGCGGCGACGAAGTCTTTTGTCTTCAGAAGGTCATCGGTCGCGCGCTCGAGGGTTTCGCGGCTTGCACCCCCTTCCACGAGCACGACCCATCCCGGCACCAGCGCCGCCGTCGGACGCGCTTTCTTCTCTTCGGTCTTCACACTGGACGCGCTCTTGTCGGCCACGCACAGGTGCGCGGCGACGATGCCCGGCCTTTGCAGCACTTTCGGCAATCGTTCGTGCAGCAATGGGAGAAGGCCGCCCTCGCCGTCGAAGCGCAGCGTGACCATCAAGCCGCCAGCGACCTGGCCCTGGCTCCATTCCACGCGGCAGAGCGAGCGCACGTTGTTGATCATCATCGGCGCCACGCGACGGGTCTGCCCGGTGGGCTGGTTCAGGCGTTCCAGATACGCGGGGCTCGAGTGCACCTCGGGCCCGTCTGTCTCGTACAGCGTGAAGAACTCGGGAGCGCCGTCCAGCGCGCCGTAGCGCCTTCCGCGCAGGAACCCGGGGATGGCGACGCGCTCGAGCATGTGCTCGCCGTTGTGCCAGGCGAAGAAGTCCTCGCGTGCCTCGGGACGCACATCCTGCCAGATGGTGATGGCACCGCCGCCCATCAGCTTCCCGGCACGACTCCCGCCGGCAACGATTCGATGTGGCGGCAGATGTCGCCCGGCCTTGTAAGCCAGACTCGATCCCGGTGCTTCACGATGTGCTCGATCACCTTGCGAAAGCGCCGCAGCCGGTGCGGCTGGCCGAGGATGAAGCTGTGCAGCACCACGCTCATGACGAGCGGGCGCTCGGCGGACTCCTCCAGCATCTCGTCGAACTGGTCGATCAGGTTCTCGCAGTAGAGCTGCGAGGGGGTGCGGCGCGACACGACTTCGAAAGAGTCGTTGAGGTCGTGTGCATAGGGCACCGACAGGATCGGGCCCTTCTTCGTGCGGAACCACACCGGCTGGTCATCGAGCGGCCAGTCCATCATGTAGCGAAAGCCGGCGGCGCGCAGGAGCTCCGGCGAGACCGGCGTCTGCGAGATATAAGGCGCGAGCCAGCCGATCGGCCGCTTGCCTTCATGCTTCTCGATGGCTGCCGCGGCCTCGTCGATCAGCTCCTTCTCCTGTTCCGGCGGCAGATCGGCCTGGCGCTCGGCATTCGTGCGGCCGTGGCCGACGATCTCGTCGCCGCGCTTGCTGAAGGCCGCGATCATCTGCGGGCAGTAGTCGTATAGCGCCGTGTTGACCAGCAGCGCATACGGCAGCTTGTAATCGTCGGCGAGCTTGAGAAGCCGCCAGGCGCCAACGCGGTTGCCGTAATCGCGCCACGCAAAGCTGCGCGCATTGGGCTGCGGGTGCGGCGCGCCGTAATCGTTGCCGAGGCCTTCGCCGAAGGAGAAATGCTCCACGTTCAGACAAAAATGCACCGCGAGCCGCTTGCCCCCGGGCCAGCTGTAGTCCTTGCGCTCGGTGATGGCGGAGTAGTCGTAGCGGCCGTGGGATTTGAGCTTCATGCCTCAGTCGACCTTGGCCCCCGACACGCGGATCACTTCCGCCCATTTCTTCACCTCGACGCGGATCCAGGCGGCGAATTGCTCGGGCGTGTTGCCGACGATGTCGGCGCCCTGCGCCGTGAGCTGGTCGCGCACGTCCGGCATGCGCAGGATGCGGATCACATCGGTGTGCACCCGCGAGACGATGTCGCGCGGCGTTGCGGCGGGAGCGAGCAGGCCGTTCCAGCCGACTGCGTCGAAGTCCTTCAGCCCAAGCTCGTGCAGCGTCGGCACATCCGGCAGCACGGGGATGCGCGCGAGGCTGGTCACTGCGAGCGCCTTGATCCGGCCCGAGCGCACGTGCGGCAGGAGCGGCGGCACGTTGTCGAACATGATCGGAATCTGCCCGGCGATGAGGTCCGCGATCGCCGGCGCGCCGCCCTTGTACGGAATGTGCTGCAGATCGACGCCGGTGTAGGACTTGAAGAGCTCGCCGGTCATGTGCGGCGGCGTGCCGTTGCCCGCTGTCCCATAGCTCAGCGCGCCGGGCTTCGCCTTGGCGGCGGCCAGCAGGTCATTCATGCTCGCGAAGCCCGTCGACGGATGAACCACCAGGAGGTTGGCGTAGTTCACCGCCTGCGTGATCGGCGCGAAGTCGCGCACGAGGTCGTACGTCAGCTTGCGGTAAAGGCTCTGGCTGATCGCGAGCGAGCTGGTGCCCATGATCAGCGTGTAGCCGTCGGGCGCCGACTTCGCGACATGCTCGGCCGCGATGTTGCCGCCGGCGCCCGGCCGGTTGTCGATCACCACCGGCTGGCCGAACGACTCCGAAAGGCGCGCACCGATCGTGCGAGCGAGGATGTCCGAGGTCCCACCCGGCGGGAACGGCACGACGATGCGCACCGCGCGATTGGGATAGACCTGGGCCTGGGCCGCTGCTGCAACGACCAGGACCAGGCTCAGAAGAAAGCGCGCCATGTCTCTCCTAAATAATTCGGGTTATTTCTTTTTCCGCTCGCCTTCGTGCTTCTGGCGCGCCTTAAGGTAATACGCCCACACCTGGCGAACGTTCTTGTGCCCGTCGGCCTCCTGCTTCTTGAACATCTCTTCGTTGGCGGTGTTGCCGGCCTGCTGGATGAACTTCGCATCCTCCGGTGTCGGGTCGTAGAACTTGACGTTGTGCTTGGTCTCCCATTCCTTGCGGATCGCGCTCTCGTCGTCCATCAGCGTCTGCGCGTAGCGGATGCCGTATTCGCGGCGCAGGTCCATCAGCATCTTCTGCTGGTCCTTCGGCAGCGCGTTGAACTTCTTCTGGCTCATGTAGAACCCGGAGGCGAGCGCGCCGCCGTTGCCGTGCACGCCGCCGGGCGCGTTGGTGTAGACGAACTTCGCCACCTCCTGGAGCTTGAAGGCGTTCGACAGCACGATCGCCATGTCGCCGAGGGCGTCCACGGTGCCGCGGTTCATCGCCTCGTACATCTCGCTGAAGGACATGAAGATCGGGTTGCCGCCGAGGTTCTTGTAGAAATCGGTGCGCACGCCGCCGTAGGTGCGCAGCGACTTGCCCTTCAGGTCCTTGATCGACTTGAGCTGGGTCTTGGTGCCGACCGGTGCGTGGCCGCTGATGTGCGGCATCAGCAGGATGATGTCGGCCTTCGCGAGCTCGGCCTTCAGCACCGGCTCGTTTTCGACCGTGTCGATCAGCGCGAGGACCGCGGCGGCGTAGTCGTCGCCGAAATTGAACATGTTGTCGAGCATGAGATAGCCGGGGAACTGGCTCGGGAAGTAGGTGCTCGATACCCACGCCAGGTCCGCGACGCCGGACTGGATCGCGGGCAGCGCGTCCTTCCACTTCGCGAGCTGCTCGAGCCAGAAGATCTGCACCTTGATCTGGTCGCCACTTCGCTTCTCCGCCTCGGCCACCCACCACTTGTGCTGTTTCCCGAACCACGAGCCCTCGGGAACGACGTTGGCCATCTTCCAGTTCTGCTTCTGCTGTGCCAGCACCGGGGATGCGAGCGCGAGAGCGATGAGCAGCACGATGATGCGATGCATGGATTCCTCCTCAGGTGACCTGTATCGTTTCGCGGCCCTGTCGGTTCAGTCCGGCGTAGCTCTCGCGGCCGCGCGCGAGCGCCAGATGCTTCACGGTATTGAGGACCAGCTGCACGGTCAATAGGACCAGGCCGGCAGCGAAGAGCGTCTTGAACGGCCAGAGCGGAAAGCGGTATACGCCCAGCCGGAATTCCAGCAGCGCGATGGAGCGCGCGGCCTCCGCCGCCGCCCCGGCGGCGAGGAAGCCGAAGACGAGCGCGGCGAGGAGGTTGCCGAGCGCATCGAGCACCTGCTGGACGGGCACCGGCAGCCGGTCGCTGCCGATGGTGACGTTGACGTGCCCGCCCTCGAGGGCGACCAGCGCGACGCCGAAATACACGGAAACGACGAGCAGGCTCTCCACCGATTCGACCGTGCCGGGAAAGGGCACGAAGAGCTTGCGCCCGATCGCATTCAGGAACTCGATCACCGTCATCGCGAGCAGCGGCAGGAAGACCAGGTACGTCGCCACGCGCCGGTATACGCGCTCGTAGGCGAGGATCGCGCGTTCCATCGCTACCGCCCGCCCATCATGTCCGGCAGCCAGAGCGAAAGCTGCGGAAAGGCGGCGATGATGATGGCGATCAGCAGCATCAGCGCCACGAAAGGAAGCGCGCCGGCGAAGATCTCGTTCAGCTCGACATCGTCGCCCATCGCCGCCTTCATCACATAGCAGTTGAGGCCGAGCGGCGGCGTCACCGCGCCGATCACCACCATCATGCTGATGAAGACGCCGAACCACACGAGGCTCTGCCCGTGCGCGGTGATGAGCGGCGCGACGAGCGGCATGGTGAGGAGCATCATCGAGATGGCGTCGAGGAAGCAGCCGAGCACGAGATAGAGGAGGATCAGGCAGCCCATCAGGCCCCAGAAGGGCAGCTGCATCTCCATCACCCCCTTCGTGAGCGTGGCGATCACGCCCGTGACCGACAGGAACTTCGCGAAGATGCCGGCACAGCCAAGCAGCAGGAATATCATCGCGCTCGCCTTTGCGCTGTCGATGGTCGCGCCTTTCACCGCCGCCCAGGAGAAACGGCGCCGATACGCGAGGAGCACTGCGGCGCCCACCACGCCAACCGCCGCGGCTTCGTCCGGCGTCGCCCATCCGGCATAGATGGCACCCAGGACGAGGACGAAGAGCGCCGCCACTGCCCAGAGGTTGCGCACCGTGGCCCACCTCGCCCGCCAGGACGTGTCGACATCGCGAAACGGCGGCGCCAGCTCCGGCTTCCACCAGCACGCTCCGGCGATGGCGACGGCGAAAATGCAGGCGTAGACGATGCCCGGCAGGATGCCGGCGATGAGGAGCTTGCCGATCGAGGTCTCCGTCATCACGCCATACACCACCATGATGATGCTGGGCGGGATGAGTACGTCGAGCCCTCCGCCGGCGGCCACCACCCCGAGCGACAGCTTGCGGTTATAGCCGGCCCGGATCATCTCCGGCACGGACATCTTGGAGAACACCGCGCACGTGGCGAGGCTCGACCCTGAACAGGCGCCGAAGATGGCGCACGCGTACACGGTGCCCACCGCCAGGCCGCCGGGCACGCGTCCAAACCAGGCCTTCGCCGCCTCGTACGAATCGGTCGCGAGATCCGCGTAGAACGCGAGGTAGCCCATCAGGAGGAAAAGCGGCAGCGACGCGAGCGTGAAGCTCGAGGTCTGCGAGAACATCTCGAACGGCACGAACTTGAAGACCGTAGCGGAATCGTAGACCGACAGCAGCCCCAGCGTGCCGACGATCGCCATCGCGTAGGCGATCGGCACGCGCAGGAAGATAAGGGCGACGAAAGCCGCGAAGCCGATGTAGCCTGTAGTTAGCGGTTCCACTTGGTCAGCGGTTCCAAGCCGGCACGCCCCTCCTCCTCGTCGAAGCTTACACGGACGCTTTCGCTCGCAAGCTCGCATTTCGAACCGCGAGGCGATTACGATAGGCCCATGGACTTCAAAACCGACTCATTTCAATCTGAAATGCGCGACGGCATGCGCATCGACTGGGACGTGCCGATCAAGATGGAGGACGGCGTCGTGCTGCGCTGCGATGTCTACCGTCCGATCGCCCAGGGGAAATACCCGGTGATCATCACCTACGGCCCCTACGCGAAGTGGCTGCACTTCGAGCAGATCTACAAGACCTGCTGGGACAAGATGGTGGCCGAGCATCCGGAGGTGCCGGCGGGTTCGAGCAACCGCTACCAGAATTGGGAAGTGGTCGATCCGGAGAAGTGGGTGCCCGATGGCTATGCCTGCGTGCGCGTCGACTCGCGCGGCTGCGGGCGCTCGCCGGGGTACATCGAGCTGTGGAGCGCGCGCGAGGCGAAGGATTTCGCGCAATGCATCGACTGGGCCGGCGTGCAGCCCTGGTCGAGCGGCAAGGTCGGCATCAACGGCATCTCCTACTACGCGATGAATGCGTGGCAGGCGGCGGCGTTGCAGCCCAAGCACCTCAGCGCGTTCTGCGCGTGGGAAGGCGCCAACGACTGGTACCGCGAGGTACGCGGCCACGGCGGCATCCTCTGCACGTTCCTGCAGAACTGGTACGACATGCAGGTGAAGACCGTGCAGCACGGCCTCGGCACGCGCGGCTATCGCAGCCCGATGACCGGCGACTGGGTCTGCGGCCCGCAAACGCTGCCGGAAGAGCAGCTGCATGCGAACCGCTTCGACTTCCCGCGCCTCGCCATCGAGCACGAGTTCGACGACGAGTTCTGGCGCTCGCGCACGCCCGACTATTCAAAGATCAAGGCGCCGCTCCTCTCCAACGGCAACTGGGGCGGCCAGGGCCTGCATCCGCGCGGTAACGTCGAGGCCTACCTCGCCTCCGGCAGCAAGGAGAAGTGGCTCGAGATGCATGGCGACGCGCACTGGACGCACTTCTATACGAACTACGGCGTCGCCATGCAGAAGAAGTTCTTCGGCCACTACCTCAAGGGCGAGAAGAACGGCTGGGACGAGCAGCCCAAGGTGCTGCTGCAGATCCGCCATCCCGGCGAGAAATTCGTCGAGCGCGCCGAGAACGAATGGCCGCTCGCGCGCACGCAGTGGACCAAGCTCCACCTCGATGCGCGCAACTACGCCCTTTCCCGCACGGCGGTGAAGGAAGACGGCAAGCTGAGCTACCGCGGCCTCTCGGAGGGCGCCACCTTCTTCCTGCCGCCGCTCGAGCAGCCTACGGAAATCACCGGGCCGATCGCGGCCAAGCTGCACATCGCCTCGTCGACGAAGGACGCGGACTTCTTCCTCGTCGTGCGGGCGTTCGATCCGAACATGAAGGAAGTCGTCTTCATGGGCGCCTTGGACCCGCATACGCCGCTAGCGCAGGGGTGGCTGCGCGCCTCGCATCGCAAGCTCGATGCGGAGCGCTCGAAGCCCTACCGCCCGTATCACCCGCACAAGACGAAGGAGCCGCTCACGCCCGGGCAGGTCTACGAGCTCGACATCGAGATCTGGCCGACGTGCATCGTCCTGCCGGCGGGCTATCGCATTGCGCTGACCGTGCGCGGCAAGGACTACACCTACCCGGGCGGCTCGGGCGGCAAGCTGTCCAACATGAAGAACGAGTTCACCGGCGTCGGCCCGTTCCTGCACAACGACGCTCGCGACCGTCCGCCGGAGATCTTCGACGGCACCGTCACGCTGCACACCGGCGGCTCGCATGAATCCTGGGTGATGTTGCCCATCATCCCCAACTAATTCGGGGACGGAGCCCGAACTATGGCGCAACATTTCGTCGTCCCCGCGAAGGCGGGGACCCATCGGAATTAGCGCACTGACCCCGAATTCGATGAACGCACCGCTGAACGAGCAGTTCCTGACCCTGCAGGAGATCTACCAGGCCGCGAAGCGCAACCTGAAGCCCGGCCCGTGGGCGTATCTCATCGGCGGCGCGGAGACGGAGACGACGGTCAAGCGCAATCGCCACGCGCTCGACACGATCGCATTCCGTCCGCGCGTGCTGCGCGATGTCAGCGCCGTCGACGCCTCGGCAAAGTTCTTTGGGAAGAAGACTCGCCTGCCGGTGATGCTGGCGCCGATCGGGGGACTGGAATCGATCGTCGAGGGCGGCGCCGCAGCGGCGGCGCGCGGCGCGGCCGCCTTCGGCGTGCCGCAGATGCTCTCCTCCGTCTGCAAGCCCGGGCTCGAGGAGACCGCCGCGGCCGCGGATACGATCCGCTCGTTCCAGCTCTATGTGCGCGGCGACGATGCGTGGGTGGATGATTTCGTCCGCCGGGCAAGGGACCACGGCTTCGGCTCCTTTTGCCTGACCGTGGATGTAGCGGCGTACAGCCGCCGCGAGCGCGATCTGCTCGGCCGGTTCGTCAAGCCATGGCGCGCCACGGCCGGCCAGGGCCTGCCCTTCCAGTCGGGACTTTCGTGGAAGCACGTTAAGCGCTTCAAGGATAAGTACCCGGACCTCCCGCTCATCATCAAAGGGGTCGCGACCGCGGAGGACGCCGTGCTGTGCGTCGAGCACGGCGTCGAGGTGGTCTACGTCTCGAACCACGGGGGGCGGCAGCTCGACCATGGGCTCGGCAGCACCGCCGTGCTGCCCGAAGTGGTGAAAGCGGTGAAAGGCAAGGCCGAAGTCTGGGTCGACGGCGGCTTCATGCG
>DATLDY010000131.1:0-8876 GCA_035525655.1 Burkholderiales bacterium
GATCGACGTGTGGCCGGAGATCTCGACCTCATCGGCGATGGTGACGTGGCCGGCGATGCCGACTGCGCCGCCGATGCGGCAATGCCGGCCGATCTGCACACTGCCCGCGATTCCCGTGCACGCGGCGATCGCGGTGTGCGCGCCGATGCGCACGTTATGGGCGACCTGGATCTGGTTGTCGAGCTTCGCGCCCTCCTCGATCACCGTGTCGTCCAGCGCGCCGCGGTCGATGGTGGTATTGGCGCCGATCTCGACGTCGTCGCCGATGCGCACGCGCCCGATCTGCGGAATCTTGACCCAGCGGCCGTCGTCCTCGGCGATGCCGAAGCCGTCGGCGCCGATCACCACCCCGGAATGCGCGATCACGCGGCTGCCGATCGCGCAGTGCTGGTAGACCACCACGCGAGGGTACAGGCAGGTGTCGTCGCCGATCGTGACGCCCTCGCCGACCACGCAGCCCGGGCCGACGGAGACGCGCTCGCCGAGCCTCGCGGACTTGGCCACCACGGCGGAGGGATGCACGCCGACCGGCTGCGCAACGACCGGATTGAAGAGCTGCGACAGGCGCGCGAAATAGGCGTACGGGTTGTCCGCCACGATGCGCGGCAGGTCGGTGGCGCCTTCGGAATCGGGACCGAGCACCACGGCGCTCGCGCGAGTCGCGGCGAGCTTGTCGCGGTAGCGGCTGCCGGTGAAGAAGCTGATCTGCCCTGCGCCCGCGCCGTCGAGGGAGCCGACCTGGCGCACCAGGGTTTGCGCATTGCCGGCAACGCGGCCGCCCAGTCGCGCGACGATCTGCCCGAGCGTCAGCGCTTCGGCCATCCGCTCACTGCCCGCTCATTTTGCCGCGGGCTTGCCCGCCTCGAGGGCCTTGATGACCTTGTCGGTAATGTCGATGCGCGGGCTGGCGAAAACGGCGTCCTGGAAAATGATGTCGTATTTTTCCTGCTCGGCGATCTGGCGGATGACGCGGTTCGCCGCCTCCACCACCTGGGCGAGCTCCTCGTTCCTGCGCTGGTTGAGGTCTTCGCGGAATTCGCGCTGCTTCCTCTGGAACTCGCGGTTGAGGTCGGCGAACTCGCGCTCCTTGGTGCGCCGCTGCGTCTCGCTCATCGTCACGCCGTTCTTCTCCAGCTCCTCCTGCATGCGCTTGAGCTGATCGGCGAGGCGCGCAAGCTCCTGGTCGCGCTTCTGGAATTCCGCCTCGATCTTCTTCTGCGCGCGCTGGGCCGGCGTCGCGTCGCGCAGGATGCGCTCGGTGTTGACGAAGCCGAACTTGCCGGTCAGCGCCGGCGCCGCTGGCTTGTCCTGCGCAGGCGCGCTGGTCGCGGCGAGCGCCGTGCAGAGCGCGAGATATCGAAGATGACCCATGAACTCAGAACCCCGTACCGAAGGTAAATTGTAGCTTCTGCAGGTGGTCCGTGCTCTGCGCGTTGAGCGGATGGGCAAAGGAAAAGCGCAGCGGGCCGAACGGCGATGCCCAGAAGAACGCGAGGCCGGTCGAGTAGCGCATCTCGCTGAAATCGAAGCTTTGCGCGAACACGTTGCCGCCATCGATGAATGCGGCCAGGCGCAGCGAAGGATCTTGGGCCGCGCCGGGCATCGGGAACAGGAGCTCGAGGCTGCCCACCGCCTTGCGGTTGCCGCCGACGGCAGCCCCGTTCGCGTCCTGCGGGCCGAGCGAGAACGACCTATAGCCGCGCACCGAGCCCGGGCCGCCCGCGAAGAAGCTCTTGAAGAAAGGCAGCGGCTTGCCGGCGTAGCCGCCCGCGGTGCCGAGCTCGCCGCCCGCGAGGACGGTCAGGTCGCGGGAGATCGGGTAGTACACCTGGTGCTGGTAGCCGAAGCGAACGTACTGCAGATCGCCACCCGCGACCTCGGTGCTGACGCGCATGAAGCTCCCCGACCGGGTGGTGATCAGGCTGTCGCGCGTATCGCGCGACCAGCCCGCCGTGCCGGCGCCGTAGCGATACTCGTTGCCGAACTGCTGGGTGAATCTCAGGTAGGACAGCGGGCTGTTTTCGAAGGTTTGCAGCTTCACGCTTTCGAAGTTGACACCCAGGTCGACCCGGCTGACCTCGGACACCGGATAGCCGAACTTCACGCCGCCGCCCAGCGCATCGGTCGAGTACGGACCGACGGACAGGTTGGAGGCGTTGGTCTTGCGCTTGTAGACGTCGAAGCCGCGGCTCACGCCGTCGACCGTGTAATACGGGTCGAGGTAGGAGAGCGAATAGACCTGGTTCACCGTGCCGCTCGACACCGCGAAGGAGAGGAACTTGCCGGTGCCGAAGACGTTGGACTGCGTCAAGGATGCCGACAGCGCCACTTTCTCGACGCTCGAGAAGCCGATGCCGAAAAGGAGCGCGCCCGTCGGCCGCTCCTTGACCGTGTACAGCACGTCCACCTGGTCCGGATTGCCCTCGACCGGCTGCGTCTCGACATTCACCTCGCTGAAATACTGCGTGCGGTCTATGCGCCGGCGGGAAAGCTGGATCTTCGAGGCGTCGTAGTAAGCGCCTTCGAGCTGGCGCATCTCGCGGCGCACGACCTCGTCGCGCGACTTGGCGTTGCCGGCGACGTCGATGCGCCGCACGTATACGCGCCGCCCGGGATCGACGACGATGTTGAAGGCGACGGTGCGCTTCTCCTTGTCCACCTCCGGGATCGCATTGGCGTTGGCGAACGCATAGCCGTCGTTGCCCAGCCGGTCGGAGATCGCCTTGGTGCTCGCGGCGAGCTTCTCGCGCGAGAACACGTCGCCCGGCTTGAGCTGGATCAGCTTCGCGAGCTCCTCGCGCGGCACCAGGAGCTGTCCCGCCAGCTGGACATTCGACACCGTGTACTTCTCGCCTTCGACGAGGTTCACGGTGATGTAGATGTCGTGCCGGTCCGGCGTGATCGAGACCTGCGTCGATTCGATGCTGAAGTCGAGATAGCCGCGGTTCTGGTAGAACGCGCGCAGCGATTCGAGATCGGCGGACAGCTTCTCGCGGGAGTACCGATCGTGCTTCGTGTACCAGGTGAGCCATCCCGGCGTGCGCAGCACGATCTCCTTGAGGAGCTCGCTTTCCGGAAACGAGCGCGCGCCGACCAGGTTGATGCCGCGGATCTTCGCCACCTCGCCCTCGGTCACGGCGAGGTTGATGCCCACGCGGTTTCTTTCGAGCGGCGTCACGGTGGTCTGCACTTCCGCGGCATAAAGGCCGCGCGACAGGTACTGGCGCTTGATCTCGAGCTCGGTGTTCTCGAGCACCGAGCGGTCGAAGATGCGGCCCTCGGCCATGCCGACCTCGCGCAGGACCTTGCGCACGGCATCCGGCTCGAACTCCTTCATCCCGGAGAAGTCGATCGACGCGATCGCCGGGCGCTCCTCGACGCTGACCACGAGGACGTCGTTGTCCATGTCGAGGCGCACGTCCTTGAAGAACCCGGTGGCGTAGAGCGAGCGCAGCGCGGCCTGCGCCTTTTCCTCGGTCATGGTCTCGCCGACCTTGACCGGGAGGTAGCTGAAGACCGTGCCGGGCTCCGTGCGCTGCAGGCCCTCGACGCGGATGTCCCTGACCGTGAACGGGGAGAACGACTGAGCCAGCGCTGCCGTCGACGCCGCCGCCGCAAATACCAACGCGGCGAGCACCGCGGCCACGCATCTGGACATCATTACCCGGTCAGCAGGCGATTCAGGTCGTTGTAGAACGCGAAAGCCATCATCACCAGCAGCAGCGCTAGACCCACGCGCTGCCCGAGCTCCATGAAGCGCTCGGAGACGGGCTTGCCCTTGATGATTTCGATCGCATAGTACATCAGGTGTCCGCCGTCGAGCAGCGGAATCGGCAGCAGGTTGAGCACGCCGAGGCTGATGCTGATGAGCGCGAGGAAAGTGAGATACGAGATCCATCCCATCTGCGCCGACTGGCCGGCGAAATCGGCGATCGTCACCGGCCCGGAGAGATGGCGCCACGAGACTTCGCCGACCAGCATCTTGCCGAGCATCTTGAGACTGAACACCGCGATGTCCCATGTCTTGGCTACGCCGCGGCCGAGGCTGTCGAGCGGTCCGTGCTGCATGCGCACGAGAAGCTTGTCGGCATAGCCTTCGGGCTGGTGCGGCCCGGCGCCGATGCGGCCGATGCGCGCGCCGCCGGCGTTCACGCCGTCGGGAACGACCTCGAGCGTGCGGGTCGATCCCGCGCGCTCGACGGCGAGGGCGATCGGCGTTCCCGGGCGCGACCGGATGATGTTGACGAACGCCTCCCAGGTATCGATCGCGGTGCCGTCGGCCCGCAGGATGCGATCTCCGGGCGCGAGCCCTGCCCGCTCGGCGGCGCCTCCCTGCACGATCTGGCCCAGCACCGCGGGTAGCGGCGGCCGGTACAGGCGCACGCCCACCCGCTCGAGGACGTCGGATTCCACCTCCGCGGACGGAAAGCTGCGCAGGTCGAGCGTCACCACGGAGATGTGGCCGCGCTCGTTCAGGGTCTCGAGCTTGACGGCTTCGCGCTGCAGCGCCGCCTGCAGGATGCGCCAGCGCAGCTCCTGCCAGGTCGAGATCGTCTCGCCATCGATCGCGCGCACGGTGTCGCCCGCCTGGAGCCCGGAGGCCGCCGCCAGTGTTCCCGCCGCCGGTGCCGCGAGGATCGGTCGCGCCTCGGGCAGCCCGTACATGAACAGGCCCGCGTAGACGAGCACGGCGAAAGCGAAATTGAACACCGGGCCCGCCACCACGATGGCGAAGCGCTTCCACACGCTTTGCCGGTTGAATGCCCGGTGGACTTCGGACGCCTCGACCTCGCCTTCGCGCTCGTCGAGCATCTTCACGTAGCCGCCGAACGGAATCGCCGCAACGGACCATTCGGTCTGGTCAGGCCCCAGGCGCCACGTGGCGAGCGGACGCCCGAAGCCCACCGAGAAGCGCAGGACCTTCACGCGGCAAAGGCGCGCGATCAGGTAATGGCCGTACTCGTGCACCACGATCAGCACGCCGAGCGCCACGATGAAGGCGACGACCGTCTGGAGGAGATTCATGCGGCTCTCGCCATCACGTACGCTCCGGCGGTGCGCCGCGCGTGCTCGTCGGCGGCCATCACCGCATCGAGGGTGTCCGCCTCCCCGCCGGGAACCGCATCGAGGGTATCGGCAATCACGCGGGCGATGCCGGTAAACGGCAGCCGGCGCTCGAGGAATGCCGCCACGGCGACCTCATTGGCGGCATTCAACACCGCAGGCGCCGTGCCGCCGCGTTCCAGCGCGCCATAAGCGAGCCTCAGGCAGGGAAAGCGCCGCTCGTCGGGACGCTCGAAGGAAAGATTCTTCATCGCGGTGAGATCCAGAGGCGTCGCGCCCGACGCGATGCGCTCGGGGAAGCCGAGCGCGTGCGCGATCGGCACGCGCATGTCGGGGTTGGAGAGCTGGGCGATGAGCGACCCGTCGACGTATTCGACCAGCGAATGCACGATGCTCTGCGGATGGATCACGACCTCGATGGCCTGCGCCGGCACGTCGAACAGCCAGCGCGCTTCGATCACTTCGAGTCCCTTGTTCATCATGGTGGCCGAATCGACCGAGATCTTGCGGCCCATCACCCAGTTCGGATGCGCGCATGCCTCGGCGGGCGTCACGCCCTCGAGCGAGTCGAGCGGCGAGGCGCGAAACGGGCCGCCGGAGGCAGTGAGCACGATGCGCCGCACGGCTTTCACGTCCGACAGGCACTGGAAGACGGCATTGTGCTCGCTATCGACCGGAAGAAGCTGTGCGCCCGCGGCGCGTGCCGCGCGCGTGAGCAGCGGACCGGCCATGACGAGCGCTTCCTTGTTGGCGAGCAACACCCTCTTCCCGGCACGCACGGCGGCGAACGTGGAAGCAAGGCCGGCCGCACCGACGATCGCCGCCATCACTACGTCGCACCGGCTATGCGTCACCACCCGCTCGAGCGCGGCAGCGCCGAACAGCAATTCGGTGCCGCATTCGCCGAAGCGTGCCGCGAGCTTGGCATCGGCCGCCGTCCCGGAAAGCACCGCATACGCCGGCCGGTGCTTGCGGCAAAGCTCGAGCAGCGGCTCGGCGGACCCGTTCGCCGTCAGCGCGAACACGCGGTACCGATCGGGGTGACGAGCCACGACGTCGAGCGTGCTCGACCCGATCGATCCGGTGGCGCCGAGGATTGCGAGGTTCATGCTTTGGACAATGATAGAAGGAGCGCGGCCAGCGGAAGCGTCGCCGTCGCGCTGTCGATGCGATCGAGGATACCGCCGTGGCCGGGCAGCAACGCACCGCTGTCTTTCACCCCTGCCTGCCGCTTGGCCGCCGATTCGAACAAGTCGCCGACGATGCTGAGCGCCGCCAGGACCATTGCCGCCGCCAGGAGCGGCCCCCATGCGATGCGCTCGACGATGCTGCCGCAGATGATAGCGTAGGCGAGCGCGCCGAAAACTCCGCCAACGGCACCTTCCCAGGTCTTTCCGGGGCTGATGGAGGGCGCAAGCTTGCGCCGGCCCCACGCCCGGCCGACGAAGTACGCCGCGGTATCCGCGATCCACACCAGGACCAGGACGAGCAGTACGTCACGGGCCGGGAGCGTGGCGAGCGCCAGCGCGGCGGGAACGATCACCACGAAACCGGCGGCGATGAGTACGGCGCGCGCGTCGCTCTTGACGCCGCGCGCCAGCCACACGGGTGCCGCGAGGATCCAGAAAACGACGGACACAGCGAATGCCGCACGCAGCGCCGGTTCGCCCGCAGCGAAGAGGGCGATGAACGCAGCGGCCGCGACGACACCATAGATCCACGCGCCGCCCCCCGGGATGCGGCAAAGGCGCGCCCATTCGAACCCCGCCGCCGCCACCAGCAGGGCGATGAGCCCCGCGAGCCAGTCGCGCGGCAGCAGGAAAAGCGCGGCGAGGAAGCCGACGATCAGGGCCGCCGCGGTGGCGACCCGCGCCGCGAGCGCGCCTTTCAGGCGACCCCGGCCCGCTTGCCTGGGGTCGAGGCGGCGATCTGCTCGCTCGTGCGGCCGAAGCGCCTCTCGCGCTGCCGGTACGAGGCGATGGCCTGGTCGAGCGCCGCCGCGTCGAAGTCCGGCCACAGCGTCTCCGTGAAGTAGAGCTCGCTGTACGCGAGCTGCCACAGGAGGAAGTTGCTGATGCGCTGCTCGCCGCCGGTGCGGATAAAGAGATCGGGCTCGGGCGCATAGCTCATGGCAAGGTGCTGCGCCAGGATTGCCTCGTCGATCGGGCGTTGGCTCACCTTGTTCATCGCCTGCAGCAGATCCCAGCGCCCGCCATAGTTGGCCGCGATGGTGAGCGTCAGCCGGCGGTTCTCGGCGGTGAGGCGCTCGCCCTTCTCGATCAGGCGCTCGATCTTGGCGCCGAAGCGCTCCGTATCGCCGACGACCTTGAGGCGCACCCCGTTCTTGTGCATGCGCTCGACTTCGCTCGTGAGGGCGACCTGGAAAAGCTGCATGAGGAGGGCGACCTCCTCCTGCGGGCGGCGCCAGTTCTCGGAGCTGAAGGCGAACAGCGTAAGGAATTCGACGCCGCGGTCGGCGCAGTTCTCCACCGTGGCCCGCACCGCCTCCAGGCCGCGGCGATGGCCGGCGATGCGCGGCAGCATGCGCGCGCGCGCCCAGCGGCCGTTGCCGTCCATGATGATCGCCACATGGCGCGGGATCTCGCCGTGCGGCGGGACCTCCTGCGTGGAGCTCGCGTGCGTCATACCGCCAGCAGCTCCGCTTCCTTCTGCTGCAGCAGCTTGTCGATCTCGGCGATGTGCCGATCGGTCAGCTTCTGCACCTCGTCGTGCGCCCGGCGCTCGTCGTTCTCGGAGACCTCGTGCTTCTTCAGCGCGTCCTTCAGCTGCTGGATCGCATCGCGCCGCTGGTTGCGCACGGCGACGCGCGCATTCTCGGCCTCGTGCTTCACCACCTTGATGAGCTCCTTGCGCCGCTCCTCGGTGAGGGCCGGCATCGGTACGCGCACGGTGTCCCCCTGCGTAGCGGGGTTGAGGCCGAGGTCGGACTCGCGGATCGCCTTGTCGACCGCCTGGATCATCTTCTTCTCGAACGGCGTGACGCCGATGTTGCGCGAATCGAGCAGCGTCACCTTGGCAACCTGGTTGAGCGGCGTCGGCGTGCCGTAGTAGTCGACCTGGATGTGGTCGAGCAGGCCGCTGTGCGCCCGCCCGGTGCGCACCTTGGCTAGGTCGACCTTGAACGCCTGGATGGTCTTGTCCATCTTCTGCTCGGTCGTCTTCCTGAGCTCAGCGATCTGCATGGCCATGGCGGTTTCCCCCGAAAATCATACGTGAACCAGGGTGCCCTCGTCCTCCCCGAGCACGACCCGGCGCAGCGCGTCCTTCTTGAAAATGCTGAAAACATTGATCGGCAGCTTCTGGTCGCGGCACAGCGTGAGGGCGGTGGCGTCCATCACCTTCAGGTTGCGCACGATCGCCTCGTCGAAGCTGATCCGCGTGAAGCGCTGGGCGCGCGGATCCTGCTTGGGATCGGCCGTATAGATGCCGTCGACCTTGGTCGCCTTGATGACAATCTCGGCCCCCATCTCGCTGCCGCGCAGCGCCGCCGCGGTGTCGGTGGTGAAGAACGGGTTGCCGGTGCCGGCGGCGAAGATCACGATCTTGCCTTCCTCCAGGTAGCGGATCGCCTTGCCGCGGATGTAGGGCTCGACCACCTGCTCGATATTGAGCGCCGACAGCGCGCGGCTGGAGATGCCGGCCTGGCGCATCGCATCCTGCAACGCGAGCGCGTTCATGACGGTGGCGAGCATCCCCATGTAGTCCGCCGTCGCCCGGTCCATGCCGGCCGCCCCGGGCGCCACGCCGCGAAAAATATTCCCGCCGCCGATGACCACGCCGATCTCGCATCC
>DATLDY010000156.1:0-4045 GCA_035525655.1 Burkholderiales bacterium
CAGTGCGGCGGCGGCACGGTGCCGGTCGCGCGCGCCGGCGAGGCGCCTTTGCTCACGCTCGACTCCGGGCCGGTATCGGGCGTCACGGCCTCGCAGTTCCTGGGCGCGGCGATGGGCGAGAAGAACGTCATCACCACCGACATGGGCGGCACGTCGTTCGACGTGTCGATCATCTACGAAGGCAAGCCCGCGTACTCGTTCATCTCGAACACCGACCAGTACGAATATTTTTTGCCGAAGGTTGACCTCCAGGCGATCGGCGCCGGCGGCGGCAGCCTGGTCCGCGTGCAGCCCGAGACCCGCACCATGACCGTTGGCCCCGACAGCGCCGGCGCGTTCCCCGGACCCGTGTGCTACAGCCGCGGCGGCAAGGTGCCAACCGTCACCGACGCGCAGCTCGTGCTCGGCTACCTCGACGCCGAGAACTTCGCCGGCGGGCGCATGACGCTGGACAAGAACGCCGCCGTTTCCACCATCGAAGCACTGGGCAGGCAGATCGGCATGAGCGCCATGGAATGCGCCGCCGGCGCGTGCCGCATCGTCGAGCTCCACATGGCGGACATCATCCGCAAGGTGACGGTGGAGAAAGGCTTCGACCCGCGCGATTTCGTCCTCTTTGCTTTCGGCGGCGCGGGACCGGCGCATGCCGGCGTCTTCGCGCGCGAGCTCGGCGTGAAGAAGGTGATCATTCCGCAGCGCAAGGCCGCATCGACCTGGTGCGCGTTCGGCGCGGCGGCGGCCGACGTGCTGCACATCTTCGAGCACACCGAGATCATGTCGACGCCGGTGGCGGCGAAGCGGATCAACGACCAGCTCGATGCGCTGGAGAAGCGTGCAGCCGCGCTGATGAAGGAGGAAGGCATCGAGGCAAAGCGCCAGCGCTTCGAGTTCTCGATCGACGTGCGGCACAAGGGCCAGATCAACGAGGTCGAGATCACCCTGCCCTGGACGCGGCTGCCGAATGTTTTCGAGCTCGATCTGCGGAAACTGTTCGTCAAGCGATACGAACAGCTTTATGGGCGCGGCTCGGCCCTCGCGGGCGCGCAGCTCGAGATCGTCGTCTGCCGCCTGCGCGCCAAGGCGCTCACGCCGCAGCCGAAGCTGATCCGCGACAAGAAGACTTCGCTGCGCATTCCCAAAGATGCCATGCGTAAGAAGCGCGACATCTACTGGCCCGACCTCGGCAAGCGCCGCCCGACGCCCGTCTACGACGGCGCACTCCTCGCCACCGGAAACAAGATCGCCGGCCCGGCCATCGTCGAGACATCGGATACGACGGTCGTCGTCCAGCCCGGGACGCGACTAAGAGTCGACGAGCTCGGCAACTTCGAGCTCACCTTCAAATAAATGGTGACAGTCACCATTTTACGTTTGGGATAACGATGAATGCACCGCTGAAAAAACTCTCCGAGCTCGCCGGCGTCGCGTTCGACGGCGTGCGCACCGGCTACGTGCCGCCGAAGGACCTGCGCATCTCGCCCACGCTCAAGCTGCACCGCAAGGCCAGGAAGAGCATCGACCCCGTGACCTTCGAGGTCGTGCGCCACGCGCTGTGGAACGTGAACGAGGAGCACGGCGCGACGATCCAGCGCCTCTCGGGCTCGCCGGTGGCGATGTACGCGCTGGACCTGAATCCTTCCATCCTCACGGAGGACGCGGAGTTCGTCTATTTCGGGCCTTACATGCAGTACATGTCCGGCGTAACGGACACGCAGGTGAAGTGGACGCTCGAGAACCGCAGCGACAACCCCGGCATCGAGGACGGCGACATGTTCCTCGCCAACGATCCGTGGGTCGGCGCGGCGCACCAGATGGATGTGATGCTGCTCTGCCCGGTGTTCTGGAAAGGGGAGCTTTTCTGCTGGGTGACGAACTGCCTGCACCAGTACGACATCGGCGGCATCACGCCGGGCAGCTTCTGCCCCTCCGCGCGCGATGCGTTCGACGAGGGCATCCTGATCCCGCCGGTGAAAATCATCGAGCGCAACGAGATCCGCCGGGATATCGAAGAGATCTACCTGCGCAGCTCGCGCAAGCCCAGCGCCGTAGCCCTCGACTTCCGCGCCCAGCTCGCCGGCAACATGACCGCGAAGGATCGGGTTTTATCGTTGATAAAAAGGTACGGCGCCGACACCGTCAAGGGCGTGATGAAGAAGATCATCGACGACGGCGAGCGCGCGTTCCTCAAGAAGCTTGCGCTCCTGCCCGATGGCATCTGGAGGGATCGCACGTACGTCGAGTGCTGCCGCCCGGGCGACCGGCAGACCCATCGCGTGATGCTCACGCTCAAGAAGTCGAAGAACCGCCTGGTGTTCGAGAACGAAGGCACCGACCCGCAGGCGGGCGGCATCAACGCCACCTACTCCGGCTGGCGCGGCGCGATCATGGTGGCGATCAACGAGCTCATGTGCTGGGAGCAGTACTACGCCGTCGGCGGCGCCCTGCGGCACATCGACTTCAACCCGACGCCCGGCACGCTCAACTGCGCCGACTTCCCGGCGTCCGTTTCGACCGCGCCGGTGCAGTGCATGGAGATCTCGCTCTACCCGGCGTACAACGTGCTGTCGAAGATGATCTATCCCGCGCCGGAGCTGCGCGGCGACGTGATGTGCATCGGCGGCACGAGCCAGTGGCCGGCGACCATCTTCCGCGGCATCGACCAGTGGGGCGAGCGTTACGGCTATCTGCTGGTGGATCCGATCGGCGGCGCCATCGGCGCCTTCTCGCATGCCGACGGCATCTCGACCGGAGGACAGGCGCGCACGCCAATCTGCAAGCTGCCGAACGTCGAGCACACTGAGCAATCCTTCCCGGTTTTGTTCTTATATAGAAAAGAAATCGCCGACTCCGGCGGCGCCGGCAAGTTCAGGGGAGGATTGAGCGCCGAATCGTGCTTCATCCCGCACGGCACCGACAAGATCACGCACGACACCCTCTCCTCCGGCAACGCGATTCCGACATCGACCGGGATGATGGGCGGCTACCCGGGCGCGGTGAATCGCTACCGGTTCACGCGCGATTCCGACATCCTCGAGCGCATGAAGCGCTCCGAGCTGGTGACGGATATCTCGCAGGTCGAGGGAAAGCGCGAGGAGCTCGGCCTGCGCCAGCAGGATTTCTCGCAAAACCCGGCCGACGTCTACGCCGTGCTGTGGTCGGCCGCCGGCGGCTTCGGCGACCCGCTCGAGCGCGATCCCGCGAAGGTACAGACCGACGTCGATAACGGCGACGTGACCGAGAAAGGCGCGCTGGAGATTTACGGCGTCGTGCTCGGCGACCTGGCGGCTACGGAGAAGCGCCGGGCAGAGATCCGCTCCCGCCGCCGGCAGGGGCGCAAAGGCGAGCCGCGCAAGCTCGAGGGCAAGGCGAAGTCGCTCGTCACCGAGACCCTCGCGCTCTACGGCAACCACTACGGCTGCGCGAAGTGCGCAACCGACCTCGGCCCGGTGAGCCAGAACTACAAGGCCAATTGCGTGCGCAACGACCTGCCGATCCAGGCTGCCAATCCCATCGTCGGCGATCCGAACCGCTTCATCGACCCCACGCCTCAGTTCCGCCAGTTCTGCTGCCCGGGCTGCGGCCTCCTGATCGAGAACGAGATCGCGGTGTCGGACGATCCGCTTCTACGCGACGTGGAAATCCTCTCCCGCTGAAAAGGGGTCAGAGCAATTTTCCTGAAATACTTGTAACCGGAAAATTGCTCTGACCCCATTATGAATTTCGCGAATATCTCCTACGAAGAAGCGATGCGTCGCGCACGGGAGATCGTGCCGACGCTGCGCGAGCGAGCGCAGAAGTGCGAGGACGCGCGCGTGCTGCTGCCGGAGAACGAGAAGCTCCTGCATGAATGCGGCCTGTTCCGCTTCCACCAGCCGAAGATCTTCGGCGGCATGGAGCTGCCGTTCGTGGCGATCGTCGACATCGTCTCCGAGCTCGCGCGCGGCTGCGCCTCCACCGCATGGAACGTCGGCAACCTCGGCTGCCACCACTGGATCCTTGCCTACTACGAAGCGGAGACGCAGCACGAGGTGTGGGATGCGAATCC
>DATLDY010000183.1:0-7802 GCA_035525655.1 Burkholderiales bacterium
TTCTGGTTCTCGTCCGCGATGGTGAGTCCTGGGGTAATCGCGTTGACGTTGATGCCGTCGCCGCCGACCTCGCGCGCAAGCGAGCGCGTGAGGCCGATCACGCCGGCTTTCGAGGTCACGTAGTGCAGGAACATCGGCGTGCCGCCGAGCACCGTGCCCGAGGAGATATTGATGATCTTGCCCTTCTTCTGCTTTTTCATCTGCGGATGCACCGAGCGGCAGCAGAGGAACACGCCGCGCACATTCACCGCCATGCAGCGGTCCCACTCGTCCAGCGGAATCTCCGTGAACGCGCGCTTCTGGATGCTCGAATACATCCCGGCGTTGTTGACCAGGATGTCGATGGCGCCATAAGCCTCCAGCGCCTTTGCCGCCATCGCCGCGGTGGCATCTTGCGAGGTGACGTCCACTTTGACGGCGATGCCGCCCACTTCCTTCGCCACGGCCTGCGCGGCATCGACCTGTATGTCGGCGACGACAATACGCGCACCTTCCGCGGCGAGCGCCTTGCAGTAGGCGCGCCCAAGCCCGATGCCGCCGCCCGTTACGATGGCTACTTTGTCCTTGAGTCGCATGCGAATCAGTGTGCCAGAGAAGGGGTAGACTTTTGGCGATGCCATTCGAAACCGGTGCGCAGCGCGGTGCATTCGACGAGTGGGTCGACATGATGCGCGAATGGCACCGCGAGCTCGATGTGCAGCCGGATCCGCGCGTGGAGCTCACGGAGAAATTCGCCGAGGTGCCCCAAGAGATCGGCTTCGGCCGCTACGCCGGGGAGCGGCGCTGGGAGAAGGTCACCGACATCCCGGATCCGAAAATCAGGGAGGCGCTCCTTCGCCTCATCGTCTGGCAAGGCGACTCCGAGGTGCGCGCGGTCGAGCAGGCGCGCGAGCTCCTCGACAACGCGCCCACCGAGCACGACCGCGATCGCCTTGCACGCCACATCACCGAGGAGACGCGCCACGGATGGCAGATGGCCTATCTCCTCGTCACCTATTTCGGCGAAGAGGGGCGCACGGCGGCGCGCGAGCTGCTGGAGCGACGCGCGACGCGCGGCGAAGCGCTACTCGAGATGTTCAACGTGAAGCTGAACTGGGTGGACGTCTTCTCCTGGCACAACTGGGGCGACCGCGTCGGCAAATACCAGCTCTCCATGTTCGGCCAGTCCGCCTTCGCGCCTTTTGCGCGCAGCGCCGCGCCGATGCTCAAGGAAGAAGGCTTCCACCTCGTCATCGGCTACCAGGGCATGCAGCGCATCTGCGAAGCGAACAAGGTGCCGGTGGAGATCCACCAGCGCTACATCAACCGCATGATGGCGATCTGCTACGACGCCTTCGGCGCGGAGGTGTCCACCAGCGCAAAGCGGTACTACGACTGGGGCCTTAAGGCGGCTTGGGGTGGCACCATCGAGGACGCGGAACGCGTCAATCAAAAGCTGCGCGATGCCTTCATGGACGAGGCGCGCAAGCTCCTCGGCCTGCTCAACCAGCGCCTGCCGGAGGGCAGCGTCAAGCTGTACCTCACAGACCCGCGCTTTAACCGCAAGAACGGCCCCTTCGCCGGACAGCCCTACGACGGCCCGGAGCGCCTCCCTACAGCGGACGACGAAGCGGCGCTACAGCGCATCTTCACGCAGCCGGGCTGGATCGCGCCCGGATAAATAATTAGGGACAGACCCTATTTAAAAAATAAATGGGGTCTGTCCCCATTTATCAGTCCAGGCGCACATTGGCGTTCTTGATGCGCTGCGCGTACTTGGCGCGGTCCTTCGCCAGGTAGTCTGCGAACTGGTCGGGGCCGAGGTCGAGCGGCTCGAGGCCCTGATCGAGGATGAACCTCTTGCGGTATTCCGGCTGGCCGACCACCTTGCGTACGTCCGCCGCGATCTTGTCGACGATCGGGCGCGGCGTGCCCGCCGGCACGGCGATGGCGAACCACGAGCGCGCTTCGAAGTTCGGGATGCCGGACTCGTGCACGGTCGGCACCTCGGGCAGCAGCGGATGGCGCTGCATGCTGGCCACCGCGATGGGCCTGAGCTTCCCCGAGCGGATGTGCGGCACCACCGGACCCACGGCGCCGAACGCCATGCTGATCTGGTTGGCGAGCTGCGCCTGCACCACGTCCGCGGTGCCTTTGTACGGCACGTGCAGGAGCTGGATGCCCGCCGCGCTGGCGAAGGCTTCGGTATCGAGGTGCGTCACGCTGCCCGCGCCGAAGCTGCCGTAGGAGAGCTCGCCGGGCTTTTTCTTCGCCAGGTCGATCAGCTCCTTCATGTTGCTGGCGGCAAGGGCGGAGTTGATGGTGAGGATCAGCGTGGTGGTGGCCACCGTCGCCACCGGGATCAGGTCCTTCACCGGGTCGTAAGGCAGCTTGCTGTAGAGATACTGGTTGGAGGACAGCGACGGATCGTTGGCGAAGAGCAAGGTGTGGCCGTCGCCCGGCTGCTTGGCGGCGTAGTCCGTGCCGATGATCGCGTTGGCGCCGGGGCGGTTGTCGACGATCACCGGCTGGCCCCATTCGCTCTGCAGTCCGGAGGCGAGCCCCCTGCCGAGCACGTCGACCGGCCCGCCGGCCGGGTAGGACACCACGATCTTCACCGGCTTGCTTGGGAAGGATTGCGCGGATGCCGCGACCGGCATTGCGGCGAGGACCAGCAGGCTCAACAGTCGCTTCATTGTTTGCTCCTTTGGCTAGTCGATTCGATCAGCTCGCGCACGCGGCGCGGGGAAAAAGGGCCGCGGCGCACGATCACGCCGAGCGGCTTGAGGGCATCTTCGATTGCATTGGCGATGGCTGCGGGCGGGGCAATGGCGCCGCCTTCGCCCAGGCCCTTCACGCCGAGCGGGTTGCGCGTGGAAAGGCTTTCGATGTGGTCCAGCTCGAGCGGCGGCGCCTGCAGGGCCTTGGGCATGGCGTAGTCCATGAAGCTGCCGCAGAGCGGCTGCCCGTCGCCGTCGTAGACCATTTCCTCGCACAGCACGCCGCCGATGCCCTGCATCACGCCGCCGGCAATCTGCCCATCGGCCAGGAGGGGGTTCACCACCCGCCCGCAATCGTGCACCACGATGAATCTCTCGATGCTCACCACGCCGGTCTCGGCATCGACTTCGACGATGGCGGCGTTGGCGGCGCTGGCATAGGTGACCGTGGGCGGACGGAAGTAGGCGGTTTCCGCGAGCACGGCTTCGCCCGGTGCGCCTTTACGCAGCACCGCTGCCGCTGCCTCGCGCGACACCTGCGCCAGGCTCAGCGACTTGTCGGTGCCCTTGAGCCGCACCTTGCCGTCTTCAAGCTCCAAGTCCACCGCCGCCGCTTCCATCATCTCGGCCGCAATGTCCAGGATTTTCTTCTTGACGAGCAAAGCTGCGGCGTGCACCGCATTGCCGGCGTTCACGGTGCTGCGGCTGGCGATGCTGCCGATGCCGTAGGCCACGCCGCTGGTGTCGCCGCCCACCACGTCGATCTGCTCGAGCGGCACGCGCAGGGTTTCGGCGGCGATCTGTCCGTAGGTGGTGCGATGCCCCTGCCCCGAGCTGCACGCTCCCGTCGCGATGCGTACACGGCCGCTCGGCAAAAGGGTGATGGCGGCGCCCTCGAAAGGGCCCATGCCGGTGCCCTCGACATACATCGCAAACCCGAGGCCGAGGTAGCGGCCCTGCCGCGCCGCTTCCGACTGGCGGCGGCGGAAGGCTTCCACGTCGACATGCTTGCGCGCGCGACGCAGGAGCTCCGGGAAATCGCCCGAGTCGTACACCTGCGGGAATCCGTCGCGATAGAGGAGCCCGGTGTCGTAGGGCATCGCCGCCTTCGGCACGAGGTTCTTTGCGCGCAGGTCGGCCGGTTCCATGCCGAGCCTGGCCGCGAGGCGCTCGATGATGCGCTCGATGGCGAAGACGGCTTCGGGACGCCCGGCGCCGCGGTAGGGCGTGGTGATGTTCGTATGGGTGAGCACGCCCTTGACGGTAATCGCCGCGCTCGGCATCTCGTAGGGTCCGAGGAGGTGCGATACCGAGTTGTACGGCACCACCATGCCGATGAAGTTGTAGGCGCCGCAATTCATCATCGCCTCGTCGCGCAGCGCCATGAAGCGCCCGTCGCGCGTCGCCGCCAGGCTGATGCGGTGCACCTGGTCGCGTGCGTGCGGCGCGGCGATAAGGTTCTCGGTGCGCGTCTCCACCCAGCGCACCGGCCGCGCCAGCTCGCGGGCCGCGAACGCCACCAGCATGTCCTCGGCCGACTGCACGCCTTTCTGGCCGAAGCCGCCGCCGACGTCGCAGGTAATGATGCGGATGCGATCCGCCGGCATCTTGAGCGACACCGCCATCAGCATCTGCAGGATGTGGGCGGTCTGGGTGGCCGACCATACGGTGAGATCGCCCGTCACCGGGTCGGCCAGCACCTGGATGCCGCGCGTTTCGATCGGCGCCGCCACGTAGCGATGGGTCACGAACTCTTCTTCGACCGTGACGACATCCGGCCGGTTGAAGGCGGCTTGCGGATCGCCCTTGGTGATGCTGACGGAAAGCACCAGGTTGCTGCCGAACTCGGGCTCGACCAGCGGCGCGCCGGGTTTGAGCGCCTCCGCCATGTCGATCACGGCGGGAAGCGGCTCGTAGTCGACCTCCACCAGCTCCGCCGCATCGAGCGCGTGCGCGAGCGTATCGGCCACCACCATGGCGAGCGGCTGGCCTGCGTACGTCGCGCGCGCAGGCGGGAAGAGCGGCGTGGGATGCACCTTGTCGAGCGGCTTCACCAGCTTGAGGAATCGTTCCGGCGTGTGCGCCTCGCCCGCTACGCAGATCGGCGCGGTGCGGCCGGCGATGTCTTTTTCCGTGAACACCGCGACGACCCCCGGCGCCTCGAGCGCACGACGCGCATCGATGCCGCGGATCGTCGCGTGGGCGTGCGTGCTGCGCACGAATACCGTTTCCAGCGTGCCGGGGATCTTCACGTCGGCAAGGAAGCGTCCCTGGCCCTGCAGCAGGCGATCGTCCTCCACCCGCCGGATCGGCTGCCCGATCCAGGTGCTGCTCATGAAGCCCTGCTCATTTCGGCGACTTATCGGACCAAAGCGTTCCGCCGGTGGCCCGGCGCGAACGCGCCACCTCGTCGATCACGGTGTTGAATTGCCGCGCTTTCCTATGCCCCACTTGTCTTCCTGATAGCCGGCTAAATTGCCGGCTTCCCCGCCGCGCGCTGGTAGGCATCGCTGTCCGGCTTGAAAAAGGCCGTGCGCAGCTTCAGGCCGAGCTGGTCGAAGGCACGCTCGGCCATCACGACGTAGACGCGTTCGTCAGGAGCCACGCCCTTCAGCGCGCCAGGCGGAAGTTGATAGTTGACCGTGAATTTCTCGGGCGGCTGCACCTCGACCTGAAAGCGCCAATCGCCGCTGCCGGCTGGCAACGACATGCGCACATCGAAATGTGCGACGACACCGACGAAAAGCCGGCTGCTTTCGTCGAGTTTGTAAATCGCCCCCGAGGGGGTAATCGTGTATGCGATGTCCAACACGGGCAGGCGTGAATCGGGCGACGCCGCTGCTGCGACGGTCAGGATATCGCTGGGAAATATGGCTTTGAAGCCGCGGTTCATCTCACCGACGATGCGACCCTCTCGCGGGGCAGCGCTGTTGCTGCTGAAGTGGCTGGCCGAGGGAGCAAATTCGCGCGCCTTGGGCTCGCCCAGGCGCTGGACAACTCGAGCATCCGCGGTTTGCAATGCGTCGATAGTGGGCCGCGTAAACCGTACCTGCAGGGTAGAGCCACCCGCGTCTCTCAGCACTGACAACAACCGCTCCATGAATGGGACCAAGGTCGGATCCGCGGTGGCGGCCTGAGCGCGGAACGTTTCCATCGCGGCCGCATAAAGCACGCTGATTTCCTTCGCAACCTCGGCGTCCAGACCAGCGCCCCGGTAACGCTGCAGCACGGACCTCAGGGCCGTCACGGATCCCTTCTTCTTCGCATCGCTGAGCGCGACTCGCGGCAACCCGGCGCGGATCTCATCGACGTGCCGCCATCCCGCGCTTACGTAGTCCAGGTAGGCGCGCTCGGTGCCCCTGCGCAGCGCCTCCTTGTATATCGCTTCATCGCTGAGCACATTGCGCACCGCCAGCGCTGCCAGCGCGACGACGAGCGCCGCACCGATCGCGATAGGCGCGCGCCACTTGAGATACGCCGGCACCCGCCCAGTAGCGAGCGGTCCGTCCGTCGCAGCCGGTGAGTCGAGATTCCACTTGGCCGCGCGCACATCGAACAGCGGATCCAGGCGCGCCAGCACAGCGCGATCCGATGCCTGAACCGCTTGCTGAAGCTCGGCCTGCTTCGCCTGCCATTGCGCGATCCCCTGCTCGGCCCGCTCCTTGCCCCTCACGACAAGCGATTCCGAGGTGCCGTCGTCGAACTGGAGATTGAGAACGGTCTTGCGATAAATCCCTTGCGTGTAGTGATGAACCGGCTGGATCGTCTTCAGGTTGGCAAGCGGACGGATCTTCAACTGCCTGGTCTGCGCGTCCACCAGGTCAACGGGGAACAAATAGCGCCCCGGCGCATACGGCACGGCACGGCGCATGCGAAGGCGGCGCCACAGTGCAAGTGCGGCATAAAAGGCCGCTGCGAGCCACACGCCCTTGTTGGCCACCTCGTCCCACCCCTGCCAGGCGTTCGGATCGCCGAGCTGTCCAAAACCATCGCGAAGACCGCTGAGGCCGCCCCAGGCCAATAGCACGAGCATCGCCAAACCGATGCTTAGCGCAACGACACCCTGAACCTCCCGAGCAAGCGGAGCGTCCGCGGCATTGCTGCTGTTCACTGCCGCCACGAACCGCTGACGCACCGATAGCGGCAGCGCGTTGAAATCAATTTCACGTGCGTTCGTCATTCCGCTTCCCCCCGTGTTGAGCGGCTATTGCTTGCAAGCCCCAAACCGCATAGGGCAAGGTTCGCTAGAGCTCCAAACGTAGTTCCAAAAGGCACACGCCGCAACAGTTACTAGTGCGCTGCAAGCGACAAGTCAGGTTTAATCTTTATCCCGCCTTCGCGGAGATGACCTCCACTTAGGAAATCGGCGCCTGACCCGCCGAGATCTGTCGGAGCTTATATCGCTGCACCTTCCCGGTCGCGGTGCGCGGGAGGGCTTCCATGAAGTGGATGCGCTGCGGGCGCTTGAAGCGCGGCAGGGTCTTCGCGGCGTGCTCGATCAACTCCTTCGAGAGGCCATCGCTGGCGGACTTGCCCGGACGCAGCGCGACATAGGCGGCGGCGATGGTGGCGCCCTTGTCGTCCGCTTCCGCGACCACGGCGACCTCGAGCACGGCGGGATGGGTCATCACCGCGTCCTCGACCTCTCCCGGCGACACCCACATGCCCGAGCACTTGAAGAGATCGTCGCTGCGTCCCTCGAACCAGTAGAAGCCTTCCTCGTCGCGGCGGTAGATGTCGCCCGTTTTCACCCAACCATCTTGGATGAGCTCGGCGCTTTTCTCGGGCTTGTTGAGGTAGTACGGGATGGCACTGCGGCCCTTCACGTGCAGGTTGCCGCGCCCGGCGCCGTCGACGATCTTCCCCTCCGGGTCGGTGAGCTTGACCTCGTAGCCCTCGAGCGGGATGCCGGAGCTGCCCGGCCGGTTGTTGCCCTGGAAGTTATGGATGAAGGCATGCAGGAGCTCGGTGGTGCCGATGGTCTCGATGATCTCGACCCCGCTCACCTCTTTCCAGTCGTTCCATGTCGCCACCGGCAGCACTTCGCCCGCCGACACCGCGAATTTGATCGACTTCGTTTCGAGCTTGTTGCCGGCGCGCGCG
>DATLDY010000199.1:0-12436 GCA_035525655.1 Burkholderiales bacterium
CGCGATGGGCATCGACCCCTCGTTGGCCGAGCCGAGCCAGGGCCAGTACTACGAGACCACGCAGGAATTCAAGCCGCATACCGATTACTTCGAGCACTACGAGCTCGAGAAGCACTCGACGCCGACCCAGGGCCAGCGCACATGGACGTTCATGATCTATCTCAACGACGTCGAGCAGGGCGGGGAAACGGCGTTCGTCAATGTCGGCCTCGCCATCCCGCCGAAGACGGGGATGGCGGTGATCTGGAACAACCTCAAGGCGGACGGCACGCCGAACTACGACACCCTGCACCACGGCACGCCAGTGAAGGCGGGCTACAAGGCGATCATCACCAAGTGGTTCAGGCGCCCGCGCTGATAAACGCGGCGAAGCCTTCCATGTACTTTCGCAAGCGCTGGCGGATCGCGTCGTCCACCAGCTTCCCGCTCGCATCGAATACCTTGGCCGCGTTGCCGACGTAGAGCAGCTGGCCGAACCACGGCCGCATGCCGAGGGTGCGCAGCACCGGCTGCCACGCGCTCTGCGATAGCACCGTGCCGAAGGCGCCCGGTGACGCGCCGATGAGGCCAACCGGCCGGCCTTTGAAGACGCGCGCGACATCGGCGGGCGGTCGCGTCATCCAGTCGATCGCGTTCTTGAACGTTCCCGGGATGGAATTGTTGTACTCGGGCGTGACGAGCAGCAGCGCATCCGCCGCCGCCACCTTGTCCTTCAGCTCGGCAACGCGCTTGGGGATTCCCTCTTTCCCTTCGACATCGCCGTCGTAGAGCGGCACGCCGCGGATCGATTCGATCTCGAGCGTCGTGCCGGCGGGGCACTCCTCCACCGCCGCGCGCAGCAGGGCTGCATTGAACGACCCGCTACGCAGACTTCCGGCTATTCCGATGATCTTCATGGGCGCACTCCGTTTTCACCATTTCGTGGATGATCTGCGCCAGCCGCAGCGTGCCGGGGCCGGCGTTCTCGCGATCGGCGTAGACGAGATAGAGCTGCCCGGTGCGCACGCCGCCTTCGCGCAGGGCCAGCGGCTTGAGCGTCCCCAACTCGAGCTCGCCACGGATGCGCTCCTCCGGAAACCAGCCGAAGCCGAAGCCCATGCTGGCAGCGAAGATCGAGGTCGACATGTGGCTCACGGTCCAGCGCTGCGCGGTATCGACGGTGGTCTTGGTCGCGCGGCGCGCATCGCTCTCGCGCACGACGAGCTGCCGATGCGCGCGCAGGTCGCGCATGGTGAGCGGCCGTCCGAGCTTGTGCAGCGGATGGTCGGGATGCGCGACCAGCAGCATGCGCAACGGCATCAGCGCCGCGCCGGCGAATCCCTGCGGGACCTGCCCGGTGATGGCGAGGTCGGCGCGGCCTTCGAGGAGCGCCTCGTTGGTGCCCGCGAGCACCGATTCGATGTACTCGATGCGCGTGTGCGGGCTCTCGGCGTTCAGCCGGTCGAAGCACTTGAGCAGCACCCATGCCGGAAAAACGATTTCCGCCGCGATGCGAATCTCCGCCTCCCAACCCGCGGACGCGCTCTTCGCCACCTTCTCGAGGCTGGTGGCTTCGTCGAGCAGCACGCGCGCACGCCGGTAAAGGAGCTCCCCGGTCGGCGTCAGCACCGCCTTGCGTCCCTTGATCTCGAACGCCTTGGCATCCAGCAGCGACTCGAGCTTCTGCACGAGATAGGTCACCGACGATTGGCTTTTGTGCAGCCGCCCGGCCGCCTGGGCGTAGCCGCCGGCGTCCACGACGGCTACCAGTGCCTGCCACTGCTCGAGGGTTATCTTCATCGGCTCAGTCGATAGTTATGGCCGATATTTTGCGCTTTTTAATCGATCCAATGAATCGTTTAATGGTGCAAAGGAGATCCACCCATGACGACACTTCAGATCAACAGCAGCCTCTTCGGCCCCGGCGGCCAGTCCACCACGCTGGCGAATGAGCTCGTCGGGCGCCTCGGCGGCAAAGTCGTCGTGCGCGACCTGGCGAAGAATCCGGTGCCCCATCTGGACGGCGAACGCTTCGGCGCTTTTATGACCAAGGCGGAGCGCAGCGCGGCCCAGCAAGCGGTCATCGACTATTCGGACATGCTGATCGCCGAGCTGAGAGCTGCCGACACGATCGTGATCGGCGTGCCGATGTACAACTTCGGCATCCCGTCGACGCTCAAGGCGTATTTCGATCACATTGCGCGCGCGGGGGTGACGTTCAAGTACACGGAGAAAGGCGCCGTCGGCCTCCTGACCGGCAAGAAAGCGTACCTCGTCATCGCGCGCGGCGGCATCTATGGCGATGCGCATGCGCACACGACGTATGTCCGCGACCTGCTCGCCTTCCTCGGCATCGCCGACGTGGAGTGCGTGTATGCCGAAGGCCTCGCCGTCAGCCCGGCGAGCAAGGAAACCGGCCTCGCGCGCGCCCGCAACCGCATCGACGGCCTAACATTGAACCAGCGCGAACTTGCCCTTATTTAGGAAAATGACAACGGAGCGACCATGAATACCCGTACCGTTCACAGAATCATCAAGTCGATCCCGGCGTCCGACGGCGCCGGCGTGAAGCTGCGCCGCAGCCTCGGGCAGTCCAACTTCGCGCGCCTCGACCCGTTCCTCATGCTCGACGAGTTCTCCTCCGACGACGCGGCGGACTACATCGCCGGCTTCCCTGCGCATCCGCACCGCGGCTTCGAGACGGTGACCTACATCCTGGATGGACACATGCTGCACGAGGACCATCTCGGGAATAAGGGAAACCTGAAGAGCGGCGGCGTGCAATGGATGACCGCGGGGCGCGGCATCATCCACTCCGAGATGCCGCAGCAGGAAAGCGGCCGCATGCGCGGCTTCCAGCTGTGGATCAATCTTCCGGCCAAGGACAAGATGAAGCCGGCGAGCTATCGCGACCTCGACGCGAAGGAGATCCCGGAGGTCGCCATCGACGGCGGCGGCAAGGTGCGCGTGATCGCCGGTACCTATGCGGGCAAGGCGGCCCCGATCAGCGCCAGCGCCACGGATGCGACGTACTTCGATGTGCACCTGCCGGCAGGCGCCACGTTCACGCATGCGGTGAAGGATGGATACAACGCCTTCGCGTACGTGTACGAAGGCGCGCTCGACGGCATCCCGGAGCGCAGCGCCGCGGTGTTCACGATGGAAGGTAGCGTGCAGGTGAAGGCCGGGCCGGACGGCGCGCGCTTCCTCCTCCTTGCCGGGCGGCCGATCGGCGAGCCGGTGGTGCAGTACGGTCCCTTCGTGATGAACTCGCGCGAGGAGATCGAGCAGGCGATCCACGACTATCAGAACGGCAGGCTAGCCGCGTAACGCTGCGGGGGCGACAATGCGGGATGAAATCACTCATCCTGTTGTCCGCGTTCTCTCTCCTCGCACTCGCCGGCTGCCGCCAGGAAGGCCCCGCCGAGAAGGCCGGCCGCAGCATCGACCAGGCCGGCAAGGACGCGAGCCGTAGCCTCGAGAAGGCCGGCGACTCCATCCGCGACGCCGCCAAGGGCAAGAAGTAGCCGCCGGTCTTCCCTCGGGGTTACAGTGCGGGCGTAGTCCTACCCCACACCCCTAGGAGAAGACCATGAAGAAAATCCTTCTGGCCGCCGCGCTCGCGCTTGCGGCCGCGCCGGCGTTCGCGCAGAGCGGCAACAACCTGGAGATCATCCACCACCCGAACTACGACAAGAGCGTGTTCATGCCCTTCTCGCCCGCGATCAAGATCAAGAGCGGGAAGATCCTGTGGCTCGCCGGCGGAACGGCGCTGCCCGTGTACCACGACCACCCGCACAAGCGCGAGCAGGTCATGCAGTACCTGAACAACGACCTCGAGGCGCAGGTGCGCCGCACGATGGACGGCGTCATGGAAACGCTGAAGGCGGCGGGCGCTTCACCCAAGGATGTGGTGCACGTGTTCATCTTCCGCACGCGCCCGCGCATGGGCGACATCGGGCGTTCGAGCGCGGTGGTGAACTCGTACTTCGCGCCGCACAACCACAAGCCGACGACAACGAACATGGCCGTGCTCGAGCTCGGCGAGCCGGAGCAGCTCGTCGAGATTCAGGTCGTGGCCGTCGTCGACAACTGATTATTCGGCGAGAGGATCCGGCCGGAGCTGGAAGCGCACCACCTTCGGCCGGGTGCCTTTGCCGCCTTCCATGTGGAAGGGCGCGCGCGTCGACACGGTCGACCACAGTCCCTTGCCCTTCCATCCCAGTTTCGCGTCGTCGATGCGGCCGTCCATCCACTTGGTGTAGTAGCCGAGCGGATAAGGCACGCGCATCACGACGAACTTGCCGTCGACGAGCGCGAGCAGGCCTTCGTTTAGATTCCCAGTCGCGATCGGCACGTCGCGGCCGAGGCCGAGCGTGTTGAACTGGTCGACCCACGTGTAGTAGCTCGCCTCGGCGCTGCCCTCCGTCACGGCCTTGAACTGCGGTCCCGGTAGCGGGTAGAGCGTCCAGCCTTCCGGGCAGTGCTTGCCGGTGGCGTCGGGCCCGTTGAGGGGGCCTTTGCATTTCGCGCGGTCGAAGCTGGCGAGATGCCCGCTCGAGAGCGACACCCACATCACGCCTTGGCGATCGATGTCGCCGCCGCGCGGGCCGAAGCCGGGTGCGGGCGGCTCGTAGATTTCGGTGAGCGCGGTGCGCGCGGGATCGGCTCCCGGGTTGATGCGCACGACGTAGCCGGGAACGCCGAGCGACGTACCCCACACGGTTCCGTCGCGCGGATTGATGCCGACGCTGTAGAGCCCGGTGACGACGCGCCTGTCCTTCGCCGGATCGGCCGCCTCCCCCGGCTCGACGTACTCGTCGCGCTGGCCATTGCCATTGGAGTCGAGGACGAATGGCGTCCAGCCCTGCGCGCGCTGCTCGTCGCCCGTCTCGTCGAACAGCTTGCGGTCGAGCCAGCCGATCACTGCGTTGCCCGCGCCGCCGGCGCTCGTCCATAGCGTGTGGTTCGCGTCTTCGGCGAAGGCGAGATGGTGCGTGCCGAAGCACGTGCTGATGAGGGTGAACTTGCCGTTCTTCGGGTCGTACATCGACAGATGGCGGTTCGCGCTGTCCAGCGGGAATACCTCGGCGGAGGGGTGACCCTTGCGGCAGAAATCCGGATTGCGCGGCGGGCGCACGCGCGCCGTGAACCAGACGCGTCCCTGCTCGTCCAGCATCGGGTTGTGCGTAGTGGTGTGGCTGTCCCAGATCGGGTCGCGACCCCAATAAGGCGAAGCGGCCATCGGATGCTCCTTCGATGACGGCGTCTCCGGATCGCGTACGGGGTGCTGGATTTCGGTTGCGAGATGCGCGCGCGGATCGAGTACGGGAAGGAGGTCGGTGCTCTCCTCGGTGGTGCCATAGAGTTTGCCGTACGCATTGACGGTTGGATTGCGCTTGTCGGTGGAGATCTCGTCGTGGAGATAGGCTTTCGGGTTGCTCCAGTCCCACAGCGTGAGGACGACGTTGCGCTCCACGCCCTGCGGGCGAAGCGGCCGCGTGGAGGGGATCTCGCCCGTCGACACGCGATCGGTCCAGTCCGCGAATTGCTTCAGCATGCGCGCGCTGTCGGTGCGCCCCAAGGCGTTCACCATCTGCATCATGGCCTGGCCGGAAGTGATCCGGCGCGCCCACGCTTCCTCCGTCGACTTGAAGTGGCCCAGCGCGTTCGGCACCGTGCGCGTGGCCGGCGTGCCGAGCGCGTGGCACGAGATGCAGCCGTTCGTCTTCACCACGTTGAGCCACTCGCCCTGGCTCGCCGCCTTGCCGATCGGGAACTCGCTTTTTTCCGGCACGCCGAGCATCGAGTACCAGTAGATCGCCGGGTAATACTGCGCCGCCGAGCCTTCGTTCGGCGCGACCGCGGCCTTGAGCCTCAGCCGGTCGCCGGGCTTCGCCTTGACCTTCTTCGAATCGACCAGCCCATACCCTCGCACCCAGACGCGATAGCTCGCCTTGGGTAGCTCGGGCATGACGAAGCGCCCGCGCTCGTCGGTGACCACGATCTTCGCGAACTTCGTCGGCAGGTCTTCGGTCTCGGCGATCACCCAGACCCCGGCCTCGGCGGTGCGTCCATTGGTGACCATGCCCCGGATGCTTTGCGCAGCGACCGGCGCCGCCATCAGTCCGATGGCGATTGCAGCGACGAGCTTCATTCCCCCTCCCTTCTTCTTATGCAGGCGCGGGCACGGCTTGCGGCCGTGCTTCACGGATCGGCAGGTGAACCGCGGCCGCCGCGAAGCAAAGCGCGATGTCCGCCCACCACATCCAGTCGTAGCTACCGCTCGCCTCGAACGCCTTGCCTCCCAGCCAGGCGCCGAGGAAACCGCCGACCTGGTGCGACAGCATGACGATGCCGAACAGCGTCGCCATGTAGCGCGTGCCGTGCAGCTTGGCCACGAGGCCGATGGTCGGCGGCACGGTGGACAGGTAAGTGAAGCCGATGCCCGCGGAGAAAAGGAAGAACGCGAGCGGGGTTTTCGGCGCGAAGAAGAACGCGAGGATGATGAGCGCGCGGGCGAAGTAGATCCCGGCGAGCGCGAGCTTCATGCGCCGCCGTTGCACGTGCTTGCCCACCCAGAGGCTGCCGAAGATGTTGAACAGGCCAATCACGGCGAGCGACCATGCGCCCACTTCCGGCGGCAGCTCGCACAGCGCAACGAAGCCCGGCAGGTGCGTGGCGATGAAGGCTACGTGGAAGCCGCACGTGAAGAAGCCGGCGGTGAGCAGCAGGTAGCTCGGATCGCGCATCGCGCCCCGGACCGCCCCGCGCAGCGTCCCGGTTTGCGCATGCGCAGCGGGCGCCGCCTTTTGAGGGGTGATGTAGATGAGAAGCGGGATGGCGAGGAGCGCCGTAGCGCCCAGGATGATGAGGGCCGGCTGCCAGCCCGCCAGGCCGATGCACAGTTGCGCGAGGGGCACCAGGGTGAACTGGCCGAAGGAGCCGCCGGCATTGATGATGCCGTTCGCCATCGAGCGCTTCGCCTCGGGCACCCAGCGCCCCACGGCCGAGGCGAGCTGCGCCGGGCCGGCCGCGCCGGCACCCGCGGCGGCCACCACCCCGATCACCACGATCAGCGCCCAGGCACTCGTCGCGAAAGGGATCATGGCGGTGCCCAGGGCCAGCAGCAGCGCCCCGCCGATCATGACCCGGCGCGGCCCCCAGCGATCGGAGATCGCACCGGCAACCGGCTGTCCCACACCCCACATGAGCTGCGCCACGCCGAAAGCGAGGCTGATCGTCGCGTAGCCGATGGCGGTATGCGAGTTGATCGCGCTGATGAACAGCGGCTGCGCCTGCCGGATGCCGAGGGCCAGGGCGAATACCGCGCCGGCGGCGATGGCGAGCGGGAGGTAGCTACGATTGTTGGACAACATACGGCAGCATCTTAGCCCGCATGTCGTCGGGAATCGGCAGCGCGCGCCAGCTGTCTAGCGAAACCAGCGCGACCTTGTGCCGCGCGCGGAATTTTTCCTCGCCGGCGACGCTGCCGCGCACCACGAATTCGATCGATGAGCGGCCGAGCCTCGCGATCGCGAGCTCGAGGCGCAGCGTGTCGCCCAGGCGCGCGGGACGGAAGAATTCGCAGCCCGTGTTCACGATCGGGAAGCCGACGCGCCGCTCGAGGTGCATCTCCTGGAACGGCAGGCCGACCGCCTCGCGGAACCAGTCCTCGACCACGCCGCCCACCATGTCGAAGAAGTTGACGAAGTAAACGATGCCCGCCGGGTCGCAGTGCGAGAACCGGATCAGGCGCTCGCGGGCGAAGGTCACGGGCCGGTCAAGCGATGCGGTTGAACCAGGCGAGCGACAGCAGCGCCGCGAGGAGCACGAGGAGCGCACCCGCAGCGGCGAAGAACGCGCCGATCTCGGTCTTCTTCGTCTCCATCACGAGGCGCGTGCTCATGGTCTCGTAGATCTTCTTCAGGTCCGGCGCCGTCCCGGCGTAGAAGTATTCGCCGCGCGTGAGGTCCGCGATGGAGCGCAGCGTCTCTTCATCCAGCCGCACGTGCATCGACCAGCCGTCGAAGCCGACCACCTTGCCCTCCGGCGTGCCGACCCCGACGGTGAAGATGCGTACGCCGCGATCGGCGGCGAGGCGCGCGGCCTGCACCGAATCCGGGCCGGTGGTGCGCTGCCCGTCGGTGAGCAGGATGATCACGGCCGAGCCGTAAGACCCGGGCGGGACCGGCTTGAAGTTCGGCGGCGGCGGCTTTTTCTTGTCGAACGAGAAGCTCGCCACGTCGTAGCCGCCGTCGGGAAACAGCGTGGCGAGCGACACGATGATCGCGCTGCCGATCGCGGTGGCGCGCTGCAGCTGGAAGCGGTCGATCGCGGCGTAGAGGTCTTCCTTGTTCTTCGTCGGCGCCTGGGCGACCGTCGCGGTGCCGGCAAAGGCGACGATGCCGACGCGCACGCTGTCCGGCTGCTGGCCGATGAAGCTCTTCGCCGCGGTCTGCGCGGCGACCAGGCGGTTGGGCTCGACGTCGGTCGCGCGCATGCTGCCCGATACGTCCATGGCGAGGATCACGGTCTCGTGCGTCGACGGAAGCGTCATCACGGCGCTCGGCCGGGCCATGGCAATGACGAGCGCTGCAAGGGCAGCGAGGAGGATCGCCGGCGGCACGTGGCGCCGCCAGCTCGCCCCGCCCATCGCCTGCTTCAGGAGCGCGAGGTTGGAGTAGCGCACGGCGAACTTCTTGCGCCGGCGCAGGATATAGACGTACAGGCCCGCAAGGAGCGGCAGGCCGAGGAGCAGCCAGAGGAACTCAGGCCACTGGAACGTCATTCACCCTCACGCTCGAGCGGCGCTTTCGCAGGCTGGCGAAGCGCAGCACCGTGTCGACGAGGTCGGCGCCCGTGGAAAGCTCGAGCGTGTCGACGCCGGCGTTGGCGAGCGCGCTGCGCACCGCGATCTCGCGCTGCTCGGCGGCGTCCATGAAGCGCTTGCGGAACTTGCCGTCATGCGTGTCGACGAAAAGCTGCTCGCCGGTCTCGGCGTCCTGGAAAACCAGCAGGCCGAGGTCGGGCAACTCGTTCTCCAGCGGATCGTGCAGCCGCACGGCAATCACTTCGTGGCGCCGCGCGAGCTGCATGAGCGGCTGCTCCCAGCCCGGGGCGCTGAAGAAATCGGAAACCAGGAACAGCAGCGAGCGGCGGTGGATGAAGTTGAACGCGCTCTTGAGGAGAGTATCGAGCCGCGTGCCCTCGCCTTCGGGCAGCGGCGGGCGCGCCGTCATGGCGTGCAGCATCGCCAGGACCTGGCGACGCCCGCTGCGCGGCGGAATCACGCGGTCGACGTCGAGGCCGTAGAAGATCGCGCCGACGCGGTTGCCGTGGCGCGTGAGGAGGCGCGCAAGGAGCGCGACGAAGTCCGCCGCGACCGTCCCCTTCTTCACGTCCTGCGAGCCGAAGTCGATCGAGCGGGAAAGATCGAGCAGGAACCACGCGGTGATCTCGCGATCCTCGTGGTATTCGCGCACGTAGGGAGTCTGCAGGCGCGCCGTCACGTTCCAGTCGATGTGGCGCACGTCGTCGCCGTACTGGTACTCGCGCAGGTCGGCGAGATCCAGGCCGAAGCCGCGGAAGAGGGTGCGGTAATCGCCGTGCAGCAGGCCGTCCAGACGGCGCATCACCGTCCATTCGACCCGCCGCAGGATCGCGTCAGGACTGCGGCGCGGCGCTGGCGGTGGTGTTTGGGACTCTGACATGGGCCTGCATCGGCTTCTCGGGCACGCGCACCTTCTGCATCATGCGCTTGATGAGCTCGTCGGCGCTAAGGCCTTCGGCGAGCGCCTCGTACGAGAGCACGAGGCGATGGCGCAACACGTCCGGCACGAGATCGACCACGTCCTCGGGCAGCACGTAGTCGCGGCCGCGCAGGAAGGCAAGCGCGCGGGCGCACTCGATGAGATGGATCGAAGCGCGCGGGCTCGCGCCGTAGGTGAGGTACTTGTCGGGCTGCCGCGTGGACGCGGCGAGGCGAACCGCGTACTGGATCAGCGCCGGCTCGACATAGCCTTTGCGGCACTGCTGCTGCAGCTCGAGGAGCTGCTCGATGCTCGCCACGGCCATCGACTCGTGCACCGCGCCGGTGACGCGCTCGACGATGACGAATTCCTCTTCCTCGGTCGGGTAGCCGACCAGCACCTTCATCATGAAGCGGTCGACCTGCGCCTCGGGCAATGCGTACGTGCCCTCGGTCTCGATCGGGTTCTGCGTCGCCATCACCAGGAACGGCTCCGGCACCTTGTGGGTCTGGCCGGCGATCGTCACCTGGTGCTCCTGCATGACTTCCAGGAGCGCGCTCTGCACCTTGGCCGGCGCGCGGTTGATCTCGTCCGCGAGGAGCAGGTTGCAGAACACCGGCCCGAGCGAGGTCGCGAAATCGCCGGTCTTCTGGTTGTAGATGCGCGTGCCGATCAGGTCCGCCGGCACGAGGTCGGGCGTGAACTGTATGCGGCGGAAGGTGCCGCGCACGGTGGCGGCCAGCGTCTTGACGGTGAGGGTTTTCGCGAGGCCCGGCACGCCTTCCACCAGGAGGTGGCCTCCCGCCAGCATCGCCACCAGCACGCGCTCGAGGAAATGATCCTGGCCCACCACCGTTTTCTTCACCTCGTAGAGCACGCGCTCCATGAGCGTCGACGCTTGTTCCATGGAATTCCTTTAGAAGGGGTTGAGGCCGATGGCGGAAGCGGCGTTCTCGATCGGCACGGCGAAGCCGATGCCGATGAACACGCGCTGCTCGCTCGGGTTGAGCAGGCCGGTGACGATGCCGACCAGCTCGCCATCCAGCGTGATGAGCGGCCCACCGGAGTTGCCCGGGTTCACCGCCGCATCGAACTGGATGAGGTTGGTAAGAACGCGCTTGCCCTCCGGCGACACGTAGTCGCGCCGCAGCCCGGAGATCACGCCGGACGAAACCGAGGGGCCGATGCCGAACGGAAAGCCCACCGCGACCACCGGATCGCCGGGGGCGAGTCCATCGGTCGAGCGCATCACCGCCGGCATCATGTCGTCGGGCAGGCTCTTTGCCTGCAGCACCGCGAGGTCGTGCTCCGGCCGCGTGCCGACCACTTCAGCCTCGGTGTCGTGGCCGTCGAAGAAGGTGACGTGAACGCGCCGCGCGCCGGCGACGACATGAAGGTTGGTGAGAATGAGGCCGCTGTCGACGATTACCACGCCGGTGCCGCGCTGCACGTCGGCCTTGCCGGTCTCCATGCCCTTGGTGCCCTCCTCGCCGTCATCGGCCATGCCGCGCACGGCGACTACGGAGGGGCGGATTTTTTCGTACGCGTCGGTCGCGCTGGGCGTCGGCGGGACGGCTTCCAGGGCACGCTGCACGAGGGCTTCGACCTGCTGCTGCGTGATGGCAGCCGGGCGCGTGAACCAGAATGCGCCCAACAGGATCGCCGCGGCCGTCGCGCCTGCGGCGACGCGGACCCTTCGGGTTGCGAACCAGCGTGGTGGTTTGGAGGGCTTGGCTTTACCGGCCGGCGGCTTGGCCGCCGGGGGCGCTGCGCGCTTTGCCGTGGGCGTCAGGCGCGGGCCCCCGGAAGCGCTGTAAACCGCGGCGCGTCTTTTCATGGATGCGACTCGGTTTTAGTGTATCAGTGAAGAATGCGCTACCTGGAGGATTTCGCCGCCGGGCAAAAGTACGCCGGGCCCGCCCGGGTGCGCGTAGAGGTCGAGCGCATCAAGGCTTTTGCCGCCGAGTTCGATCCGCAGCCCTTTCACCTCGACGACGCCGCGGCGCAGCAGTCCATCTTCCGCGGGTTGGCGGCGAGCGGCTGGCACACCGCCGCGATGACCATGCGGCTATTGGTGGCGAGCGGCCTCGACCCGGCAGGCGGAATCGTCGGCGCGGGCTTCGATGAATTCCGCTGGCCGCTCCCGGTGCGCCCCGGGGACGAGCTGCGAGTTGAAGTCGAGGTGCTCGAAGTGCGGCCGTCGAAATCGCGGCCGGATATCGGCGTCATCAAGATCCGCACGACCACGCTCAACCAGGACGGCGCGGCCGTCCAGGTATCCGTCGGGAATCTGATGGTGCCGAAGAGAAATCGGGGTCAGAGCCCGAATTCCGGCAACGCGTAGCTAAGGAAATCGGGCTCTGACCCCGATTTCTCTAAGTCTTAGCGACCTTGCTGCCGTAAAGCCGCGCGCGGCTCGCGTAGCACACCGCGCAGCGCACGAGTCCGCCCGACAGCGATCCCGCGGGCCGGTATTCGTGGAGGAGCGCGGGGCGGATCTCGTCACACACGTCGCAGTAGACGCGGGCCTCGCGGATCATCGTGAAGGCGACCCAGCCGCACTGCGAGCAGCGCGCCGCGGTGCCCATCGCCTCCTCCTTCGGGAGCAGGCGATCGAAGCTGACTGTCTGGATCGCCCGGCAGCGGGCGCAATAGATGTGGGTCGCGTCCATCAGGCGTAGCGCCGCATGTGCCGCATCAGCCAT
>DATLDY010000207.1:0-3973 GCA_035525655.1 Burkholderiales bacterium
AAGGCCGTGCTGCAGGACACGAACGACTACTTTCTTGCGAACATTCAAAAGGACGGCACTTATTCGATCGTGCCGCGTGTGCCGGGCGGGGAAATCACGCCGGACAAGCTGATCGTCATCGGTTCGGTCGCCAAGAAGTATCGCCTCTATACGAAGATCACGGGCGGACAGCGCATCGATCTGTTCGGCGCGCAGGTGCATCAGCTGCCCCTGATCTGGAAAGAGCTGATCGACGCGGGCTTCGAGTCCGGCCACGCTTACGGCAAGTCGGTGCGTACCGTGAAGTCGTGCGTCGGCTCGACCTGGTGCCGCTACGGCGTGCAGGACAGCGTCGGCTTCTCGATCGACCTCGAGAATCGTTACAAGGGCCTGCGTGCGCCGCACAAGCTGAAGTTCGCGGTGTCCGGTTGCACGCGCGAATGCGCTGAAGCGCAAAGCAAGGACGTCGGCGTCATCGCCACCGAGAAGGGCTGGAATCTCTACGTGTGCGGCAACGGCGGGATGAAGCCGCGACATGCCAACCTGCTCGCGTCCGACCTCGATGACCGACGGCTCGTGCAGTACATCGACCGCTTCCTGATGTTCTATATCCGCACGGCGGATCGCTTACAGCGCACGAGCACCTGGCTCGACAACCTTGAAGGCGGCATCGAGTACCTGCGCAAGGTGGTCTGCGAGGATTCGCTCGGCCTGGCGGTCGAGCTCGAGGCCGACATGCAGCGTCACGTCGACACCTACGAGTGCGAATGGAAGCGCGCGATCGAGACGCCGGAGATTCGCCGGCGCTTCCGCCACTTCGTCAACACCGGGGAGCGGGATTCCGCGATCGAGTTCGTCACCGAGCGCGGCCAGCCCGTCCCGGCGTGAAGCGGGGCCTTGTGGGCCCCGCGGTGCCTGTTACTGGAACTGTTCCGGCAGCTGCTCGCCTTTGAGCTTCGTCACGCGCTCCTTGATCACGTCGCGCGCTTTTCCGTAGCCTTCGCGCGCATAGTCGTAACCCTGGCGCGCGCGGTCGGTGGCCTCGACCTGGAGGTTGCGCCAGCCGCCGGCACGCCGGGCTGCCCAAATCAGGAAGCCCGCGACGCCGACGCCGACGACGATCGCGGCGATCGTTCCCGGATACCCACGGGCAGTGTTGTACGCGGAGTTGTAAGCGCTTCTCGCGCCTTCGGTAGCCTGGTCGGCAAAATCGTTGTAACGCTCTCTCATGGTCACGCCTCCTATGTCAGGTGAACAATCACCTGTGCAAAAGGCGTGCCGTTGTCACTCTACTGGTCGGAGCTCTCCGGCTTCTTCGAGAAAAGCGCGGGAACCGGGCGCTCGCGTCGGGTCGCGGGGCGCGGAGCCGGCGCAGCGGGTTGCTCGCCTTCCTCGCGCATGCGGCGGCGGGCTTCCTCGACCTGGGCAACGTATTCCGGATTGACCGGTGCGGCGGGTGCGTTGTTACGCCGGGAAAAGCGATCGCCGCGATGGCGGTCGCGTTCCGTTGACTGGCGCGAAGCCGAGCGGTCCTGCCAGCCGGGGCCGGGCTGCTGGTCGCCACGCGGTTGCTGGTCGCCACGAGGCTGCTGGCCACTACGCGGCGGCTGGCCGCTACGCGCCTGCTGGGCGCGAGGCTGCTGTTGCGGCCGCGGCTGGCCCTGCCCGTGGCGTTGCGGACGCTGCTCGCGCTGCGGACGCTGGCCGCGGCCGCGCTGGCCGCGGTCGCGCCCTTGCGGCTGGGCGTGGCGCGGCTCCGGCGGGTGAGCGGACGCGGTGCCGGGCTCGAAGCCCTCGACCACGCGGCTATCGACTTTGCGGTTCATGAGGCGCTCGATCGCCGCCATCAGCGGACGGTCTTCGTGGCTGACGAGCGCCACGGCTTCGCCCTCGGCGCCGGCACGCCCGGTGCGGCCGATGCGGTGCACATAGTCTTCGGCGACGTGCGGCAGGTCGTAGTTCACGACATGCGGCAGGGCCTCGATGTCGAGGCCGCGCGCGGCGATGTCGGTCGCGACCAGCACGCGCACGTGGCCTTCCTTGAAGCCCTCGAGCGCTCGCTCGCGGGCGTTCTGGCTCTTGTTGCCGTGGATCGCGTCGGCCTGCACGCCGTCGCGCGAGAGCTGCTGCGCGAGGCGGTTGGCACCGTGCTTGGTCTTGCAGAAGACGAGGACCTGCTTCCAGTCGTTGGTCTTCACCAGGTGGGCGAGGAGCTCACGCTTGCGCGTGGCATCGACGGTGTACTGGACCTGCGACACGAGCTCGGCCGGCGTGTTGCGCCGGGCGACCTCGACCGTCACCGGGTCCTTCATGAAGCCGCTCGCGAGCTTGCGGATCTCTTCCGGGAACGTGGCGGAGAACAGCAGGTTCTGCCGCTTCGCCGGCAGGAGGGCGAGGATCTTGCGGATGTCGTTGATGAAGCCCATGTCCAGCATGCGATCGGCTTCGTCGAGCACCAGGATTTCCACCTGGCGCAGGTCCACCGTCTTCTGCTGCACGTGGTCGAGCAGGCGTCCGGGCGTCGCCACCAGGATGTCGACACCGCGGCGCAGCTCGTCGATCTGCGGGTTGATGTTCACGCCGCCGTATACGGTGATCGACTTCAGCTTCACGTACTTGCCGTAGGTGCGCACGCTGTCCTCGACCTGGGCGCACAGCTCGCGCGTCGGCGTGATCACCAGCGCGCGGATCGGATGGCGCGCGGGCGAGTGGCTGGCGTTGGCCTTGAGGCCGAGAATCTGCAGAAGGGGGAGGGTGAAGCCGGCGGTCTTGCCGGTGCCCGTCTGGGCGGCGCCGAGCAGGTCTTTGCCTGCGAGCACTACGGGAATGGCCTGAGCCTGGATCGGGGTGGGCGTGGTGTAGCCCTGCTCTGCGACAGCGCGCAGCAGTTCGGGCGCTAGCCCGAGCGAATCAAAGGTACTGATGAAATTCTCCTGATCGGCCTGGGAAGGCGAGAGCCTTCGACCGGTTCAGGCAGATGCGTTCTTAGCTTGTTATTGAGCGGTCCAGGATGGACCTGCTTAAACGGACTGAAACGCTAACCGGAAGTGGCGTAACAGAAGCTGGAACGGAAGTATACAGGACAAAGGGTTACCGCGGGGCGAGCCTCGAGGCCCGGCTCCGATGGAACGTGGCGAGCTCGTTGGCCACCAGCGCCGCCAGCACGATCGCTCCTCCGGTAATGGTCGCTCGCGCGGGTACTTCGCCTGCGCCGAGCCAGGCCCATAGCGGTCCGAGCAGCACTTCCAGGAGCGCAATGAGCGAAATCTCCGGCGCGAGGAGCTTGCGGCTCGCGAGGACGAGCAGCGTGCACGGCAGCCCGAGCTGGAACATCCCGAGGAACCCCAGAAGCGCGATGTCCTTTGCGGTCGCCTGGAAGGGCAGCGCGAGCGGCAGGCAAATCACTGCCGAGATCAAGCCGCCGAGCATCACCGCCGAGCGCAGGTCCGCCGTGGCCGAGGAGGCGCGCAGCACGATGAAGTTTGTTGCGGAGGCGATCGGCACCGACAGCGCGATCAGCATGCCGAGGAGGTCGCGCGATGTATGGGCGTTGAGGTCGCTCGCGAACATCCACGCGATGCCCATCGTCGCGGCGCCCGCGGCGAGCCAGGTTCCCATCGGCACTGGGTCCTTCAGGAAAATGCTGGCCAGCACGGTGGTCAGGAGCGGCGCGAGGCTCATCACGACGAGCGTGTTGGCCGTGGTGGTGAATGACAGCGCGATCATGAAGGAGGTGAACATCAGCGCCCAGAGTCCGCCGGAGACGAGCGCCGCCGGCGGGATGCGCAGCGGGTTGCGCCGCAACGCAAGCAGCACGACCCCGACGAAGAGGAAAGCGAAGAGGCTGCGCCAAAAGGCCATCTCGAACGGGGTGGCGCGCTCGACGTGGCGCGTGACGACGCCGGCTGTGCTCCACAGGATGGGCGCAGCGACCATGAGCGCGAGGGCGCCGGCGCGAGTCATGCTGACAAGATAATTACGTACCGGGTACGGA
>DATLDY010000133.1:0-23980 GCA_035525655.1 Burkholderiales bacterium
CGCCCGCCACCTGAAGAAATTGCGCGAGCACCAGAGCGAGATCATCCTGTGCGGCGACTGGAACATCGCGCACAAGGAGATCGACCTCACGAACTGGAAGTCGAACCAGAAGAACCCCGGCTTCACGCCCGAGGAGCGCGCCTGGCTTACGCACGTCTTCGACGAGATCGGCTTCGTCGATGTCTTCCGCAAGCTGAACGCGAAGCCCGGCCATTACACCTGGTGGTCGAACCGCGGCCAGGCGTGGGCGAAGAACGTGGGCTGGCGGATCGATTACCAGGTCGCGACGCCGGGCGTCGCCGCCACGGCCACGCGCGAGGCTATTTACAAGCGCAAGCGCTTCTCCGACCACGCGCCCCTCATCATCGACTATGACTATCCGCTCTAGCGTGCGCCCGTACTTCGAGGCGGCTCCGCTGGCGGCGCTGTTCCTCGGCATCTCCTCCGGCTTCGCCTTCTCGATGATCGGCGCGACGCTGACCACGCGGCTTGCGCAGCAGGGCATCACGAAGAGCGCCGTCACCGCCTTTGCGCTGACCTTCCTCGCCTACAACTTCAAGTTCCTGTGGGCACCGATGGTCGACAACGTCCGCCTGCCGATCATCGGCCGCTTCGGCCAGCGCCGCAGCTGGCTATGGTTCGTCGGCGTCCTGGTCATGGCGGCGGTCGCCTTCCTGGGCGTCGCGGACCCGGGCCAGGCGCTCTATGCCGTGGCAGTGGCGGCCATCGTCGTCGGCATGGCAGGAGCGACCTTCGACATCATCATCGATGCCTACCGCATCGAGCTCCTCGAGCCGCGCCAGCTCGGCGTGGGCTCGGGCATGTCGCAGTACGGCTGGCGCATCGGCGCCGCGGCCGCCGGGGCGCTGGCTCTCGTGCTCGCACAGCGCGTCGGCTGGACCGCCGCCTATATCGCCTGCGCCGCCTTTGCGCTCCCCGCGATGCTCGTCGGCGTCGTCATGGGCGAGCCGCCGCGGCATCGCGAGCCGGCGAAGCCGCACGGCGCGATCGAGGCGATCGTCGCCTATTTCAGCCCCCTCACGGAGTTCATCAAGCGGGAGGGCGCCCTCGTCGTGCTGCTCTTCGTCCTGATCCACAAGATCGGCGACACGCTGGCCAACCTCACGCTGCGGCTCCTCTTCGCCGACCTGGGGTTCACCAACGACGAGATCGCGTTCTACGACATCGGCGTCGGCTTCGCGGCGCTGCTCGTCGGCATCTTCGTCGGCGGCATGCTCTACCAGAACCTCGGCATGAAGCGATCGGTGCTGATCAGCCTGGTCCTCATGGCGGTGTCCAATCTGAGCTTCGCGGCGCTCGCCGCGGCCGGGCATACGAACATCGGCATGGCGGCCGCGATCGGCTTCGAGAACTTTGCGAGCGGCATCGGTGGCGTGACGGTCGTCGCGTACCTCTCCGCCCTTTGCAACCTGCGGTTCACCGCCACGCAGTACGCGCTTCTTTCGGCGCTCGCCAGCATCGCGGGACGCTTCCTCACCGGCACGACGGTCGGGGCGCTCATCGACGGCATCGGCTACGTCAACTTCTACCTGCTGACGACGCTCATCGCGCTGCCGGGCGTGTTCCTCTTCTGGTACATGATGCGCTCCGGCCTCGCCGACGTCTCGATCGGCTCGGCGGGCAAAGAGAACCGCTAGCGGGCGAGCTTCGCGCCGTGCCCGCGCAGCAGGTCCCTTAGCAGCGAGCGATGGCAGCGATCCTCGCGCTCGCAATAGCAGCCGACCGATAAGTCAGTCTCGTGCGAAAGCGCTGCGAGGAGCGTGAGCAGGTGCTGCGCCTTCGGCTCGCTCATCTCGCGGCGATAATTGCGCGCGTATTTTTTCCAGCGCGCGTCGGTCCAGGGCTCCGACAAGGCCCAGCTCACCCACTTCTGGCTCGGCGCGAGCTCGGGCAGCCAGACGTCGAAGTAGTCGAGGCGGGCATAGTCGGACTTGCGTACCCCACGGGGCGGGCGGCGAACCGCGCCGACCCGCAATCCCTCGCCTCGCTGTCGCGGCTTTCCCAGCCGGACTACGCGGAGCGGCAAGCGGCTTTCTGCGCCTTGACGATGTACTGCGCGCCGACGAAAGGAGCGATGGACGACCGGGCGAGCGGCATCAGGGCGCGGTTCAGCGCCTCGGACGCCCGGGGCAGCAACTCTTGCAGCGGGAAGAAGATGAAATTGCAGGCCTGGCTTTCCACCTTGCGCAGGCCCGCGTCCGCAAGCTCGCGATCGAGCCGCCACGGCACGCAGCGATTGTGCGAGACGCCGGGCGACCCTGCGCGCCCGAGGAGCCGCCCGCCGATCGAGCGCAGGCCCATATAGGCCGACCGGGCGATGTGGTACGTGCTGGCGCGGTTCGGTAGCGTCAGCACGACGACGCCGCCGGGCGCGAGCACGCGCTGCATCTCGGCCAGCGCCGTCGAGTAGCGCGGCAGGTACTCGAGCACCCCCATGCAAAGCACGGCGTCGAAGCTGCCGGCCGCAAACTGTAGCCGCTCGACGTCGCCGAGGGCGAACTTGCAGCGCTTCTCCATTGGATGCCCGGTCATGCGCTGGCGCGCGCGGTGCACCATTTCGCGTGAGACATCGATGCCCTGCACTTCAAAGCCCATGGCGAGGAGGTCGGGTGTCATCACCGCCGGTCCGCTCCCCACCTCGAGGAGCCGGCCTCTCGTGCCCGCGAGAAGGTCCATGGCGATGCGCTTCTGCGCGACGAACGAGAACTGCCGCTCGCGCTCGCGCACGTACTCCATTGCGAGAGAGTCGAAAAGCGTTTCGACGCCGGGCTGCATGCCCGGATGAGAAGCACCCTCCGCGCCAATCGGCCTGATCCGCCCGGATCAAGTGCGCTGACGCGCCAGTCAGGTCAGCTCAGCCTGCCGTGCAGCGGTAAACGGCGAGGCTACCGAGCAGGTTCGGCAGGAAGGTGACCGGGCGGCCGCCGTGCAGTACCAGGCGCTCGCGGATGCGCACTCCAAGGCGCCGGCACAGGTCCTCGAAGTCAGCGATCGTGCAGTGGTGGACGTTCGGCGTCTCGTACCACTCGTACGGCAGCGACTCCGAGACCGGCATGCGGCCCAGCGCCACCTGCACGCGCGCGCCCCAGTGCCCGAAATTCGGGAAGCTGACGATCACCTCCGAGCCGACGCGCAGCATCTCCCGCATGAGGAGCTCGGTGCGGTGGATGGTCTGCAGCGTCTCGGAAAGGATCACGCAGTCGAAGGACCGGTCCGCGAACAGCGACAGCCCGCTCTCCAGGTCCACCTGCAGCACGTTGACGTCATTCGTGACGCAATCGAACACGGCCGCGTCGTCGATTTCCACGCCGTAGCCCGGCGCCTGCCGCTGCTGCCAAAGGTGGCGCAGCAAGGAGCCGTCGCCGCAGCCCAGGTCGAGCACCCGCGCCTGCGGCGCCACCCATTGTGCGATCGCGTTGTGGTCCGGCCTCATAGCTCGATGTTGCCGAAGTACGCGCGCAGGGCGTTGTGGTAACGCGGGTCTTCGAGCAGGAAGGCGTCGTGGCCGCCCGGAGCGTCGATCTCGAGATAAGACACGATGCGGCGATTGTCGAGCAGCGCGCGCACGATTTCGCGCGACCGCGACGGCGTGAAGCGCCAGTCGGACTTGAACGAGACGACCAGGAATGCCGCCTTGGCGCGCGCCAGCGCCGCCGACAGGCTGCCGCCGTAGTCGGCCGCCGGATCGAAGTAGTCGAGCGCCTTGGTGATGCGCAGGTACGTGTTGGCGTCGAAGTAGGTCGAGAACTTGTCGCCCTGGTAGCGCAGGTACGACTCGATCTCGAAGTCGATGTTGAAGTCGAAGCCCGGCACGCCGCGGCGCAAGAGCCGCCCGAATTTCTCGGCCATCGCCTCGCCGGAAAGATAGGTGATGTGGCCGATCATGCGCGCGATGCGCAGCCCGCGCGTCGGCACGACGCCCTTCTCGTAGTAATGGCCGCCGTGGAAATCGGGGTCGGTCATGATCGCCTGGCGCGCCACCTCGTTGAACGCGATGTTCTGCGGCGTGAGGCGCGGCGCGGCCGCGATCACGATCGAGTGGCGGATGCGCTCGGGGTAGGAGAGCGACCACTGCAACGCCTGCATCGCGCCGAGCGAGCCGCCGATCACGGCCGCGAAGCGCTCGATTCCCAGGCGATCGGCGAGGCGCGCCTGCGCTTCCACCCAGTCCTCGACGGTGACGACCGGGAAGTCCGCGCCCCAAGGCTTGCCGGTGCCCGGGTTGGTCGACGCGGGACCCGTCGAGCCGAAGCAGCTGCCGATGTAATTGGTGCCGACCACGAAGAAGCGGCGCGTATCGAGCGCCTTGCCCGGACCCACCAGGTTGTCCCACCAGCCGATGTTGTCCTTGTCGTCCGCGTAATACCCGGCCACATGGTGCGACGCGTTCAGCGCGTGGCACACCAGCACGGCGTTGCTTTTGGCGGCGTTGAGCTCGCCGTAGGTCTCGTAGGCGAGCTCGTACGACGGCAGCTCCGCGCCGCCTTTCAGGCGAAGCGGCGCATCGAATGCCATCTTTTGCGCGGTTACGGCGCCGACGGAGGAAGGATCGTGCGGAGCGTTCATCTCTTTAGCGGTATTTGTTAGGCGCCCGCAAGCTGACTCAAATCGGCGCGGAGAAATTATAGAGGAACTACGACGCGGCTCCGCTCGCGATCAGCTGCTCGATCTTGTCCTTCACATAGCCCGCTTCCTGCAATACCTCGCGCGTGTGCTCGCCAAGGCGCGGCGCGTGCCGCCGATACTCCGGCGGCGACTCTGACCATTCGGACGGCACCGCCATCGAGCGGATGCGGCCTTCGGTCGGGTGCTCGACGGTGCGGAAAAAGCCGGTCGCGGCGAGATGCGGGTCGCCGACGATGTCGGCTAGCGTGTTCATGCGCTGCACCGGGATGTCGGCGCCTTCGAGCGCCTCGATCCATTCGCCGGTCGTGCGCTTCTTCATCTCTTCGGCGACGAAGGCGTACGCGCCGCCGTAATTGCGGCTGCGCGCTTCCTGCGTCGCGTATTCCTTCGAGGACAGCATCTCCGGCCGCCCGATCACCTGGAAGAACGCCTTCCACTGCTTGTCGTTGTAGATGAGCGCGCAGACGTAGCCGTCTTTCGTCTGGTACGGCCGGCGATCCGGCGCGAGCATGCGGGCGTAGCCCGCTTCGCCCACCTGCGGGTCGAACGTATGGCCGCCGAGGTGCTCGCCCAGGACGATCTGCAGCAGGTGCTCGAACATCGGCACGTCGACGCGCTGTCCCTTGCCGCTCTTCTCGCGGTGGTAGAGCGCCGCGCTCACCGCGCTCGCCACCTGCTGCCCGACCGAGCGATCGGCGACGATGATCGGCGCGTAGCGCGGCGTCTCGGCGCCCTGCGTCTTCAGCAGCGACGGGATGCCCGCCGCGCCCTGGATCAAGTCGTCGTACGCCGCTTTCGCGGCATACGGGCCGCGCTGGCTGTAGCCGAAGCAGCCGACATAGATGATCCGGCCATTGGCCTTTCGCACGTCCTCATAGGCGAGGCCGAGCCGCGCCATCGCCTGCGGCCGGATGTTGTAGACCAAGACATCCGCCTTCTTCGCGAGCGCAAGGCACGCCTCCCGCGCCGCCGCCTGCTTGAGGTCGAGCACGATCGAGCGCTTGTTGCGGTTGGCATTGAGGAAGATGTGCCCCATGCCGGGGTTGCGGAACGGCCAGGCAAAACGCATCACGTCGCCGCCCGGCGGCTCGACCTTCACCACGTCCGCGCCGAAGTCGGCGAGGATCTGCGTGGCATACGGGCCCATCACCACGGTGGTGAGATCGAGCACGCGCACGCCGTGGAGCGGTCCGCTCATCTTTATTCGGGCTGGATATTCGCCAGCTTGACGAGCTTCGCCCAGTGCGCGACTTCGGCTTCGATGAAGCGGCCGAACTGCGCCGGCTCCATTGGCGCGACCTCGACGCCGATCGCGCCGAACTTTTCCTTCACCTCGGCGCGGCCGAGCGCCTTCATGTTCGCCTCGTTCAGGCGCTGCACGATCTGGGCGGGCAGCCTGGCCGGCGCAACGAGGCCGAACCACGCGATGATCTCGTAGCCGGGAAGCTCTTCTGCGATCGCCGGCATGTCGGGCGCGAGCGAGCTTCGCTTGCCGGAGGTGACGCCGAGCCCGCGCAGCTTGCCGCCCTTTGCCTGGGCGAGCGCGTTGGCGAAGTCGACGAACGTGAGGTGCAGCGACCCGCCCATCGTATCGGTCACTGTCTGGGGAATGCCTTTGTAGGGCACCTCGACGATGTCGAGCTTGCCCATCGCCTTCAGCATCGCCACCGACACCTGCGAGCCGGCAGAGCCGTAGCCGGCGGAGAGCTTGCCGGGCTGTGAGCGAGCGTTGGCGATGAACGCCTTCAGGTCCTGCGCCGGGAAATCGGGGCGCACCATGAGCATGAAGCTCGTGGTGCCGTACCGCGTGATCGGCGTGAAGTCTTTCACCGGATCGTAGGCGAGCTTCTTGAAGAGGCTGGCGTTCGCCGCCTGCGGTGTGTTCGTGGTCACCATCAGCGTGTAGCCGTCGGCCGCCGCCTTGGCCACTTCCGCCGCCGCGATCGCGCCTTGCGCGCCGGCCTTGTTTTCGATCACGAAGGGCTGGCCGAGCGCCTCCTGCAGTTGCGCACCGGCAAGGCGCGCGACCTGGTCGGTCGCGCTGCCGGCCGGGAACGGCACGACGAGCTTGACCGGTCGCGCGGGATACGACTGCGCGTACGCATTGGCGGCGAAAGCGAGCGCGAGCAGGAGGAGCTTCATCGGATTCCCTTCATGAATTGAGCCGGGCCAGAAGATCGCGCGTCTTCGCGGGATCGGTATTGCGCAGCACGCGCTGCGCGAGGGCCTGCACCTCGCCGAGGTTGGTATGCAGGATGCGCTCCTTGATCTGCAGCACCTGCGACGGATGCATGGAGAAGTTGCGCAGGCCGAGTCCGAGCAGCAAGCGCGTGAGCTGCAGGTCGCCGGCCATCTCGCCGCACACGGCGATCGGCATGCCGCCGCGGGTGGCGGTCTGGATGGTGTTCGCGACCAGCGTGAGCACGGCCGGATGCAGCGGATCGTAAAGGTGCGCCACCGCATCGTCGGTGCGATCGATGGCGAGCGTGTACTGGATGAGGTCGTTCGTGCCGATCGACAGGAAGTGCAGGCGCCGCATGAAGATCGGCAGCGCGAGCGCGGCGGCGGGAATCTCGATCATGCCGCCGACCTGGACGCTGCGGTCGTAGGGCAGTCCGCGCTCCTCGAGTTGCTGCTTGGCCTGCTGGATGAGGACCAGCGTCTGCTCGATCTCGTGCGCATGCGCGACCATCGGCAGGAGGATGCGCACCGTGCCGTAGTGCGAGGCACGCAGGATGGCGCGCAGCTGCGTGAGGAACATCTGCGGCTCGGACAGGCAGAAACGGATCGCCCGCAGGCCCATCGCCGGGTTGGGCATGGTGTGCGCATGGTCGCCGCCGTTCAGGGCCTTGTCGGCGCCCACATCCAGCGTGCGCAGTACGACGGGGCGGCCTTTCAGGCCCTCGGCGACCTGCTTGTACGACTCGAACTGTTCTTCCTCGCCCGGCAGGTCCTTGCGGTTGAGGAACATGAACTCGGTGCGAAACAGGCCCACGCCCTCGGCGCCGGACTCGAGCACCTCGCTCATGTCCTGCGGCAGCTCGATGTTTGCGTAGAGCTCGATCGGCGTGCCGTCCTGCGTCGCCGAGCGGGTTTTCTTCAGCCGCTTGAGGCGCTGGCGGTCCGCCTTCAGCTCGGCCTGGCGCTCGCGGTACTCGGCGAGCACCACCGGGTCCGGGTTCACGATGAGCAGGCCCCGCTCCCCGTCGACGATCAGCATCTCGCCTTCGCTGATGGTCTGGAACGCGTGATGCAGGCCGACGATGGCGGGGATGGCGAGGCTGCGCGCCACGATCGCGGTATGCGAGGTGACGCCGCCGACGTCCGTGACGAAGCCGCCGAACCGGTGCCGCTTGAACAGGATCATGTCGGCGGGCGAAAGATCGTGCGCCACCACGATCAGCTTCTGCTCCTCGGACACCGCCGGCTCGGCGAGCTTCTGCCCCCCCATCAGCGCCTTCAGCACGCGCTCCACCGCGTGCTCGACGTCGGCCTTGCGCTCGCGCAGGTACGGATCGTCGATCTCGTCGAAGCGCGCCGTGAGCCGCTCCATTTGCTGCACCAGTGCCCACTCGGCGTTGGCGCGGCGGGTGCGGATGATCTCGCGCGGCACCACGGCCAGCGCGGAGTCGTTGAGGATCATCTTGTGCAGATCGAGGAAGGCCTCGAACTCCTTCGGCGCATCCGGGGCGATGTGCGACTTCAGCTCCTCGAGCTCGTCCTGCGCCTCCTGCATGGCGTGGTCGAAGCGCGCGAGCTCCGCGTCGATCGCCTGCGGCGCCACCTCGTAGTGCGCGACCTCGAGCCGCGCGGTCGACACCAGGTGGGCATAGCCGACCGTGATGCCGCCGGACACGGCATAGCCGTGCAGGACGAAATTCACTCGCCCTCGCCGAAGCGGTTGGCGATTAGCGCGGTCAGCGCCTTGAGCGCCGCGTCCGCATCCGTTCCCTCCGCCTCCAGCTTGACCTTGGAGCCCTTGCCGGCGGCGAGCATCATGACCCCCATGATGCTCTTGGCGTTCACGCGCCGGCCGCTGCGCGAGATCCAGATCTCGCTCTGGAAGCCGCTCGCGACATGCGTGAGCTTCGCCGCGGCGCGCGCATGCAGGCCGAGCCTGTTGATGATGTCCGCTTCGACGCTAGGCATCGAGGCACCGGTCCGAGTTCATATGCACGACACCCTCCGAGCCACCTGACACTGCGCGCTTCACCGCGGCGCTGAGAGAGCCGTTGCGGCTGGTCAGCACGCGCAGGAGCATCGGCAGCGAGACGCCCGAGACGCCCTCGACCTGGCCGTCCTCAAGCAGGCGCGACACCACGTTGCCGGGCGTGGCGCCGAAAATGTCCGTGAGGACGAGCACCCCGTCGCCGGCGTCGATCTGCTCCAGGAGCTCGCGCGCGCGCAGGATCAGGTCGTCCGGGTCGTCCTGCCGCCACACGCTCAGCGTCGCCACCTGCGCCTGCACGCCGCCGAGGATCTGGCTCGCGCTATTGAGAAGCGCAGTGCCGATCTCGCCGTGCGTGACGAGGAGCACGCCGATCATCGAAGTCTCTGTTCGAGCGCGGTGACGAATGTGCCGGCGACGTCGAAGCCCGTCTGGTCCTGGATCTCGCGGAAGCAGGTCGGGCTCGTCACGTTCACTTCGGTCAGCCAGTCGCCGATGATGTCGAGGCCGACCAGCAGCAGGCCGCGCTTGGCAAGCGTCGGGCCCAGCGCTGCGGCTATCTCGGCCTGTCTTTTTGATATTGGCTTGGCAAGGGCCCGTGCGCCGGCAGCCAAGTTGCCGCGCGACTCCCCCGGCTTCGGGATGCGCGCCAGGCAATGCGGCACCGGTTTGCCGTCGATGACGAGCACGCGATGGTCGCCGTCGCGGATCTCGGGGATATAGCGCTGTGCCATCACCATGCGCTCGCCGCGTTGCGCCATGACCTCGACGATCACGTTGCGGTTCGGATCGTCCAGGCGCACGCGGAAGATGGCCTCACCGCCCATCGCGTCGAGGCGCTTGATCACCACGTCGCGGTGCTCGTCGATGAAGGCCTGGATCGCGGCGGCCTCGCGCGTAACGAGCGTCGGCGCGACGAAGGCGCCGAACTCGGCGATGGCGATCTTCTCGTTATGGTTGCGGATCGCGTCGGGTGCATTGAACACGCGCACCCCCTCCCGCACCGCCGCCGAGAGCAGCCACGTGGTGGCGACGTATTCCAGGTCGAACGGCGGATCCTTGCGCATCAGCACCGCGGCGAAGTCTTTCAGCGGCCGCGTCTCGTTCTCGTGCGGGCGGTACCAGTCCTCGTCGTTGTCGGTGAGCGAGAGCCGCGTGGCGTGCGCCGACACGCGGCTTTTCGACCAGTGCAGCGTGGTCTGCTCGGCGGCCCAGATGGCGTGGCCGCGCGACTGCGCGGCCCGCATCATCGCCACGCTCGAGTCCTTGTAGGCCTTAAGGGACTCGAGCGGATCGACGATGAATAGGAACGCCCCCAACTATTTGCTTTGCGACACCATGAAATCGACCGCGGCGCGGACTTCGTCATCCGAAAGCGCGGTGTTGCCGCCCTTCGGGGGCATTGCGCCCTTGCCCTTCAATGCCGACTGCAGCAGCGTGTCCATGCCCTGCTTGAGGCGTGGCGCCCAAGCCGCCTTGTCACCCGGCTTTGGCGCATTCGCGACGCCGGCCGTATGGCAGGCCGTGCACGTCGCGTCGTAAACCTTCTTGCCGTCCACCGCTCCCGGCTTGGCGGAAGCGGCCGCGACCGCCTGCGGCTTCTGCGCCGGTGCCTTGACCGCGGGTTCTTTGAAGTTGGCGCCGGCCTGGTTCGCCATATACACCACGGCGCGCGCGACCTCATCGTCGGTCAGCGACGGATTACCGCCTTTGGGCGGCATCGCGCCATTGCCCTTGATGGCAAGCGCGACGAGGTCCTGCAGGCCGTGCTGGATGTGCGGCGCCCACGCCGCCTTGTCGCCGATCTTGGGCGCGTTCGCCACGCCGGCCTGATGGCACGCCGCGCAAACGCCCTTGACGATTTCCTCTCCGCTGCGCGTGCCCGCCGCGCCGCCGCCACCCGCGCCGATCTCGACGCGCCCGACGGGTTGAATTCGCTTCGCCACCGCTTCCGGCGCGAGCGCCGACGGATCGGCGCCGCGATCGCTCGTGACGAGCTGCACCAGAAGAATGATGCCGAAGATGGGGACGACGAAGGAGAGCAGCACGACGACGACGAGCTGCTGTGGGGTCTTGATGAAGGTGGAATGCGAGTCGTGCGGGCTCACGGATTGTCTTGTTGGAAAGTGGAGGGGGTGATTCTAGCGTCAAGCCTTAAGGCGTGGACGGAGCAGGGAAAACTGAGCTATTCTGCGCGTCCCCCGAGGCGCCCGTAGCTCAGCGGATCAGAGTATTGGCCTCCGAAGCCAAGGGTCGTGGGTTCGAATCCCGCCGGGCGCGCCACCTTCTCAATACGCCTTTGCCACGCTGAAGAATTCCGCGAACGCGCCGATCGCGCGCTCGATGCCGCGCTCGTCCACATCGAGATGCGTCACGAGCCGCATGCGCGGCGCCGGCAGGACCAGCACGCCGCGCTGTTTCAGATGTTCGCCCAGCGCAGTGACTCGGGGGGAGGGCAGCGTCACGAAAACCATATTGGTGTGCTGCTCGACCGCGAGATCGAGCTTGCGTAGCCCCTGCGCAAGGCGCTCGGCATTGCGATGGTCGGTTGCGAGCCGCGCGACGTTGTTTTCCAGCGCGTATAAGCCCGCGGCGGCGATGACGCCGGCCTGGCGCATCGCGCCGCCGAGCATCTTTCTCGCGCGCTTCGCCCGCGCGATGAACTCGCGCTCGCCCAGGAGCACCGTGCCGGCGGGTGCGCCGAGGCCTTTCGAGAGGCACGCGGACACCGAGAGGAAACCGGCGCACAGGTGCTGGACATCCGTATCGAAGTGCGCCGCGGCATTGAAGATGCGCGCGCCGTCGAGGTGCGTCGCCAGGCCGCGCTTCTTCGCCAGCTGCAGAGCCTGCTCGAGGTAGGAGCGGGTTAGGGCTTTGCCGCCGATCGTGTTTTCCAGGGCGATGAGCCGCGTGCGCGCGAAGTGCGGATCGTCGGGCTTGATCGCGGCTTCGGCCTGCGCGAGATCCAGCGTGCCGTCCGCGCGGTTGGGGATGACGTTGGGCTGGATGGAGCCGAGCACGGCGAGCCCGCCGGCTTCGTAGCGATAGCTGTGCTGCTCCGCACCGATGATGACTTCGTCGCCGCGCTGGCAATGGCTCATCAGCGCCGCCAGGTTGGATTGCGTGCCCGATGGGAAGAAGAGCGCCGCCTCGAAGCCGAAGACTTCCGCCGCACGGGCCTGCAGCCGGTTGACGCTGGGGTCGTCCCCGAACACATCGTCGCCTAGCTCCGCGTCCAGCATCGCGCGCCGCATCCCCGGCGAGGGGCGCGTGACCGTGTCGGAGCGAAGATCGACGGTGTCGCTCATGCTTGGGTATTATCGGCAGTTCCCCAGGAGGAGGCAGTCATGAGACCCCTAAAATCCTTCGCGCTCGCCACGGCTTTCGCGGCTTCGAGCGCGCTCGCGCAGCAATATCCCACGCACCCGGTCACGCTCATGGTGCCGTTCGCTCCCGGGCCGACGGACACGGTGGCGCGCGTCATTGCACAATCGATGGCCAAGCCGCTCGGCCAGACCATCGTGGTCGAGAACAAGCCGAGCGCGGGCGGCATCCTCGCGCCCGAGCTGGTGAAGAACGCCAAGCCCGACGGCTACACCATCCTCATCCACCACATCGGCATGGCGACGACGCCGGCGCTCTACCGGCAGCTGCGGTTCAATCCGCTGACCGACTTCGAGTACATCGGCCTCATCAACGACGTGCCGATGACGTTGATCGGCCGCCAGAACCTGGCGCCGAAAAACTTCAGCGAGCTGCTCGACTACATCAAGAAGAACAAGGACAAGGTCTCGCTCGCGAACGCGGGGATCGGCGCAGCGTCGCATCTTTGCGGAATGCTGTTCATGAGCGCGATCCAGACCGACCTCCTGACCGTGCCCTATAAGGGCACCGGCCCGGCGATGAACGACCTCCTCGGCGGCCAGGTGGATCTCCTGTGCGACCAGACGACAAACACCACGTCGCAGATCAAGGGCGGGAAGGTGAAGGCCTACGGCGTGACGACGAAGGCCCGCGTGCCATCGCTGCCGGATGTACGCACGCTGGATGAGCAAGGCCTGAAGGGCTTCGAGGTGAGCATCTGGCACGCCCTGTACGCGCCGAAGAACACGCCCAAGGCGGCGCTGGACAAGCTGGCGGCCGCGCTGCAGGAAGGCCTCAAGGACGCAACGGTGAAGCAGCGCTTCGCGGACCTCGGTGCCACCACCTATGCGCCGGAGAAGGCGACCCCCGCCGCCCTGCAGGCGCTGCTCAAGTCCGAGATCGACAAGTGGGGGCCGCTCATCAAGAAGGCCGGCGTTTACGCCGACTGACGCGCGCTTACGCCACGCCGTTCTTCTTGAACCAGGCGAGCATCCGCTTCCAGCCGTCGTCGGCGGCTTCCTTGCGATAGCTCGGCCGGTAGTCGGCATTGAAGGCGTGCGGCATGCCGGGATAGACGTGGATGGTCGAGGCCTTCGCCTTGGCATTTCCCGACGCTTGCAGCGCGGCTGAGAGCTTGTCTACCTGCTCCTGCGGAATGCCCTGGTCGGCGCCGCCGTAGAGGCCGAGCACGGGACCGTGCAGCTTGTCGACGATGTCGAGCGGCGTGGTGGTGATGGCGGGCTGCGCCGGTCCGAGGCCGCCGTACCAGGCGACGCCGGCGTCGATCTTCGAGGAATACGCGTCGTACATCCACACCGTACGGCCGCCGCGGCAGAAGCCGGTGATGCCCATCTTGTCGGTGTTGGCGCGGTTCTGCTTCCCCGCCCAGGCGACCACCGCATCGAGATCGTTGAACGCCTGCTCGTCGGTGAGCTGGTTCGCGCCGGCGATCACCTGCTTGATGTCCTCCATTTTCCAAAGCTCGCCGATGCGGAAGTAAGGCTCGTTGCCGACGGCGAAATAGCCTTCCTTGGCGACGCGGCGGATCACGTCTTTGATGTGCTCGTGCAGCCCGAAAACCTCGGCCACCACCAGCACCACGGGGCGCTTGCCGCCGCCCTTTGGCACGGCGTAGTAGGCCGGGATGTCGCCGATCTTGATGTCGCCGCCGTCCAGTCCGTCCATCGGCGTCTTGATCGCCTGCGCGAGGACCGGCTCGGCGGTGACGGCGAAGCCCGCCGCGATGCAGCCGGCAATGAAGCCGCGCCGGTCGACCTGCACGTCGGGCAGCAGGCTGTTCAGGTTGTCGTCCTGCAGATCTCTTTTCATGTCCCCTCCACGTTGTTGTCGGTGTACGCGGCGCCGTGCGGGATTATTCCAGCGCCGGACGGCGCTTCCACACATTGGTTTCGCCTTCGAAGGCGTGCGCGAGCTGCAGGACGCCGAAATCGTCGCGGTAGCGCCCCACGATCTGCAGTCCCACGGGGAGCCCCTGCGCAGTGAAGCCGGCGGGGACGGAGATCGCAGGATGGCTGGTGATGGTGATGTAGTAGCAGCTCTTCATCCAGTCGAGGTAGTTGTCCATCTTCGCGCCCGCCACCTCGCGCGGCCATTCGACGTCGATCTCGTAAGGCGGCAGCTGGTTCACGGGGCACAGGAAGAAGTCGTACGGCTCGAGGAACCGGCGCATGCGATGGAAGAGCTCGGTGCGCAGCACTTCGGCGCGAGCCACGTCCTCGACGCCGCGCTTGCGGCCTTCCTCGACGTTCCAGATCACCGTGTCCTTCACCTTGTCGCGGTGCTTGTCGACGAGCGCGCCGTAGCGGTTGAGAAAGCCGACGGCGCGCAGTGTCTCGAACGACTCCTTCGCGCCGGAAAAATCCGGCGTCGCTTCCTCGACCTTGCAGCCGAGCGCGCGGAATACCTTGAGCTGCGGCTCGAGCACCGCATTCACCGCCGGGTCCATCGGCAGTCCGCCCATGTCGCGACTCCAGGCGACGCGGGCGCCTTTGAACTTCCGGCCGAGCGATTTCAGAAACACGGCGCCGGGCTCGCTCATCGATGTGGGCGCTCGCGGGTCGGGCCCGGCCATCGCTGAGAAGAGGAACGCGGCATCCGCCACGGTGTGCGCCATCGGTCCCATGACTGAAAGCGTGTCCCAGGCGTTGACCGCCGGCCATGAAGGAACGCGGCCGGGCGTCGGGCGAAAGCCGACGAGGTTGCAGTAGTTGCCGGGATTGCGCAGGCTTGCCGCCAGGTCCGAGCCGTCGGCGAAAGGCAGCATGCCTGCGGCCACCGCCGCAGCCCCGCCGCCCGATGAGCCGCCGCTCGTCTTGCCGAGGTCATAGGGATTGCGGGTGGCGCCGAACACCTTGTTGAAGGTCTGGCTGCCGGCGCCAAATTCGGGCGTATTGGTCTTGCCGATCAGGATGGCGCCGGCCGCGGTGAGGCGGTCGACGATCAGGTGGTTTTCTGCCGGGACGTGGTCGCGGTAAACGAGCGAGCCCCACGTCGTGCGCACGCCTTTGGTCGGCACCAAATCCTTGTAGGCGATCGGCAGGCCGGCGAGGAGCGGTTTGGACTTCCTGCGATCGAGCGCCTTCGCGGCTGCGAGCGCCTGCTCGGGGAGGAACGTGACGAGTGCGTTGACCTTCGGATTCACGCCCTCGATGCGGGCGATGAAGGCCCTCACGACCTCGGCGGCGGATACCTTGCGCGCGCGCAACAGCCGCGCGAGCTGCACCGCCGGAGTGAAGCAGAGATCGATCACATCAAGACGATGTCGAATTGTTCCTGGGTATAGCTCGACTCTACCTGCATCGAGACGCGCTTGCCGATGAAGCTCGACAGCATTTCGATCGACGGCGCCTCTTCCTCGAGGAAGCGGTCGATGACGAGCTGCGAGGCGAGGATGCGGAACTCGCGGGCCTCGCCGAAGGCGCGCGCCTCGCGCAGGATCTCCCGCAGGATCTCGTAGCAGACCGTGTCGGGCGTTTTCACCTCGCCGCGGCCGGCGCAGGTCGGGCAGGGCTGGCACAGCACATGGGCGAGCGATTCGCGCGTGCGCTTGCGCGTCATCTCGACGAGGCCCAGGGCCGTGAACCCATTCACCGTGATCCGCGTGCGGTCGCGGGCGAGCGCCCGCTTGAATTCATCGAGCACCGCGGAGCGGTGCGCCTCGTTCTGCATGTCGATGAAATCGAGCACGATGATGCCACCCAGGTTTCGCAGCCTGAGCTGGCGGGCGATGCTCTGGGCCGCTTCGAGGTTGGTCTTGAAGATGGTGTCGTCGAAGTTGCGGCTGCCGACGAAGCCGCCGGTGTTCACGTCTATGGTGGTCATCGCCTCGGTCTGGTCGATGATCAGGTAGCCCCCCGACTTGAGGTCCACGCGGCGCGAGAGCGCCTTCTCGATCTCATCCTCTACGTTGTGCAGGTCGAAAAGCGGGCGCTCGCCGGTGTAATGGTCGATCCGGCCGACGAGCTGCGGCATGTAGCGCTGCGCGAACGCGACCAGCTTCTGGTGGTTCTCGCGCGAGTCGACGATCACTCTGGAAGTTTGCGGGCCGACCATGTCGCGCAGCACGCGCTGCGCGAGCGACAGGTCCTGGTACAGGAGCTGAGGCGGCGAACCGCCCGAGTTTCCTCCCAGCGAGCGTTCGCGCACCGCCTTCCACAGCTCGCGCAGGTACCCCAGGTCCGCCGCGAGCTCGGCTTCGGCCGCATCTTCGGCGAGCGTGCGCACGATGAAGCCGCCCTTCTCGTCCGGTGGCAGGAGGTCCTTTACCCGATCGCGAAGCTGGGCCCGGCCGTTCTCGTCCTCGATCCTCTGCGAGATGCCGATATGCGGATCGGCCTCGGATGACAAGGCGGGCAGGTAAACGAGCAGCCGGCCGGCGATCGAGACTTGCGTGGAGAGGCGCGCGCCTTTCGAGCCGATCGGATCCTTGACTACCTGGACGAGGATGGGCTGGCCCTCGGCGAGGATCTTCTCGATGGGCTTGCCGGGCTCGCGGTTTTCCCAGATGTCGGCGACGTGCAGAAAGGCGGCGCGCTGCAGGCCGATCTCGACGAAGGCGGATTGCATGCCCGGGAGCACGCGCGCAACGCGTCCCATGTAGATGTTGCCGACCAGCCCGCGTCCGCTCGAGCGCTCGACGAGGAGCTCTTGCACGACACCGGCGCTCATCACTGCGACGCGCGTCTCGCGGGGCGTCACATTGATCAGCACCTCTTCCGACATGTCAGTTGCGGCGTGCCGATTGCAGCTTTTCGAGGAGCTCGCCTGTCTCGTACAGCGGCAGCCCCATCACGCCGGAATAGCTGCCGCGCAGCTCGGCGACGAAGCGCCCGGCACGCCCCTGGATGGCATACGCGCCGGCCTTGTCGTCGCACTCGCCGGTGCCGGCGTATTGCGCGATGTCCTGCGCGCTCAGTTCCTTGAAGCGAACCTCGGAGCGGGAAAGCGCCGTCTCGATCCAATCGTCGTGCTTGAGCGCGACGGCGGTCAGCACTTCATGCGTGCGCCCCGATAGGCGCGCGAGCATTTCGGCGGCTTCGCCGCGGTCGGCGGGCTTTCCAAGAATTGCGCCTTCCAGCGCAACGGTCGTGTCCGCCGCGAGCACCGGCGCGTGCGGCAGGTTTCGTTGCAGCATGCGTCGCCACCCGGCATCGGCCTTGGCGTTCGCCAGGCGCAGCACGTAAACGTCGGGCGCTTCATTGGGCAGGGGATCTTCGTTGACGTCCGCATCCTCGCCCGGACGCGCGCGGAACAGGAGCAGGTGGAAACGCACGCCGATCTGCGCGAGCAGCTCGCGGCGGCGGGGGCTGCGCGAAGCGAGATACACGCCGCGCTCGACGGGAGCGATCATGGCGCGATTGTATTTACTTCCGGTGGTACGGGTGCCCGGTAAGCAGCGTCGCCGCCCGGTAAAGCTGCTCGATCAGCATCACCTGCGCCAGCGCGTGGGGCAGTGTCATGGCCGAAAGCCTTAGCTGCGCGTCCGCCGCGGCCTTGGTCTGGGCCGACAGGCCGTCGGCCCCGCCGATGATGAAGGCGCTCGGCGCCTGCAGCAGCCTGGAGAACTGCTCGGTGGTGTAGTCCCGGCCGCGCTCGTCCAGGACGACGATGCGCGCTCCTTTTGGCAGCGTGTTGGACAGCTTGGCTTCGTCCTTGATGGCGAGGCGCTCGAGCTCGTAGCCCTTCGGCATGCGCCGCGCGTACTCGGCGCAGGCGGTTTCCGCCCAGTCGGGCAGCCTAGCGCTTACGGCGAGGACGTGGAGCCTTGGCACGGGGCTTCTTCGTTTTTTTCTTGGCGGGTTTCTTCTTCGGTTCGGGCTTCGCCATCCGCACCGACTTGCCGCCCCAGACTTCCTCGAGGTTGTAGAACTCGCGAACCGTCGGATGCATTAGGTGCACGACGATGTCCCCCAGGTCGACCAGCACCCATTCGCCGGTCTTCTCACCCTCGACGCCGTAGACGCGCGCGCCGTTTTCCTTGACCTTCCGCTGTACGTTGTCCGCGAGGGCCTTCACCTGCCGAGTGGAATCGCCGCTCGCGATGACCACGCGCTCGAACATCGAGGGCATGCGCGCCGTGTTGTAGACCAGGATGTCCTTGCCCTTGATGTCCTCCAGGGCCTCGACGACCACGCGCTGCTTGTTGCGGATGTCCATTATCGGTAGAGGCCTTTACGCGCAATATAGTTCGCCACGGCAGGCGGCACCTGCTCGCCGGGTGCTTTCTCGCCCCGCCGGATGTCGGTGGCGGCGTGCGGCATGGGCGGCATCGGCACCCGGAGTGCCTTGCCGCTCTTTACGTCGAACCCCGGGCGCGGGAACACGGCCAGCTGTGCCAGGCGCTCGATCTCGTCGGGCGAGCGCCATTCGCGGAATTTGGCGTACTGATCGGCGCCGATCAGCAGGTAGAGCTCGGCTTCAGGTCCGAGCTCGCGGCGCAACGCGTTCAGCGTATCGACCGTGTAGCCGGTCGATTGGGGAGCGAGCTCGCGCTCGTCGATCACGTAGCGCGGCTCGCCGTCGAGTGCCAACCTGAGCATGGCGAGCCGGTCCGCGGCGCTCGCGATCGCCGCGTTCCGATAGTGCGGCGCGCCCGTCGGTATCCACAGGATCTTGTCCAGGCCGAGATGATCGAGCGCAGCCCGCGCCATGGCGAGGTGCGCGTTGTGAACCGGATCGAAGGTGCCGCCGAGAACGCCAACTTTCAGCTGCGGACCTCGCCGTGGCCCAGCACCACGTACTTCTGGGTCGTGAGCCCTTCGAGGCCCACAGGACCGCGCGCGTGCAGCTTGTCGGTCGAGATGCCGATCTCGGCCCCCAGGCCGTACTCATAGCCGTCAGCGAAGCGCGTCGAGGCGTTCCACATTACCGAGCTCGAGTCGACTTCGCGCAGGAACCGCTCGGCGCGGCCGCGGTCGCCGGCGACGATGGCGTCGGTGTGCTGCGAGCCGTACTTGCCGATGTGCTCGATCGCTTCATCCAGGCCCTTCACCACGCGGATCGACACGACCGGCGCGAGCCACTCGGTGTAGAAGTCCTTCTCGGTCGCCGCTTTGGCGGCGGGGATGTATTTGCGGGCGCCGCTGTCGGCGCGCATCTCGACGCCTTTGCGGCTGAAAATATCGCCGATCCGGGGAAGGACATTGGCAGCAATGCCCTCCGCCACGAGGAGCGTTTCCATCGTGTTGCACGTGCCGTAGCGCTGGGTCTTCGCGTTGTCTGCGATGCGCACCGCCATTTCCGCGTCGGCGCTGTCGTCGACATAGACGTGGCACACGCCGTCGAGGTGCTTGATCATCGGGATGCGCGACTCGCGCGACAGGCGCTCGATCAGCTCCTTGCCGCCGCGAGGCACGATGATGTCCACATACTCGGTGAGGCGGATCAGCTCGCCCACCGCGGCGCGATCCGCGGTAGCGATGAGCTGCACCGCCGCTTCCGGCAGGCCGGCGCTCCTCAATCCGCCGCGCACGCAGGCGGCAATCGCCCGGTTCGATTCGATGGCTTCCGAGCCGCCGCGCAGGATGCAGGCGTTGCCCGACTTCACGCACAGCGCCGCCGCATCGGCCGTCACGTTCGGCCGCGATTCATAGATGATGCCGATCACGCCTAGCGGCACGCGCATGCGCGCAACCTCGATGCCGGTCGGGCGCCGGGCCTTCTCCGTAATCGTGCCGATCGGATCGGCGAGCGCCGCGACTTCCTCCACGCCCGCTGCCATCTGCTCGATGAGCTTGGGCGTCAGCGTCAGGCGGTCGACGAACGCGGCATCGCAGCCGTCGGCGCGTGCCTGGGCGACGTCGCCTTCGTTCGCGGTGAGTATTCTTTTACCCTGGGCCCGGATCTGCGAGGCCACTGCTTGCAGCGCTCGGTTCTTCGTATCGGTCGACGCCCGCGCCATGTCGCGCGCAGCCGCACGCGCCGCGATGCCGAGCTCGCGAACCGCTGCCGCTATGTCAACCTTTTGATCCACCAATCAAGTTTAGCCCAAGGCGCAGGAACGCCTCCCACGGCTCGCCAATGCCCACACCCTTGATAGTGCGATCGAGTGCGGCGGCATCGGCGATTGCCTGCTCGACCTTGCGCGGCGGGAAGCGGCGCCCCGCGCCTTCCACGGCACGGCGCAGCGTGCGGTTGAAGATGCGATCGGCACTGCCTTCCTGGAGAGCGAACAGCGCGCCGGAGATCACGAACAGCACGAAGGTCGGCGGCTCGCCTTCGCCGCGCAGGCCTTCGATCACGCGCACATAGCGCTCGAGGTCGCCGGAGACGAGGGCTTCCGCGGCGTCGTAGGGATCGTAGCGGGCAACGCTCGCCACGGCTTCCTGCACCACTTCGAGCGCGAGCTCGCCTTCCGGCGCGAGGAGCGCGAGCTTCTGCAGCTCCTGGTGCGCGGCGAGGAGGTTGCCTTCGACGAGCTCGGCTAAGAATTCGAGGACCTCGCGCGGCGCGCGCTGCTTTTGTCTCGCCAGGCGCTCGGCGATCCAGGCCGGCAGGCGCGAGCGCTCCAGCGGCCAGATGTCGACGACGGCGCCCAGGCGCGCGAGGCCGTTGAACCACGCCGAGCCCTGGCCGGTCCGATCGAGCCGCGGCAGGGTAATGAGGAGAAGCTGGTCCGGATTGGGCTTCTCGCAATAGCCGGCCAGCGCGGCCGCTCCCTGCGTTCCAGGCTTGCCGTTCGGCAGCCGCAGCTCGATCAGCTTCTTGTCGGCAAAGAGGGAGAGGCTCGCGGCCGCGTGCGTGAATTCGCTCCAGTCGAAGCTGCGGCCGGGCTCGAGCACCTGGCGCTCGGCGAAGCCCGCCTTGCGGGCCGCCGCGCGCACCGCGTCGGCCGCTTCCATCGCCAGGAGCGGATCGTCGCCGTGGATGACGTACGCCGGCAGCAGCGATTTCGCAAGCTGCTGCGGGAGGTCGCCGCCGCGCAGCTGCATCACTTCACCGCGGGCTTGGGCCGCTCGGCGGACGCGAGCCGCCGCAGCACCTGCTGCACCATGTCGCTCTGCATGTCGCGAAAGAGGAGCTGCTCTTCGGCCTCCTTGGCGAGGATCTCGGCGTCGTTGTAGGTCACGTCGCGCGACAGCGCGACCACGCTCTTCGGCACGTACTCGCCGCCTTTGCCGTCATGGACCCGGTAGTTCACCGTATAGCGCAGGCGAAACTCGCGCACGCGCCCCGCGCCGGTGAGCGAGAGGATGATCTTCTCCTTCGCCTCGCTGGTGAGCTCGAGGATCGCATCGGCGTTCTTCGGATCGTCGACCACCTTGGCCTGGGTGCCGGCCTCGATGTTGCGCTTGAGATCGAGCGCGATGCCAATCTTGGCATTCGGGATGTACAGGGTATTGAACGGCACGTTCGCGCTGCCGCGCAGCTGGAAGCCGCAGCCGGCGAGCGCGAGCGCCACCACGAGGAAAGCGGTTCTCACACCACCAGGTTGATCAGGCGGCCGGGGACCACGACGACCTTCTTCACGTTCTGCCCCGCGACAAAGCGCTGCACGTTCGGATTGGCGCGCGCAAGCTCCTCGATGGCGGCGCGGTCGGCCGCCTTCGGCACGCGGATCGAGCCGCGCAGCTTGCCGTTCACCTGCACCACCAGCTCGACTTCATCCTGCTCGAGCGCAGCCGGATCCGGCACCGGCCATGGCGCGCGCATCACGTCTTCACCGAATCCAAGCTCGCGCCAGAGGTGGTGCGTCATGTGAGGCGCGATGGGGGAGAGGAGGCGCATCAGGATCGACAGGCCTTCGCGCGAAGTCGCATCCCAGTCCGGGAGCTCCTCGAGCGCGTTCAAAATCTTCATGCAGCCCGAGGCCACCGTGTTGAATTTCTGCCGCTCGATGTCGTCGTTGGCCTTCTTCAGCTCGAGATGGATCTGGTAGCGGATCTTGCGGTCGAAGGTCTCCGCGCACTTCGCCTTGGAGAACTTCGCCGAGAAGTCCCACACCTTCTTCAGGAAGCGGTACGAGCCGTCGACGCTCTCGTCGCTCCACTCGAGCGTGTTGGTCGGCGGCGAGGCGAACATGGTGTAGAAGCGCGCGGTGTCGGCGCCGTACTTGTCGATCAGCGACTGCGGGTCGACCCCGTTGTTCTTCGACTTCGACATGGTGCCGATGCCGTCGTAGACCACCGGCGCGCCGTCGGACGTCCGCTGGGCGCAGAGGATCTTGCCCTTGGCGTCGCGCTCCACCGAAACGTCCGCCGGATTCACCCATTCGCGCCGGCCGCTCGCGTCGGTGTAGTAGGACTCGGCGAGCACCATGCCCTGCGTCAGCAGGTTCGAGAAAGGCTCCGACACCCCGGGCATCAGCCCTTCGTCGCGCATCACGCGCTGGAAGAAGCGCGAGTAGAGAAGGTGCAGGATGGCGTGCTCGATGCCGCCGATGTACTGGTCGACGGCCATCCAGTAGCTGGCGCGCTCATCGACCATGCTCTTTGGCTGGTCAGGGCAGCAGAAGCGCGCGAAATACCACGACGAGTCCACGAAGGTATCCATCGTGTCCGTCTCGCGCCGCGCGCCGCCGCCGCACTGCGGGCACTTCGTCTCGTAGAACTCCGGCATCTTGGCGAGCGGATTGCCGGTGCCATCCGGAACGAGATGCTCGGGCAGCTTCACCGGCAGCTGGTCGTCGGGCACCGGCACGTCGCCGCAGCTCGTGCAATGGACGATCGGAATCGGGCAGCCCCAATAGCGCTGGCGCGAGATGCCCCAATCGCGCAGGCGCCACTGCACCTGCTTCTCGCCGAGGTCCTTCGCCTCGAGATCGGCGGCAATGGCGTCCACGGCCGGCTGATAGCCGAGGCCGTCGTACTTTCCCGAATTGATGAGGCTGCCGTACTCGGCGTACTCGGCTTTCCACGGCGCCGGGACCTTGTCGCCCAGCGGATGCCGGATCACCGGCTTGACGGGCAGGCCGTACTTCAATGCGAATTCCATGTCGCGCTCGTCGTGCGCCGGCACGGCCATCACGGCGCCTTCGCCGTAGCCCATGAGCACGTAGTTCGCGACCCAAACCGGCAGCTTCTCCCCGGTGAGCGGATGCGTGACGCTGATGCCCGTAGGCATGCCCTTCTTTTCGATCTGCGCGAGCTCGGCCTCCATCACCGCGCCGCGCTTGCACTCCTCCACGAACGCGGCCACCTCGGGGTTTTTCCGGGCGGCAGAGGCGGCAATGGGATGCTCGGCCGCGACGGCGCAGAACGTCGCGCCCATCAGCGTGTCGGCGCGGGTGGTGAAGACCCACAGCACGCGCTTCTCGTTGTCGAGCGAATACGGGAAGCCGACGCGCACGCCTTCCGACTTGCCGATCCAGTTCTTCTGCATCAGCTTCACCTGCTCGGGCCACCCCGGCAGGCCGTCGAGCGCCGCGAGGAGCTCCTCGGCATAGTGCGTGATGCGGAAGAAGTACATCGGGATTTCGCGCTTCTCGACGAGCGCGCCGGTGCGCCAGCCGCGCCCCTCGATCACCTGCTCGTTGGCGAGCACCGTCTGGTCGACCGGGTCCCAGTTGACGACGCCGGTCTTCTTATACGCGAGGCCTTTCTTGAACAGCCGGGTGAAGATCCACTGGTTCCACTTGTAGTAGTCCGGCTTGCAAGTGGCGAGCTCGCGCTCCCAGTCGAGCGCGAAGCCGAGGCTTTTCAGCTGGCGCTTCATGTACGCGATGTTGTCGTACGTCCAGCGCGCCGGCGGCACCTTGTTCGCCATCGCCGCGTTCTCCGCCGGAAGCCCGAACGCGTCCCATCCCATCGGCTGCAGCACGTTGTAGCCGCGCATCCGGTAGTA
>DATLDY010000231.1:0-10468 GCA_035525655.1 Burkholderiales bacterium
TGGGATTGAAGGGAAAATCGGTGCTCGTCACCGGCGGATCGAAAGGCATCGGCCTCGCGTGCGCGCGCGCCTTCGCCGAAGAAGGTTGCCGCGTGCACATCGCTTCGCGCGACACCGGCCGGCTCGAGCAGGCGGCGCGCAATCTGGGCGGACAGGTGAAGACGCACGCGGCGGACCTGCGAGATGCGACTGCGCTGCAGGCGCTCGCAAAGGCGTGCGGCGACGTGGACATCCTGGTCAACAACGCGGGCGACATCCCCGGCGGCACGCTGGAGTCGCTGGATGACGCGAAATGGCGCCACGCGTGGGAGCTGAAAGTGTTCGGCTACATCAACCTCACCCGCGCGCTCTTCGGTCGCATGAAGGCGCGGCGCTCGGGCGTGATCGTCAACGTGCTCGGCATGGCGGCGGAGAATCCGTCCATGGAATACATCTGCGGCGCCACCGCGAACGCCGGCCTCGCCGCCTTCACCAAGGCGCTCGGCCGCGGCTCGATCGAGCACGGCGTGCGGGTGGTGGGCGTGCACCCGCCGTCGACCCGCACCGACCGGATCCTCCAGGTGATGAAGGCCGCCGCGAAAGCCAAGCTCGGCGACGAGAACCGCTACGAAGAGCTGATTGCCGCCGGCAGCTTCGGCGGCATGATCGAACCGGAGCAGGTCGGCGACATGGTGGCCTTCCTCGCCTCGGCGCGCGCAGGCCGCCTCTCCGGCGTCGTCGTCAATCTGGGAGCCTGATATGAAACGCTTCGTTGCGGCGAGCGCCGCCCTCTTCCTGTCCGTCGGCGCCGCCGCGCAAACGTACCCCGACCACGTGGTGCGGATCATCAACACTTTCCCGGCCGGCGGCTCGGGCGACGCGGTGCTGCGCGTTGTTTTCGAGAAGGTCGGCGCCGCGCTCGGCCACGCCTTCATCGCCGAGACGCGCACCGGCGCCGGTGGGTCGATCGGCACCGAGTTCGTGGCCAAGGCGCCGCCGGACGGGTACACCCTGCTCCTCGGCACGGCGAGCACGTTCGGCACCAACTCCGCGACCATGCCGAAGCTTTCCTATGACGCCATCCGCGACTTCACGCCAGTGGTGATGATGGCGAGCACGCCGTATCTCTTGCTCGTGCACCCGTCGGTGCCGGCAACCACGGCAAAGGAGCTGGTCGCACATGCGAAGGCGAACCCCAGCAAGCTCAACTACGGCTCGTTCGGCAACGGCAGCTCAAACCAGCTCGCTTATGAGCTCTTCAAGCAGATCGCCGGAATCGAGCTCGTGCACGTGCCGTACAAGGGCGGGGCGCCGCTCATCACGGCGCTGCTCGCCGGCGAGGTACAGAGCTCGCTGGATGTCTACGCCACCGCCAACCCGCACATCCGGGCGGGAAAGTTCAAGCTGCTGGGCGTGGCTAGCGCGAAGCGCTTTTCGCTCTTGCCGGAAACCCCGACGCTCGCCGAGCAGGGCTATCCGGTGGAAGGCGGCACTTTCTTCGCCATCCTCGGGCCGGCGAAGATGTCGCGCGGCGTGGTCGACACGCTCAATCGTGAGATCAACCGCGCGCTCCAGTTACCCGACGTGCGCGATCGCCTCACCGCGCTTGGCATCGAGATCGCCGGCGGCACCCCCGAGGCGCTGGCCGCCACGATCGCCAGCGACGTGCAGAAGTGGTCGAAGCTGGTGAAGGAGCGCGACCTCAGGTTCGAATGACCTGCCGCAGGTCGATGGAATTCGGGGACGGAGCCCGAACTACTTAGCTGCGCGTTGCCGGAGTTCGGGCTCCGTCCCCGAATTCCGTTCGCCGGTCGACGAAGCGCTTGGCCTTGGCCTGGCCCGGATCGTAGATCTCCTTAGCCTCGACCACCTCGACCGTCGCGCTCACGCGCGTGACTTCCAAAGTTCGCGCCGCGACCTGCCGGACCAGTTGTTGGTCATGACACGCGATGCGCACCACGAGCTCATCCATCGAGTAGGGATCGGTTTCGCGCTCGCGCCGTACCACCACCTGGAATTCGTCGAGTCCCGGCATCGCCGCGAGTGCAGCCACCAGCGCGCCCGGGCTGATTAGCATGCCCTTGACCTTCACCAGGTCGCCGCCGCGCACTACCGGGCCGACGATGCGCTCGTTCGTGCGTCCGCAGTGCGGGCACGGCTCGCGCGTCAGGCTGACGGTGTCGCCGACCACAAAGCGGATCAGCACCGTGCCGCGACGATCGAGGTGCGTCACCGCGAGCATGCCGCGCTCGCCGTCCGGGAGGCGGCGCCCTGTCGCGGGGTCGACAACCTCGTGGTACTGGATCTCGGGCGCTGGGTTGTGCCAGTCGCCCTCCTCGCGGCATTGCGCGAAGGCGCCGAGCTCGGTCGAACCGTAGCGGTCGAACACCGTCGTGCCCGCGGCCTGGAGCTCGCGCAGGCAGCGCCTCAGCTCCTCGCGCATCTCGGGCGCGGTCGCCTCGCCGCTGATCGCGCACATGCGCACGCTGCGGAAGTCGGCGTTCAGCTCCTTTGCCCGCAGGAGCACGCGGCGCAGGAAGCTCGGCACGCCCCACAGCACGCTCGCGCGGTGCACTTCCACCGTGCGGACCGCGTAATCGAGGGGCCGATGCACGTCGAAGCTGCCATGCGCGGAGCCGGGCAGCGCGGCGCAGATCGTCGCGCCGGCCGCGTACGCGTTGGTCACCGAGCGGACGAACGCGCCCATCGGCGCCGGCGTGAGCGGAAAGAGGTTGGCGATCACGTCGGTCTCGCGGATGCCGGAGATCTCCGCCACGCGCCGGGACTGGAAGAGGTAGGCGTGGTAATCGTGCGTGGTGCTGTAAATCGGCGTCGGCTCGGCGGTGGAGCCCGTGGTGTAGATCACCTCCCACAGCGCGCGCTCGTGCAGCGGCAGGTCCGGCAGGCGCAGGCGGAATGCCTCCGGATCGGCCATCAGTTCCTGCTTGGAAGTGAGCGGCAGGCGATCCAGGTCCTCCACGCCACGGATCGAATGCACGTCGACGCCGGCTTCAGCCCACCGGCGGCGGTAAAACGCATGGCCGCGCGCGCAGAGCGCCAGCATCTGCCGCAGGCGCTCGTCCTGCGTGCGCTGCATTTCGCTCTTAGCCGCCGCTGGCGCGCGCCTTCTTCACGTCGTCGCAGCTGCGGGCAACGGTCTCGGTGTTGATGGCCTGCACGTCGGTCATGCCGATGCCGTCCGGCAGGGACGCGTCGCGCTTCACGTTGCCGACGTAGAAGTTGTAGAGCGCCATGTTGTCGCAGGCGCGGATCTTGGTCATCCCCGTCGGGCCTTCGAACGACACGGTGCCGAGCGCCTTGCGCACCACCTCCACATCATCCGTGCCGGCCTTGCGGATGCCCTCGACCAGCATCTTGCCCGCGACGTAGCCGACGGCCGTGGAACCGGTCGGATAGGTCTTCATGCGCTTCTCGATCTCGGCGGCGAAGGCCTTGGACTTCGGCGTGTTGATGGCATAGAACGGATACCACACCGTGCCCATCGTGTTGGGCGGCAGCGAATCCTTCAGCGCGCCCATTTTGGCGAGGTCGAGACCGTGGGTGAAGAACTGCGTCTTGCCGCTGAACAGGCCGAAGTCGCGCGCCGAGCGCAGGAAGTTGACCAGGTCCGCGCCGAACATGCCGCCGACCACCATGTCCACGGGCTGCGCCTGCAGCGCGGTGACGTGCGGGCCGAAGTCGGTGGCGCCGAGCTTGTGCATCTCCGTGCGCACGATGGTGATGTCAGGCCGCGCCACCTTCAGGCCGGCGACGAAGTCGGCGACGAAGTGCTGGCCGTACTCGTAGTCGGGCGCGATCACCGCGATGCGCTTCACGTCGGGGCGCGACTTCAGGTGCTCGGCCATCACGCGGCCGATCTCCACCGTCGAGAGGTTGGCGCGCGCCACGTAGTCGTGGCCGGCCTCTCCCGTCAGGCGCTTGGTGGTGGCGAAGCCGCCATTGATGAGCACCTTGTGCTCCTTGCCGAGGTTGCCCACCGCCACCGCCGCGCCGCTGTGGATGCCCACGGTGACGTACTTGATTTTCTCCTCGAGGATCATGCGCCGCGCCTCGGTCACCGCCTTGTCCACCGAGCCGCCCATGTCGGCGGTGACCACTTCGAACTTGCGCCCGTTCAGGCCACCGGCCGCGTTCGCCTCGTCGACCGCGATCTGGAAGCCGTTGCGGATGCTGTCGGCGATGAACGCGAAGCCGCCGCTGTAGATGTCGATCAGGCCGAGCTTGATCGGCTCCTGCGCCGAGGCGCCGGTTGCGCCTAGCACGAGCGTAACCGCCAGGATGAATGACTTCATCGTTCACCTCCTCCAATAGTCGATCAATTGTCTGGACAAGGCTCTCCCGTTGTCAAGGCGCTTCCCGTATATTCGGCCAGCGTGATCGACCTCGTCGCCCAGCACCTCGCGTGGGTGCAGAACCCGGTGGTGGTGGCGCGGCAGCTCCTCGCCGGCGTGTCGAACGGGATGCTGCTCTTCCTCATCTCGGCGGGGCTGTCGCTGATCTTCGGCGTGCTGCGCATCATCAATTTCGCGCACGGCGCGCTCTTCATGCTCGGCGCCTTGCTCGCGGTAAGCCTCACCGCGCTCGCTCCCGGCGGCATCGGCAGCTTCGGCCTCGCGCTACTCGGCGCGGCCGCCGGCCTTGCCGTGCTGGGCGCGGCGCTCGAGAGCGGACTCCTGCGGCGCATCTACCATGCGCCGCACGAGTACCAGCTCCTCCTCACGTTCGCGCTGGTCTTCATCCTCGGCGACGTGGCAAAGCTCGTCTGGGGTCGCGAGGACCACTCGGTCGCCGTGCCGGGGCTGCTCGCCGGCAGCGCGCAGGCCATGGGCGTCACCTTCCCCACCTACCGTCTTTTCCTGATCGCGGTCGGCGCCGTTGTCGCGGCGGCGCTCTGGATCGTGCTCCACCGCACGCGCTGGGGGGTCTTCGTGCGCGCCGCCACCATCGACCGCGGCATGCTGAGCGCGCTCGGCGTCAACACGCGCTTGCTCTTCACGGCTGTATTCGCCGCCGGCGCGGCGCTTGCCGGCCTGGGCGGCGCGCTCGCGGCGCCGATCGTAGCGGTCGGTCCCGGGCTGCACGTGCAGGTGATCATCGACGCCTTCGTCGTGGTGGTGATCGGCGGCATGGGCAGCGTGCTCGGCGCGCTGATCGCGTCGCTTCTCGTCGGCATCATCAATGCATTCGGCATCCTCGCCATCCCGGGCGGCGCAGTGGTGCTCACCTTCGTGGTGATGGCCATCGTGCTCATCGTGCGGCCACACGGACTCTATGGTGAATGAGTGGAACGTCAGGTGACGCGCTGGGCCCTGCTCGCCGTGGCTCTCGTCGGGCTGCCGTTCGTGCTGTCGGAATTCTGGCTCTTCATCGCCATCGAAGTGCTCGCCTTCGCGCTCTACGCGATGAGCTTCAACGTGCTCCTCGGCTACGGCGGCATGTTGTCCTTCGGCCACGCGGCTTTCTTCGGCGTCGGCGGCTATGCCGCGGCGCTCGTCATGAAGAAGGCCGGGCTGCCGGCCGGCATCGCTTTCGCGCTGGTGCCGCTCGTCGCGCTCGCGGTCTCCGCCGCCTTTGCCGTGGTGATCGGCTTCTTCTCGGTGCACCGCTCCGGCATCTACTTCGCGATGCTCACCTTCGCCTTCCAGATGCTCCTCTACACCCTCGCGCTAAAGGCTACCGGCCTCACCGGCGGCGACGACGGGATGACCGGCCTAAAGCCGCCCGGCCCCCTGGCGCGGCCCTTCTACTATTACTACTACGCGCTTGCCCTGGTCGTTCCCGTGCTCTATGTGCTGTACCGCGTAGTGAGCTCACCCTTCGGCTACACACTGCGCGCCCTGCGTGCCAATCCGCGTCGCGTGCAGTACATCGGCGTCAACGTGCGCGCGCACCAGCTTGCCACCTTCGTGCTGAGCGGCGCGCTCGCCGGGCTCGCGGGCGCGATCTTCGCCCTCTCCACCGGCAACGTGTTTCCCGGCTGGCTCAACTGGACGGCGAGCGCGACGCCCATCGTCATGGCGGTGCTCGGCGGCGTGCACACCTTCCTCGGGCCCGCGCTCGGCGCCGCGGTGTACGTCGTGCTGGAAGTGCTGATCAGCGGCCGCACCGAGTACTGGCCGCTCGCAATGGGCGTGATCATCGTCGCGCTGGTGCTGCTGTTGCCGGAAGGGTTAAGCAGCTTTCGAAGGAAACCGGCATGAACGAGCCGATCTTGCACGTTGAGGGCCTCGCCAAGCGCTTCGGCGGGCTCGAGGCGCTGGGCGGCGTGAACCTGAGCGTCGCGCGCGGCGACTTCCGCGCGATCATCGGCCCCAATGGCGCAGGCAAGAGCACCTTCTTCAACACCATGACCGGACTGCTGCGTCCCGACGCCGGCCGCGTCATCTTCGAGGGTCGCGATGTGACCGGCGAGCCGCCGCATCTGCTCGCGCGCCGCGGTGTCGGCCGCACTTTCCAGATCACCAGCGTGTTTGCGGACTTGAGCGCGCTCGAGAACGTGCAGGTGGCGCTCCTCGCCCACGCGCGCCGCAGCTGGAGCATGTGGCCCAGGGCGCGCTCGCTCTACGCCGAGCGCGCACGCGAGCTGCTCACCCTCGTCGGGCTGTCGAACGCCGACCGGTCTGCCGGGACGCTCTCGCATGGCGACCAGAAGCGCCTGGAGCTCGCCATCGCGCTCGCGGGCGAGCCGCGCCTGCTCCTGCTCGACGAGCCGACCGCCGGCATGGCGGCGCAGGAGCGCCTCGAGTCGATTCGCCTCGTGCACCGGGTGGCGCGCGAGCTCGGCCTCTCGTGCGTCTTCACCGAGCACGACATGGCGGTAGTGTTCGCCGTCGCCACGCACGTCACGGTCATGCATCAGGGGCGCGTGCTCGCCGAGGGAACGCCGGCCGAAGTGCGCTCGCGCCGCGAGGTGCAGCAGGTCTACCTGGGCGAGGCGGCATGAGCTTCGAGCGCGTACCCGAGCACGAGATGCTGCGCGACAGCGTTCGCGCCTTTTTTGACGGGGAACTCCCCGAAAGAAAAATTCGGGAGATGGATCGCGCGCGCAAGATCCCGCGTGAGATCTGGAAGCGCTTCGCCGCGCTCGGCTGGCAGGGACTTTCCGTGCCGAACGAATACGGCGGCAGCGGCGCCGATGTGTCGACCGCGGCGGTCTTCACCGAAGAGCTGGCGCGCCGCTTCCCCTCGCTCGCCACCGACTGGCTGCTCGTATCGATGACCGCGCGCATCCTGCGCGAGTCGGGCAGCGCAAAGCAAAAGGCGGAGCTCCTTCCGCGCCTCGCCGCGGGCGATTTCCTGATGAGCTTCGGCATGAGCGAGCCCGGCGGCGGCACTGACGTGCTCGCGCTGAAGACGCGCGCGTCCCTGCAGGGCGGCGAGTGGGTAGTGCGCGGCCAGAAGCTCTACACCTCGTTCGCCGACGACGCCGATGCGATCCTGGTGCTCTGCCGCACCGACCCGGCGCCGGACGCGAAGCGCGCGCGCGGCCTGTCGCTGATCCTCACGCCTCGCAACCAGCCGGGCGTGCAAGTGCGCCGCCTCGAGCTCATGGGGCAACGCGCGGCCTGCACTTGCGAAGTGTTCCTCGACGATGCGCGCGCGCCGGCCGACGCGGTGGTCGGCGAACAGGGACGCGGCTGGTACACGCTGCTCCGCTCGCTCGACGAGGAGCGAATCCTGTGCGCGGCGATGTATGTCGGCATCACCGCCGCGGCGCTCGAGCAGGCGCTGCAGTACGCGCGCGATCGCAGCGCCTTCGGCCGCCCGATCGGCGCCTTCCAGGCCGTGCAGCACCCGCTCGCCGACATCGCCACCGAGCTCGAGCAGATCCGCCTCCTCACCGCAAAGGCGGCATGGATGCAGAGCCAGGGAGTCGACTGCGCAATGGAAGCGGCGATGGCGAAGCTCGCGGCAAGCGAGACCGCGGTGCGCGCCACCGACCGCGGGCTGCGCGTCCTCGGCGGCTACGGCCTGGTCGAGGAAAGCCCGATGGAGCGCCTGTTCCGCGACGCGCGCCTTGGCCCCTTCAGCCCGATCTCCAACGAGATGGTGCGCAACTTCATCGGCGAACGCCTCGGCCTGCCGCGCAGCTACTGATGCGCATCACCAAGCACTTCGTGACGGTGGGCAAGCGTCGCGTGCATTACCTGCGTGCCGGCCGGGGTCCGGCGCTTGCCATGTTGCATGCGTGTCCCGTGTCGGCCAAGGTGATGCGCCCGCTGATGCCGGTGTTCGGCGAGAAGTTCACCTGCCTCGCCTTCGACATGCCGGGGTTCGGCCTGTCGGACAGGCTCGCGCAGCCCAGGCCCTCGATCGAGGACTTCGCCGACGCGCTCGCGGAGACGCTCGATGCGCTCGGCATCGAGCAGGTGGCGACCTACGGCCGTCATACCGGCGCCTCGATCGCGGTAGAGTTTGCCGCGCGGCATCCGAGCCGCACCTCGATGGCCCTCGCCGACGGCTACGCCGTGTTCGCGAAGCGCTACACCGACGAGGAGCTCGACGCGTACCTCGAGCCGATCGTCCCCGTCTGGGACGGCGGCCACCTGCTGCGCCTGTGGATGCGTTATCGCGACCAGCACGTCTTCTGGCCGTGGAACCGGCAGAGCGCCGCCGCGCGCTCCGACGCCGACATACCGGACGTCGACTTCCTGCATCGCGGCGTGGTCGAGATGCTCGAAGCCGGCAACGACTACCGCATCGGTTATGCCGCGCCCTTCCGACACCGCGCGCTCGACGTGCTCGCCGAGCTCAAGGTGCCGGTGTGCTTCGGCAACCGGCCCGGCGACAGCATGTGGCTGACCCGGCCTCTCTATCCGGCCTCGGCGTGGCAGGAAGCGATCCCGCGCGAGCTCGATCCGGCGACGCTGCGCGAGCGCGAGATCCTGCTTAAGCACCCGCCGCGCGGCGAGCCACCACCGGCTCCCTCCTGCACGCCCCTGCCGGGCCGCAGCACCACGGATTACGTCGATGGGATCTTCTTCCGCTATTCCGGCACGCTCGAGGACGTTCGTTACCTCGTCCTGCACCATGCCCCCGGCTCCTCGTTTCTCTATGACGACCTCGTAATGGAGCTCGGCAACGCGCTGGCCGTGGACCTGCCGGGGCATGGCGAATCGGACCCGGGCGGCTCGGTCTTCGGGCTGCTGAAGAAGCTGAACATCAAGCCGTCGGTGCTGTACGGCCACAATGGCGGCGGCGCGGTCGCCGTCGATCTGGCTGACCAGCTCGGCAAGCGCGCGGCGCGCGTCGTGCTGGACGCGCCGTGCATTCTTCGACAGGAAGAGCGCCGCCTCGTCGAGGAGTACGCGCCGCCGGTGACCCCGGTCTGGGACGGCAGCCACTGGCTGCGGGCGTGGCATCACATGCGCGATTCGGAGCTCTGGTGGCCGTGGTTCGAGCGCACGCACCAGAATGCGCGCCACACCGCTCGCATCGATCCGCAGGAGCTCACGATCCGCGTGCGGGAGGCGATGAAGCAACCGGCGAGCTATGAGCCCGCATGGCAAGCTTGCCTCTCCTATGACTGGCGCGAGCGCGTTGCCGCGCTTCCAAATGTCCTGACGATCGCGGCCCCGGAAGACGTGTTCGCGCATCTAGTGCCCGCCCGGCCGGTCAAAGACAACGCCGCGTCACGTGCACGCGCGATCAAGGAATGGGTCCAATGAAGGCGTGCATCGCCGGCATCTACGAGCACCCGACGCGCAAGGCGCCGGACAAGTCGGTGGCGCGGCTGCACGCGGAGGTGATGAACGGCGCGCTCGCCGATGCGGGGCTCTCGAAGAACGACGTCGACGGCTACTTCTGCGCCGGCGACGCGCCCGGTCTCGGACCGCTGTCGATGGTCGATTACCTGGGGCTCAAGGTGCGGCACGTGGACTCGACCGAGACCGGCGGCTCCTCCTACATCGTGCACGTGGCTCACGCCGCGGCGGCCATCGCCGCCGGGCAGTGCAACGTGGCCCTGATCACGCTCGCCGGCCGGCCACGATCGGAAGGCTCGAGCGGAACTCAGCCGCGCAACTACGGCGCCAACGCGCCGGACGCCGCGTTCGAGCAGCCGTATGGTCCCGCCACGGTGAACATGTACGCCATGTGCGCGATGCGGCACATGCACGAGTTCGGCACGACGAGCGAGCAGCTCGCCTGGATCAAGGTCGCCGCCTCGCATCACGCGCAGCACAACCCGAACGCCATGCTGCGCGACGTCGTCACGGTAAAGGATGTGGTGGCGTCGCCGATGATCGCCGACCCGCTCCACCGCCTCGACTGCTGCGTGGTGAGCGATGGCGGCGGTGCGCTCATCGTCACCCGGCCCGAAATCGCTCGCTCTCTCAAGAAGCCATTGGTGAATGTGCTGGGCACCGGCCAGGCCGTGAAGGGCCAGGACGGCGGCCGGATCGACCTCACCTACTCCGCCACCGCCTGGTCCGGTGCGGCGGCCTTCGCCGAAGCGGGCGTGAAGCCA